>JBEDUI010000033.1:0-12792 GCA_040414495.1 Mycobacteriales bacterium
ATGAGGACAAGCCGACCCGACGGGAACTGGTCTTCCGCCGCGATGTAGGCGGCATGGATTATGTACGCGGCCGGCTCGATTCCGAAGCTTCAGCCACCGTGCAGGCTGCCCTCGACGCGTTTGCCCACCCGCAGCCCGCTCAGGATGGTCAACCCGACACCCGATCCGGGAGTCGACGGATGGCTGACGCGCTCGTCGAATTGTGCGGTCACGCATTGGCGGGCGGCGAGTTGCCTACGGTCGGTGGGGAGAAACCGCAAGTCACCGTCACGATCGCGCTGGATGACCTGCGCGGTCAACGGTCTGACGAGAGGTTAAAGCGGCCGGGCACCGGAATGTTGGGCACCGGGGCCGCGATCACTGCCGAAGCGGCCCGCCGGATCGCCTGCGACTCCGCGGTAATTCCGATCGTGCTCGGATCCCAGAGCGAGCCATTGGATATCGGCCGCGCCACCCGCACTATTCCGACCGGAATTCGCCGCGCTGTGGTTGCCCGCGATATTGGTTGCGTACATCCCGGCTGCACCGCCCCGGCGGCCTGGTGTCAGACACATCATGTGCGGCATTGGGCTGACGGCGGACCCACGGCCCTAAACAACCTCGTCCTGCTCTGCCATCACCATCACTGGATCGTGCACCACGAGGGTTGGCAAATCGTCTTTCTCAAGGGAATTCCGCACGTCATTCCACCACCGATCATCGATCCGCAGCAGCAACCTAGTCGTAACACCATGCACGACCAACCCGGCCGTCCGAGCGGATAGACACAACGCTAAGGGGGGAGTGGTCGGCGGCCCGCGCACGAGCAGTGCGCGGGTGGTGCGGAGCGCCGTGCCCGAATTCAGGCCGCAGGTGCCTGGATACCGGCGTGTGCGTCGGAATCGTCATGATCACCAAGGGAGGGCGAGCTAGAGGCCGAGTTGGCGGCGCCCGGTGGGGTTGAGGTCGTCGATTGTGGCCCGACCGCTCCAGGTGACTTCGTAATCCTCGCCGGCGAAATCGCTGGGGCTGACACCGGCCAGAAATGCCTGGCCGCATTTCTCGGCGTACGCGGCATTTTTCGCGCAGTACGGGCTGGCCGGGATGTACATGACATTTCCCCAGCCCTGCTGGTCGGTGACCGCCCCGACCGAGTGGATCATGTCGCCGTGCCACCACACCGTATCCCCAGGTTCGACAGCCGGAATCGGCGTCAGCGCGGGCATCAGCACCGGATGCCAACGCTCGCTGATCGGCAACGCCTGCCCGTTCACTGCCCCGCAGAGGTCGTCCTCGGCGACGTCGTCCTGCAACGCCCGCAACAGAACGTACGCCATGGCGGACGGGATCGGTACCACATGCAGCACACCCTCGGTCGGCGCCATGTCCGCCAATGCCGTCCACCCCTGAAAGGTACGGAACGCCGAACACATGACGGTCGACTCGAATTCATGTACGTCGGTGCGAAATGCGCCATCCCACGGGTCGTACGCCTCGACATTTCCGGAGAATACGTGCCGGAACACCTGCTGGTATGCCGGTGTCAGCCACCGTTCCACCGAACCGGAATCCGTATGCGCCGAGAGTCCGTGCGAATTCGACCCGGGCTCACGACGTCGCACCCGGTCCGGATAGGCCGTATCGCGGACCGGATCGAACCAGACCCGACCTTCCGATTCGTGTTTCCAGAAGCTGTTCAGAAATCCGCGTACGGCCACCATATTGTCGTCCTGCCGGGCCTGCATCTGCGGCTTCGACCAGTAGATCGGGAATATCGAGGGTTTACTCGCCGCCAGGCCGGCAAATACCCCGTCGTCGATATACCGGTAGGTTTTCTCGAATTCATTACGTTCCAGGTAAGTGGCCAATTCGGCATCCCAGCCCAGTGCGCGGTCGCGCGGAAACGTCCCACGCACCACCGCGCAGCCACGGCGCCGAATTGCCTCGACCTGCTCGGCCGGCACCGTGCCGGCGGCTATATCGGCGAATTGCACCACCGGCCACACGGATTCCCGTTGCGCCACGACCTCGGCCACCTCGGCCCGCACCCGCTCCCGCGCCACCGCGAACGCGCCCGCCACGTCGCCGATCCGCGCCCGCAGCGTGGATTTCGCTTCGCGGATCGCCCCGGCGATGTCGTCCGGAGCCGATGTCTCGATGGCCATAACCGTCTCCCGCCGATTTGGTAATATGACTTAACTAAATGTGGGTAATCTAGGACGGCGACCGAAGGAGCGCAAGAGGTGGCCACCGGATCCGACCAGCGGGCGCTCCCGCAGTCCGTGTTGCGAGCGGCAACTGACAAGCGACTCCTCGACGCGGTGATCGACCGCGGCCGGGTCACCCGCGCCGAGCTCGCCACCGCCACGGGCATCTCCAAACCCACCGTCTCTGAGTCGGTCCGCCGGCTCGTCGATGCCGGCCTCCTCGATGCCACCGGACCGCAGGAGACCGGCCGGCGCGGACGGATCGGCACCTTCTACGAGCTGGGCACCGCTGCCGGCTGGATCCTCGCTCTGGCCCTCGATCAGTCCGGAATCCGCGCTATATCGGCAGATCTGTCCGGCCACACCATGCGTGAGGAGACGAAGCCGCCCGGCGCGGCGGGCGACCGGGCCGCACTCGCCAAGAGCCTGCGGGCCACCGTGCGGGCGGCGACGAGGTCCGTCCGCGCCCCGCTGCGCGCCGTCGCCGTCTCGGTGGCAAATCCCGTACATCCGCGGACCCACGAGGTCACCGCGCTGCCGGACTCGCCATTTCCGGAGGGCCTGGCGAATCCGGCCGAGGCGCTGGCCGGCGTGGTGGATGTCCCCGTGCTGGTGGACAACGACGTCAACCTGGCGGCGCTGGCCGAGCACCGTGTCGGCGCCGCCGCTGGGACGGGCAGTTTCGCTTACGTCTATGTCGGAGCCGGACTGGGGCTCGGTCTCTATATCGGCGACCAGTTGATTCGCGGCGCGCACGGTCTGGCCGGCGAGATCGGCTACCTACCCGGCACCGGCGCCGGCACGTTGGCCGCCGAGCTCGCCGCCAGTGGCTTCGGCCGTTCCGATTCGCCGGCCAACGACGTCGCCGCCATTCTGCGGCTCCTCGATGCCGGCGACGCGGTGCCGGTACTCGCCGCCGCCATCGCCCGGGCGGTCGCCTCAGTCACCGCGGTGGTCGACCCGGAGTTGATCCTGCTGGGTGGCCCGGTCGGTACGCACGCCGCATTGCTGGAGCCGGTCCGCGCCGCCGTGCGCGCCATCGCGCCAGGCCCGACCCGTGTGGAGCACGGCGCGCTCGGTGTCCAGGCGCCGCTGCACGGTGCCATTCATCTCGCGGTCGAGTACGCCCGCCCGCTCGCCATCCGCCAATAGCTAGGGGTGTCTCTTAAATCCTCGGCCTGCTGCGCGGCGCCCAGACGACTGACACGCTCCCACCCCGCCACCCCGGCGGCCTAGCGTTGTCGTCGTCGCCGATACAACACCGGTATCGGCTCGCTGTGTCTTGCGGGACACCCGCACCCGGGCTGTCTTGCGGGACACCCGCACCCGGGCTGCCTTGCGGGACACCCGCACCCGGGCTGCCTTGCCGGATCGCCGCAGCGCCTACAGCGATCACCGCTCGCGACGGCCAGGATTTAAGAGACGCGCCCTAGGCACGCGTCCGGCGTCGCGGCCGCTGTCCACCGGTCACCGGCGAGCGCAGATGCTCGTACACCACCGACGTATTCACATCGGCGACCTCGCGGCGCTGGGTCAGCCGGTCGATCACGAACGCGTACAGCCCATCGGTGTCCGCGACCGCGACGTGAATCATGAAGTCGTACGAACCCGACAACACAAACAGGCCAATAGTCTCCGGCAGCGCGATCACCCACTCGCGGAAACCCTCGATCATCGGCCGCGACGGCGGTCGGATCCGGACCGAGATCAGCGCCTGTACCGGCCGATCCACCGCACCAAGGTCGATCTCGGCGTGAAATCCGCGGATTACGCCGCGCTCGCGTAGCGACCGGACCCGCTCCAACGACGTCGACGGTGCCACGCCGGTCGCGTCGGCCAGATCGCGGTTCGTTTGCCGAGCATCGTTCTCCAACGCCCGCAGCAAAGCCCGATCAAGTTCGTCGAGAGCCATGAAGACCTCGCTTCTGCCGAACGATGTTCGGCGTGGACTCCACCGTACGAAACAATAATCTAGCCTCGGATATCGATCCGCAATTTCGATATCCGAATGGAGTCTGCGTGAGCACAACCGTCGAGGCCTCGGACATCCGCACCGACCTGCCGACCCGGGACATCCGGATCAAGTGGGTCATGGTCGTCGACGAGGCCCTAGCGCCCGGCCTCATCGCCAACGCGACGGCTTGCATGGCCGCAGCAGTGGGAAAAGCGAGGCCGGAACTGCTCGGTCCCGGCGGCGATGACGCCGCCGGCGAACACCACCCCGGACTGCCGTGGACCGGTTGCTCAATACTGGGCGGCGACCGTACCGCGATCCGGGACATCCGGGCCAAAGCGCTGACCAAACCGAACCTGCTCGTTGTCGACATGCCCGAGTACGCGCAGACGGCGCGGGTCTATGACGAGTACCTGGCGCACCTGGCCGGTCTCGGCGGTGAAGACCTGAGCTATTACGGCCTCAGCCTGGTCGGCCCGCGTAACCCGGTCGACAAGCTGGTCGGCCGGCTCCGCCTGCTGCGCTAGGAAATCTCGGCTGAGCTGCGCAGATGAACGAAATTCGCTGGCGAGGTTCTTTAGGGTGAACGCATGCGAATGTGCGTCTTCTGCGGTTCCAAATCGGGATCGCGGCCGGAATACCTCAAGGCCGCTCGCGGGCTGGGTCGGTTGCTGGCCGAACGCCAGATCGGCCTGGTCTACGGCGGTGCCAGCGTCGGGATCATGGGCGAGCTGGCCGACGCGGCGCTGGCGGCCGGTGGTGAGGTGATCGGCGTGATTCCGCAGCGTCTGGTCGATCACGAGGTCGCGCACCCGGGTCTGACTGAGCTGCGGGTCGTCGCCGACATGCACGAACGTAAGGCGACGATGGCCGCGCTGGCTGACGGTTTCATCGCGCTACCCGGTGCGGCCGGCACGCTGGAGGAACTGTTCGAGGTGTGGACCTGGGGCCAGCTCGGCCTGCACGCCAAACCTTGCGGTCTGCTCGACGTCAGCGGCTATTACGAGAAACTCGCCGAATTTCTCGACCACATGGTGTCCGAGGAATTTCTCTCCACCGAACACCGTGCGATGCTCTCCGTACATTCCGATCCCGAGCAGTTGTTGGCCAATTTCGTCTCGTACGAAGCGCCGACGCAGAAATACGCCAGAAACCTGCCTGCGCCCGGTTAGGCTGAGCTCCGCGATCGAGCGGAGGGGTAGATGCGGGCGTTGATTTCGGCGGACATGGAAGGCGCCACCGGCGTCACAAACCCCGACGACTGCCGGCCCGGATCGCCGCAGTGGGAGCGTTTCCGGGAGTTGTTGACCGGCGATGTGAATTCGGTGGCGTTGGGATTTCTCGGGGCCGGCGTGGACGATGTCGTGGTCACCGAGGCGCATTCGAGCATGCGCAACATCGTGCTGGAAAACCTCGATCCGCGGGTGCGCATGATTACCGGCCGGCACAAGACATACGCGATGCTCGAAGGCATCCAGGCCCGGCCCGAGTTGGTCGCGTTCGTTGGTTACCACACCGCGGCCGGTACGCCCGGGGTACTGAGTCACACGTTCATTGGGCAGGAACTCACGAATGTGACGTTGGGTGGCCGCTCGATGAGCGAGGGCTACCTGAATGCGCTGCTCGCGGCCGAATACGGTGCCCGGCTGGCTCTGGTCACCGGCGACGACCTGACCTGCGCCGAGGCGGGCCAGTACGCACCGGCCGCCCGCCAGGTCGTGGTCAAGCACGCCATCGACCGGCACACCGCGCTTTGCCTGACCCCGGCGGCGACCCGGCCGCTGCTGCACCAGGCCGCCCGCGAGTCGGTCAACGCGGCCCAGGTGCCCGCCCTGCCCGCCGCGCCCTATCGATGCACGGTCGAATTCCAGGCCACCAACGCGGCGGGTGCCGCCGCCTTGGTCCCATGCGTCGAGCGGGATGGCGAGCGCAGCGTCACGTTCAGCTTCGACACAGTCGCCGAGGTCTACCGCTGCTTCACGGTGGTCACCCGAATGGCTAAGGGAGCGGCCGAGGCCGTCTACGGCTGAGCGCCTGTGGACAACGAACGCCGAGCCGGTGCCGAAATCGGCAGAATCGCGCCATGCCAATGCTGAGGATGGGTTCGCGCGAGCGCGTGCCGCCCATCAAATTAGGGGTTGAGTGGTGTCCAGGGGCGCCGAAGGCGGTGCTGGCGATCACGGATCTGGGCGGTGGTGCCGTGCTGGCGGTCGAGCCGCAGCTCGACGACCCGGACCAACGGTGTGTCGTGGCCGATCGCCTGGGCGGCGACGATGGAGCCGCCCAATGACGAGGCCCACCACAACCACGATCCGGCACAGTTCGCGGGGCTGCGGCACTACATCGTCCCGCTGAAGGAATCCGTGGTCGAGGTCGTGGCGACCTGGGTGGCGGTGCGCCGTGTCAGCGGCGACACGAGGGAGGCCGCGCTCGCCAAGTTGTGAGTGGTCGACCTGTCGCGGCGCGACCGTGAGCCAGGCACTAACCTTTCCCGCCATGGCATCCGTACTCACCCCGCAGGCGCAGGACTTCCCGCGCTGGTACCAAGACGTCGTCGCCAAGGCGGAGCTGGCCGAGAACGGCCCGGTGCGTGGCACCCAGATCATCCGACCGTGGGGAACGGCGATCTGGGAGCGGATGCAGGCCGAGGTCGACGCGCGAATCAAGAGCGCCGGCGCCGAGAACGTCAACCTGCCGCTGTTCATCCCGGAGAGTTATCTGAACCGGGAGGCCGAGCACGTCGAGGGCTTCAGCCCGGAGCTGGCCGTCGTGACGCACGCCGGCGGCAAGCAGTTGGAGGAGCCGGTCGTCGTACGGCCGACCTCCGAGACGCTCTTCGGCGAGTCGATGTCGAAATGGATCCAGAGCTACCGCGACCTGCCGTTGCTGCTGAACCAGTGGTGCAACGTCGTGCGGTGGGAAATGCGGACCCGGCTGTTCCTGCGGTCCAGCGAATTCCTCTGGCAGGAGGGCCACACCGCGCACGCGACCAAGGAAGACGCCTCGGCGTACGCGCGACAGATCCTGCGCGATGTGTACCGCGGCTTCATGGTCGACGTGTTGGCGATGCCGGTCGTGGTCGGCCTCAAGACGCCGGCCGAACGGTTCCCCGGCGCGACCGACACCATGACCTGCGAGGGCATGATGGTCGACGGCAAGGCGCTGCAGATGGGCACCAGCCACGAACTCGGCCAGAACTTCGCCAAGGCGTTCGACATCCAGTACCTCGCCGCCAGCGGTCAGCGCGAGTACGCCTGGACCACCTCGTGGGGCGTCTCCACCCGCATGGTCGGCGGCCTGATCATGTGCCACGGCGACGACAACGGGTTGCGGCTGCCGCCGCGGCTGGCTCACACCCAGGTCGTGGTGCTGGCGATCAAGGACGAGGCGACCGAAAAGGCGAATGCGATCGCCGACGAGCTGCGCGCCGCTGGCGTACGGGTCCGGGTCGATGCCCGGACCGACCTTCCGTTCGGCCGCCGCGCGGTCGACTGGGAGCTCAAGGGCGTACCGGTCCGGGTCGAAATCGGTCCGCGAGACCTGGCCGCCGGCAACGCCACCCTGGTCCGCCGGATCCCCGGCACCAAGGACCAGATCTCCATCGACGGTGTGGCCAAGGCCGTGGCCGAGGCGTTGGTCGAAGACCAGCAGGCGCTGTACGACACCGCGTTGGCCCGCCGCGACGAGCGCACCGTCGACGTCGCCACGCTCGAAGAAGCGGCCGAGGCGGCGCAGAACGGTTGGGCCCGGGTGCCGTGGGACGCGGTCGGCGTACCCGGCGAGGCGAAGCTGGCCGAATCGGCCGTGACCGTGCGCTGCCTGGTCCGCGCCGACGGTTCGGTCCCGGACTCGGTTGACGAGCCGGACCTGACCGCCTACGTGGGCCGCTCGTACTGATCCGTACCGAATCCCGCTCGTACTGATCCGTACCGAATCGGGGTCGGGCGCGGCAGCACCGGTTCGGATCTGGCACAATGTTCGGTCGAGTACCCGGCGTGTGCGCGGTCCCTCTACCCGTTCACGCGCCCGAGTCCCTGGGACGTCGCACTCCGCAACCCCACGCGGGGGACCGCCGACCCTCCGAGTACGAAACCTGGAGCAACCACACTCGTGGCAACCAAGATCAAGCTGATGCGCCTGGGCAAGATGCGCGCGCCGTACTACCGCATCGTCGTGGCCGACGCGCGGACCAAGCGCGATGGCCGCTCGATCGAGACGATCGGCAAGTACCACCCCAAGGAGGACCCTTCGTTCATCGAGGTGAACTCCGACCGGGCGCAGTACTGGCTGGGCGTCGGCGCGCAGCCGACCGAGGCCGTTGCGGCGATCCTCAAGGTGACCGGGGACTGGCAGAAGTTCAAGGGGCTGCCGGCACCCGAGCCGATGAAGGTCAAGCCGCCCAAGGCCGACAAGAAGGCGCTGTTCGAGGCGGCCGCCAAGGAGAACATGGGCGAGCCCAAGAACGACGCCACCACCCCCAAGAAGGCGAAGAAGGCCGACGAGAAGAAGGCCGACGCGCCCGCCGCTGCCGACGAGACGCCGGCCGAGACGGCCAAGGAGAGCTAGGTGCTCGAGGCGGCCGTCGAACACCTCGTACGCGGCATCGTCGATCACCCCGACGACGTCCGGGTCGATCTGGTCTCGGGGCGGCGCGGCCGTACCGTCGAGGTCCGGGTCAACCCCGAAGATCTGGGCAAGGTCATCGGTCGTGGCGGTCGTACCGCCCGGGCGCTGCGTCAGGTCGTCACCGGCGTCGGCGGGCGGGGTGTACGGGTCGACCTGATCGACACCGACGAGGTCTAGGTTGCAGCTCGTCGTCGGCCGGATCGGCCGGCCGCACGGCATCACCGGTGAGGTCGCGGTGGCCGTACGGACCGACGATCCCGATAAGCGTTTCGCCGATGGTGCGGTGGTTGGCACCGACCCGGCCGAACGCGGACCGCTGCGGATCGTGCGCACCCGTTGGCACTCCGGCCGGCTGCTGGTCACGTTCGACGGCGTCGCCGACCGCGGCGCGGCCGAGGCGTTGGCCGGCACCTCGTTGGTCGTCGACACCGATGACCTGCCGCCGTTGGCGGACCCGGAGGAGTTCTACGACCACCAGCTGATCGGTCTTGCCGCCATCACCACCGGCGGTGAGCCGATCGGCACGGTGGCCGACGTGATCCACGGTCCCGGTTCGGAGTTGTTGGCGCTCAGCCGTACTGAGGGCGGCGAGGCGTTGGTTCCGTTCGTTCGCGCGATCGTGCCGACGGTCGACATCGCCGCCGGCACCGTCGTCATCGACGCGCCGCCCGGACTGCTCGATCTCTGACGCCCGGGCGGCTTGATCTGTAACGTCCCGGCGCGCTGACTGTAGGAGCGCGGCCTCAACTCGTGGCGGTGAAATGATGCGTATCGACATCGTGACGATCTTTCCCGAGTACTTCGGGCCGCTGCGGCAATCCCTGCTGGGTAAGGCGATCGAGCGCGGTCTGATCAGCATCGGGGTGCACGACCTGCGCCAGTGGGCCACCGACGTACACCGCAGTGTCGACGACACTCCGTACGGTGGCGGGCCCGGCATGGTGATGCGTCCCGAGCCGTGGCAGCGCGGCCTGACCGAGGTCGCCGAAGCCGACAGCGTGCTGGTCGTACCGACGCCGTCGGGTTTGCCGTTCACCCAGCGGCTCGCCGAAGAATGGTCGAACGAGGCGCGGTTGGTCTTCGCCTGCGGTCGGTACGAGGGGATCGACCAGCGGGTCATTGACGCGGCCGGGGAACGGTTGCGGGTGGCCGAGGTATCGGTGGGGGATTACGTGCTGGCCGGCGGCGAGGTCGCCACGCTGGTGATGATCGAGGCGGTCACCCGGCTGATTCCCGGTGTCGTGGGCAATGCGGCCAGCGTCGTGGAGGATTCGTTCGCCGACGGGCTGTTGGAAGGCCCGGTCTACACCCGGCCCGAACAGTGGGATGACCGGCCGGTGCCGCCGATTCTGCTGTCCGGCAACCACGCCGCGATCGCCCGCTGGCGGCGGGATGAGGCGCTGCGCCGGACGGCCGCGCGCCGGCCCGATCTGCTGGCCGCACTGCCGCCGGATGCGCTCGACGAACGCGACCGGGCCATCGTGGCGGAGGCCGGGTTTCACGTTCCGTACCACGATGTGGCACCCTAAGAGGGTTGCCGCGGTCTGATACGGCCGCACTGTAAGGTCACAAAACCCGTTCGACTCAGTCGCCAGCGTGCTGCTGCGCGCTGACTGACTCACGCAAGAGGAAGCGAAGACGCGATGAACACGCTGGACGCCCTGGACGCCGAGTCGCTGCGCAGCGACATCCCGGACTTTCGCCCCGGCGACACCCTGAAGGTCCACGTCCGCGTCATCGAGGGAAACCGCTCCCGGATCCAGGTTTTCCAGGGTGTGGTTATCCGTCGGCAGGGCGGTGGCATTCGGGAGACCTTCACCGTCCGTAAGGTCAGCTTCGGTGTCGGGGTCGAGCGCACCTTCCCGGTGCACACCCCGGTGATCGACAAGATCGAGGTCGTGACCCGCGGTGACGTTCGCCGGGCGAAGCTGTACTACCTGCGCGATCTGCGCGGCAAGGCCGCCAAGATCAAAGAGCGTCGGGAAAACGTCGCCCACTGATTGAATGACCGATTTCGCCCGCGCGCCGTCCACCGATCGGCACAGGCTCGCGGGCTAGGCTGCAACTGATGAACGACGAGGCAGACGGGCGCGCCACCGGTGACCGGCCCAACAACGTGACCGACGGCCCGCGGCACGCCGCTGGCCCCACCGAACCGCCCGCTCCTACCACGCCCGGTTCCGCGCCCCCAGGATCATGGGCGCCGGGGCCGCCGTCGGCGCCGCCAGCCGGATCGACCGGCCCCGGGTTCGCCGGCCCGGGCCAGTCCAATCCGGGCCCTGCCAATCCGGGCCGCCCTGAGCCGTCCGGCCCAGGAGCAGCGCCGTCCGGTACAGGGGCCGCAGCGGGATCCGCGCCGGACGCGGGATCGACCGCAGCCGGCGCGCAGGCCGGAACCTTGCCGCCCGGGTCGGGCCAGCAGCCGAACCAACCGAGTTCGGCGGACCAGGTTCTCAGCAAATTCCGCCGCCGCAGCAAGCATTCCAGCGGCAAGCGGGGTTCGTTCTGGCGCGAGCTTCCCGTACTGCTGGTAGTCGCGATCGTGCTGGCCGTACTGATCAAGACCTTCCTCGTGCAGGCGTTCTTCATTCCCTCGGCCTCGATGGAGAAGACGCTGCACGGCTGTACCGGTTGTTCCGGTGACCGGGTTCTGGTCAACAAGCTGACCTACCGGTTCCACGACCCGCGGCCGGGCGACATCGTCGTGTTCGAGGGACCACCCAGCTGGCAGGACACCCCCGAGGTCCAGGTCAAGCCGCCGGGCAACATCGTGTCGAGGTTCTTCCGCGACATCGGCCAGGCGATCGGCGTGGCCCAGCCCAGCGAGAAGGACTTCGTCAAACGGGTCATCGCGGTCGGCGGTCAGACCGTGGCCTGTTGCGATGCGCAAGGCCGGGTGACGGTCGACAACAGACCGCTCAACGAAACGTACATTTACAAAGATTCACCCAACGTCAATTCGACCGAATGCGCCAACGGACGCAAGTTCGGGCCGTACACCATCCCCAAGGGCCGGCTGTGGGTGATGGGTGACCACCGCAACGACTCGGCCGACTCGCGATGTCACGTCACCGACCAGTACCACGGCACGATCGGGGTGAGTGACGTCATCGGCAAGGCGTTCGTGACCGTCTGGCCACCATCACGATGGCGAACGTTGGGCACGCCACCGACATTCAAGGACGACTCGGCCGCCAGCGATCAGGCGCTGTTGGCTGCGCCGCTGCTGCTAGGTTCGGTCGCGGTCACGCCGCTGGTGGTACGTCGCAGGCGGCGTCGGCGCCGGTAGGTCGTCCCCGGGTACGTGAGGGGGAGCGATGAGCACCCGACTGGTCAACGTCGTCGCCGACGCGGCCGACCCGCCCGCACTGGCCCGATGGTGGTCCCGGGCGCTCGGCTGGCCGATCAGCCTGGAACTGCCGTCCGAGGTCGATGTCGCGCCGTCGGTCGGCGAGCCCGGTGTGGAATTGGTATTCGTCCCGGTCGCCGATGAGAAGGTCGGCAAGAACCGGCTGCACCTGGACCTGCGGACCGGCTCGCTGGCTGAGCAGCAGGAGCTGACCCAGCGGCTGCTGGCCGATGGCGCCCGCCGCGTCGACATTGGTCAGCCGGCCGACGCGCCCTGGGTCGTCCTGGCCGATCCGGAGGGCAACGAGTTCTGCGTACTGGAGCCGCGCGAGGTCTACGCCGACACCGGCCCGATCGCCGCGCTGGTCATGGACTGCTCCGATCCGGTGGCGTTGGCGTCGTTCTGGACCGCCGCCGCGGGTTGGCCGGTACGCCTCGACTATGGCGAGAAGGGCGTCGCGTTGGCCGTGCCCGAAGGCCGCGGGCCGTGGCTGGAGCTGCTGCCCTCGACCGACCAGAAGCAGGCCAAGGACCGCTGGCACCTTGACGTGGCGCCGTACACCGGGCAGGACCAGGCGGCCGAGCAGCGACATCTGGTCGAACTGGGCGCCAGTCTGGCCGACGTGGGCCAGTCGGCCGAGGCCACCTGGGTCGTACTGCGCGACCCCGACGACCACG
>JBEDUI010000034.1:0-9388 GCA_040414495.1 Mycobacteriales bacterium
CCTTCATCCAACCATTCGCTGTAGTCCGAAACCGGAAATGCCTGCCGGCGCCCGGACTGAGACTCGTCGTACGGCCTGGTCATCGACGTGCTGCTCCCCTGGTGTACTGAAGACGTCCACGAGACGCCTACCTGCCTCACGCAAGCGTACTAAATGGTCCAGTCTTCATACGACTACTACGACACCGAGAATTGCCTTGTCGTTCTTAAGTGATACACGACCTGCGGCCTCGAGACAGTCTTGGACACGACGATGATGGACCGCTGTGCAATGGACTTGAGGGCCCGAACGACGGGTACAGTAACACCGTGGACGATCTATTGGGCACCGAACGATATTACGACGCCTCGCATAAATCGACAACAATCTGGACGCAATAGTCCAGAATTGGATTCGGCTCGCCGTGCGAAAGGGGGCGCGCCATGTGCGCCATGCGGCGTGATCACCTCACGAGTCGCGGCGCGGCAACGAAGGCAAAACTCATTGAAGCTGCTGCCGACCTCATGCTGATGCACGGGGTCGCCGCGACCACGCTCGATGAAATTCGCGTTCGTAGTGGCACAAGCAAGTCGCAGCTGTATTGGCACTTTCCGGACAAGCGGGCGCTCGTTCTGGAAGTCGCCCAGTACCGAGTCAGACAAGTCCTGCATCGCGAGCAGATACCCCTGGCGAGGCTTGCGTCGGTCAGTGGCCTCGAACAGTGGAAGGACCATGTGGTTGCTCGGTGCGGGGCGCCGGGGGGCGTGTACGGCTGCGTGTTGGGTTCAATGGCAACCGAACTATCCGAACAGGACGAGGATGTCCGCGCTGTCCTCAAGCACGCGTTCGCGGCGTGGCGGGAGCTGATCAGCGAAGGGCTGTCGCGTATGCGGGCCGCGGGCGTCTTGCGTGCCGACGCCGATCCCGATCGGCTTGCGACGCTTGTGATCGCCGCGCTGCAAGGCGGGCATGTGCTCGCACAGGTCCAGCAGGACACATCACCTATAGACCATGCCCTGACCGAGGCGATTGAACACGTGAAGAGCTACGAGCTCACCGCGCCGCCTTCAGCCTGACATCGAGCGGAACGCGATCATGGATACTGTACCTCGGCGTCCAATAGGAGGACGCCTCAGAGATGAGAGACATCACCATCTGGCCCTGCCAGCATGGATGTTGAGACATTTTCAACGCAGCTATCGGAGATATGAAGCCGTACTATACGGTCCACAAGTATTAGCAAAGCTAGCCCTGCCCTACCACGAACCGGCCCAGGCCGTAGATGCCTGCCTATGACCCGTATCGCACTCACAAGTCCAGTTCTCACATGAGATCGCACTGAAGTCTTCGTGTCGAGCTTGCAGTGAGCTATGGCATTGCGGCTCCCGCGAGCTGGGAGTCGCCGCATCAAAGAGTGCTGAATTTTGGACCCGCGGGTCCGCGAGGCTGGACGACGGAGAGTACGGTGTCGGCGTGAATCATGTGCTGGAGACCGAGCGGTTGGTCATCCGAGACTGGACAGTTGATGACGCCGAGAAGGCGTTGGGCATCTATGGCGTCGCGGATGTGGCGCGTTGGCTGACCCCGGCTATGGACCGGGTCGTTGATCTTCCTGCGATGCGTTCTGTCCTGCAGGCTTGGCACGAGATGTGCGCAAAAACCGTTCCACCCGGTGGACGGTGGGCCATCGAACACAAAGAGGACGGTCAGATAGTCGGTGGACTTGGGATCCGACTGCTGCCGCCATTCGACGAGGACCTTGAGATCAGTTGGCAACTGAGCCCCGCCGCGTGGGGGAAGGGGTACGCGACCGAGGCCGGCCGAGAATTGATTCGCTGGGCATTCACGCAGGGCACCGATGAGCTATTCGCCGTGGCGCGTCCGAAAAACATCCGCGCCATCGCCACCGCCAAACGGCTCGGAATGAGCTGGGTCGGTGAGACTTCCAAGTACTACGGACTGACTCTGCAGGTGTTCCGCATCAGGCCGGGCGACTCGTAGAGCCAGACAGCCTCCACGTACGGCACACCATCGACGTTCGTCCCCGAAAGGACCTATCATGACCAGTCCCATCAAGCCTGACCGTTATCAATCCGACGACACCGACGGGACCGGCACTCTCACCGAGGATCAGCAGGCCCTCATCGATCAGGTCGCCGACCCTGGGGCGAAAACCGACTCCGACCTCTTCCTGGTCAACGAGGAAGAGAACGGGATTTACGACGCCATGAGCGGCGACACCAAGATCGGCGGTATCACCTACAGCCTCGCTGATGACCGGGTCGTGCTGCTCGCCGCGATGGTGTATCCCGAGTTCCGCCGCCAGGGCTTCGCGACGGAGATGATCCGCCGGGTCCTGGACGACGTCCGCGCGCAAGGAAAAACGGTGACGATCATCTGCCCGATCGTGCGTACCTTCATCGACAAACACCCGCAGTACGAGGACGTTGTCGATCTGAAGCACCCCGGTGTGAGGAGCACACGGCACCGATGAACTTCCAGGGCAACCTGATGTGGCCCAAGACGTGCCGGCTATTCAGGGCGCCGAGGGTCACTACCTCGCTCGGTTCTGCTCATTCCCTCCGGGCGAGTGTCAGGAACGGCCTCGCCACGGCAGCGAGCGCGGCGGAGGCAAGGACAACGAAGCCCGCCGTGAGGAAGACCGTCGGCAAACTTGTCGAGGAAACCAGGATCGCGCCGAGGCCCGACCCCGCCGCCACGGCTATCTGAAGGTTCGTCACATTCACCGCCGACGCGGCCTCAGGGGTCTCCGGGGCCGCGTCGAGTATCCAGACCAGCGTTCCGGGATTCACGATTCCCCAAAACAGGCCCCACAGCACGAGCAACAGGCCAGCCAGCCAGGGCAAGGTGCCAGCGCTCGCTAGCCCGGTGAGCAATACGGCCACCACCGTCGCCGCCCCGGCGAAACTGCCGATCACCCCGCGCTTGAACAGCGATCCGGCGACCAGTGAGCCGACGATGCCACCGCAGCCGTAGATGACGTACAGCACGGTGACCACGCCGCTGGACAGATGCGTGTGGTCCAGCAGGAACGGGGTGATGTACGTCCAGGCGGTGAACTGCCCGATGAACACCAGCGCTCCCGCGGCCATCCCGAACCGGGCGGGCCGCCGCGTCACGACTCCCACGAGATCACGCAGGTGCGTACGCCTGTCCGGCGGAATACCCGGCAGCAGGACCGTCTGCGCGACCACGACGAGCAGTGTCGCCGCCGCCGCGGCGGCGAACGTGAGACGCCAGCCGATGAGATCGCCGAGGAGCTGACCCACCGGCAACCCCACCACCGTTCCACCCGAAATACCCGCCGCGATGATGGTGATGGCACGAGTGCCGCCGGCCCGGCCAACGAGCTTGGGCCCGACCGGTGCGACCACGGTCCAGAAGGCTCCGAGCGTAGCGCCGAAGAGCATACGGGCGATCAGCACCACGACGAAGTCCGGCGCCACCGCGACGACCGCGTTCGATACCAGCACCGTCAGACCAAGGACGAGGATGACCGAGCGCCGATCGAAGCGACCAGAGCCGAGGAAGAACAACGGCGCCGACACCGCGGCGCTGAATCCCGGCACGAGCACCATCAGCCCCGCCAGGCCAAGCGAGACATGCAGTCCGTCGGCGATCCGCGGCAGCAGCCCTACCGGCATCGTCTCGGTCATGACGACGACGAACGCGCCGAGCGCTACAGCAGCCACGGACGCCCAGCCCCGCCTACCACCGAGCTCCGAGTCAGGGGCGACAGGGGCGGTCGCGGGTTGGCTCGGGACGGCCCCGGCGCACGACGAGGCCGCGACCACGCGCACCCGCGGTGCACGGTCTGTCGGCGTTGTCTCTTCGGTTTCGATCATGTGTGCTCCGGGCCTATCGCTGGTGATCGCCGTACCAGGCTCTGGCGCGATGCCGGGTCGCGGTGATGGTGATCGCGGCCGTGCCGGGCCGCAGTTGCGGCAACGAGGCGGTCGCGCGGCCGCGTCAGCCCTTGATCAGGTCGATGATGTGGCCGAAGTTGAGATTTGATGCGAGCGCCGTCAGATCTCCCTTTGCAAGCTTCGCGGCAGCTTCCTGTGCAGCTGCAAGGGCGTGCGTGTACGGATCGACGCCGAGACTGATTCGGCGGACACCAACCGCCTGCAGGTCGGCGAGGGTCGCTGTGTCCCGAGGGCTGACCAGCACGTTGACCGGCTTCGGGGCGACAGCTTTGATGACTGCGCTAATGGAAGCCATGTCCGGCAGGTTCGGCGCGTAGAGGACGTCAGCTCCTGCCTCCGCATAAGCGGAAAGACGGCGGATGGTGTCATCGATATCGGAAATCCCCCACAAGAAATTGTCCGTACGACCGGTCAGGACGATCTGTCCGCGCGCAGCCGCAGCAGCGGATTCCATACGACGAACCGCGTCATCGAAGTCGCGAATCGGCTTGGCGGGGTCACCAGTGGTGTCCTCGACTCCGATGCCAGCTAGACCGCGGGCAATGGCAGCGTCGACAGTCGCTCCGACATCGTCGGGAGTGTCGCCATAGCCGTCCTCAAAGTCGCCATTGATCGGCAGGCCACTTACGGACGTGAGCAGCGCGGCATGGTCGAGGTGCTCGTCGCGGCTGATGGCGTGGATGCCGTCGATCCGGCCCAGTGTCGCGGCGAAAGCCGCGGAAGAGGTCGCGATGGACTTGAATCCTGCCTCTTTGAAGAGCAGGGCCGACGGCCCATCCCATACGTTGGGCATGATGAACGTATCGGGGCCGCGGTGAAGTTCGGCAAACTGTTCGTAGCGTGCCTGGGCCGCGATATCAGACATAACCGAGCTGTCCCTTCTAAAATGTGCGGAATTCTTTCCGAAGCGATGGGATATCGGCAGCGATCAGCTGCGACCGAGGTATATCCACGGCCACGCCGATGCCTTGCCCGAGGTCGGATTTGCCTCGCGACCAGGAGGCTCGCAGCGGTGCGTCAGGCGCCCGGCGCGATCGCACAGGCTGAAACGCAGACCCAGGTGCCCGCACGCTTCTGGTACACGTCCGTGTACAACGCGTCCTGCACCGCGCCATCAGCGATCATGGTGTACGAGACACGGCCGTGGATCAGAGCAACGTCACCGAGAATGCGAACCTTGACTTCGCGCAGAGCTATGTCCTTGATGGGGCGGGGCTTTGCGATGTACTCGAGGTACTCCTCGCGGTTGCGCGTGATACCCGGAGTCTGCACGATGAAATCTTCAGCGAGGAACTCGCTGAAGCGCTTGGCATCGCTGGCCTCGTCCGAGTGGATGTAGTCGAGATTGAGCTGCTCAAGGATCGCGAGATCCTCAGCGGACTGCTTGGTGTCGCTCACGTTTCTTACTCCGTTTGTGTGGTGTGTGGTCGACTTCGGTGTGCAAAGCCGTAATCGTGCAACTGTCTAGTGTCGGTCCACCAGCGGCGTCTTACCGACGATGTTCCACGTTCTTCCCAACCAGAATATGGACCGCATTCGCCAATTGACAGCCGCTATTGGGTGACCAAACCCACTCTACCGACACACGCTAGTTCGGATAAGACCTGGGCCACGCATCCCATTCTGTGGAATCATCCATTCCAAGAGAGAATCCACCGGTGCGCGGTGATCCACAGCTCATTGCAACCAACGCACAATACGATCCACCAAGGAGATCATCGTGACCGCCTTTGACGACACATCTGCCGATGACTTCCTCGAAAACAGCAGTCTATTGCCGCCCGAGGAAGCGCTCGATGGTGATGAAATCGGCGACGACGCCGGCGACGGCTATTCGCCGGCGGAGCGGCCGCTGGGAGTATCAGCGTGGGGAATCACCGCACGCGAGGAGTCCGATCATGAAAGCCTTGCCCGTCGACTATCAAGAGAAGAACCCGAATTCGCCTCAGCCGATAATTCCGATGGGATAGGCGATGCCACGGACACCGACGGGGAGCCCATCGACGATCAGGTCGGCGACATCCGGTCAGGCCGGCTAATACTGTCCGAACTGGACGATAGCGATGCTCGTTCCGACTATTGGGCTATCGACGCCGGCATCGCGGGGGGCGGTGCGTCCGCAGAAGAAGCCGCGATCCACATCGTGCCGGCGGACGCACCTGAACGGTGAATCCTGGTCCAGTTCGCAGCTTGCGCACACGGCGGCAGAGAAGCGCGGAACGTAACGTACCGGTTGGAACGGTAGCATTACGTTCCGCGCTAACTCGACTAGCTGGCTATTTCTCGTTGCTCGGGGCGCGCCAGGCTCGTTGTGCCAGCCTGCCGCCCGACGCTCGCGTCCTTACGAGCCGACGCGGATGATCGTCTTCCCTTTGCGCCGCTCGGTGGAGTTGAGGACCGCGACCGCATCATCGAGGGACGTGGTCGTTCCGATGTTCGTGCGCAGTCGTCCGTCCCGCACCCGTTGCACAATTTCACCCAGCTCGGCGCGGTCGGCCTCGACCACGAAATCCACCGCCAGGCCGTGAGTGGGCCGGGCCTCGACCGGGCCGACGACGGACACCAGCGTTCCGCCGGCCTTGATCATCGCCGCCGACCGCTTCTGGACGTCGCCACCGATGACATCGAAGACCAGATCGACTTTGCCAACGTCTTCCAGTGCGTCCTTCTCGAGGTCGACGAACTCCTGTGCGCCGAATTCGAGCGCCTTCTCACGGTCGGCGGCGCGTCCGGTACCGATAACGTAGGCACCGAACTCACGGGCGAGCTGCGTAACCATCGTTCCAACTGCGCCGGCCGCGCCATGGGCGAGCACGCTCTGCCCCGACTGAAGGCGACCGTGCTGGAACAGTCCCTGCCACGCGGTCAGACCTGAGATTGGCAGGGACGCGCCTACCGAGAAGTCGACGTCTCCCGGCAGGGGCGCGAGGTTGCGTGCCTCGATCGCCACGTACTCCGCCAGGGTGCCGTCGCGATGCCAGTCGGCGAGGCCGAACACCCGCTGTCCCACCGACAAACCCGTGGTGCCGTACCCGAGAGCGGTGACCACGCCGGCCAACTCGTGGCCGGGGATTGACGGTGTTTTGTCCCGGCCGGCGCGATCGGTCCACGTCGAGGGCCACTCCAGCTCAGTCGAGACGAATCCCGACGCAAGAATCCGAACAACGACATCGTTTATCGCCGGTTCCGGCTCGGGACGCTCCGCCAGCGTCATCCCGGCCGTTCCAGCAGCCTGATCCGTCACCACAATCGCCTTCATTGGGCGCCTCCCTGTATCCAGTCCTCGCTTGCATTGCGTTTTCGGTTCCACCAGTACCAGTGGCGCCCAGACCTCGGCGTCTTAGCACACGGATCGGCTGGATTGTCTCGCCATAATCTTCAGTCCGGTCGCCGTTTTCGAGGCGCTACCTGCTTGGGCTGGTCGTGCTGACTGTTTCCTCCGCATTCGGATAGCAGGGCACACCGTGAGTAGCAAGCCGGGCGGCGGCGTCCATCGCAGCTTCCAGCGGGAGCAGACTTTGCGCGTCGCAGGCCGTCATGTAGCCACCTTGGAGCAAGCCGAGCATGGCGATAGCCAGGCGATCTAGGTCGGCATCAGCATCGACGACAGCCAGCCCCTGGAGACCTTCAAGGGCGCGAACGATGTGCAATTGCCACGTACGGTAGCAATCGTTAAGGATCTCTCGGGCTGTCCCGTTAATGCCGTCACCGACGGAGATCCGTGCGATCTCGCATCCGAAGATCACCCCGGGCGTGCGGCTCTGCATTAATGCGGCCCGGCCCCAACGCACGAAATCACCCTGGGCCAGTAGCCGAGTGAGTGTGGCCTGCCGACGCAGGTGCGCCCGGGTGAGCCATGCGACGGTCGCTACGAGTAATTCTTGATCGTCGGCGAATTCATGCTCAATGACCGGTCGGTCAAGCTCAAGCAGCTCGCTGACGCAGCCGCGCAGGCACTTCACATCCTGGTACTCCTGGTTGTGGAGGACCGAACTGGCAGCCGTCACCATGGCCCGTCGTCGACCGCGCTCTGACCGCAACCAGGCTGACGGTCTGTCACCGCTGATCCGATTGGCTTCGTGCCAGGCGTGCATCCTTCACCAACCCGGTCGGTATCGGATCGGCACGCCAGGGCAACGACACGCTGAGCAGCTGGCTGGACCGGACTGTTGGACCATCAGAAGTGGTCTTTCAAGTCCAGTTGCAGATCGGCCAGGCCGGAGCCGAAGGCGACCGTCAGATCAGACGATACGTGAGCAATGCTCATTGTCATATCCTTTTCTGGATCGACGACTGGCCGAGTTGGAGTCGGCATCGACACCTTTGGAACACCCCGTACTGTACTCTATGGTCCTAAGTTGAGAGCGCGTCGACCCCCTTGTTGTCGGTCACATCGCAGGGACGGCCGCGCAGCTCGAAGATCGATCTGCACCATTTCGTACACTCTCGGTCCGCTCGACTGACTGACGGTGAAGCAGTTCGCCAATACACCTGCGAGTTCGACCTGCGGGGCATCATCCGGTCGCGTCAGGATGAATCAGGTTGGTCCAAATTGGGGCAGCAGTTCGATCGGCCGATACGCTCTGCGGGTGGCGCGGAAGGCCAACCCACCCCGAGCCGCGACGGTTAACCAGCCGCGGCGCCGCCACGCGCGCCCGCATTGTCGAGGCTGCCGCAGAGCTGATGTTTGCGAAAGGCGTGTTCCCTACCAGCCTTGACGAGGTCATGGTAGCCAGCGGAACGGGTAAGTCGCAGTTCTACCAGCACTTTCCGAATAAGGCGGCGCTGGTCGAGGAGGTTATTTCGTTCCGTGCACGACGCCCAGCACTTCACCGTTTGGGAGGATCTGCTCACAGCGGCGTTGGAGCGCATGAAGCAGAAAAACGTCCTGCCCCACGACGCGGACTCGTCTGACTTAGCCACTGGCATCATGGCCCATCGCAGGGCGGTTATCTGCTTGCACGGCTGGCGCACGATCCAGGCCCCATGCACGTCGCGCTTGAGATGGCATTTGACCGCGTCCGACTGTACGCGGGGTCAGCTTCTGCGATGCGTGACGGCAATTCGTCCACCCGTTGACTCCTCATTTCTGCATTCAGGGTCAACGAGTCGATTCACCGGCCGCCTACGAAATCCCTGACGCGATGCGGTCTTGCGGGGCGGTAGCCGTCAATCCCAAAAGCAGCGCCCGGCGAGCACAACCTCTTCCTCCTCAGTGCGGGCCTAGACACCTTTTCCGTGACAGCCCAGCACTCGGCTCGTACGTCGCACCCGCGAATTAGTCGCAATACGCCGCTGCGCGCTTCCGGCAGTTGCGGTGACCGGCCCCTACGGGCCGACCGTCACCGCCGGGCTCAGGCGTGCACGAGCGGAGTGTCCACGAGATTCTCGGCGAGGAACCACGCCTGCATCTCACCGGTACGGATCACGCCGGAGACGAGCAGGTCGTTGGTGCCGTCGTC
>JBEDUI010000035.1:0-13880 GCA_040414495.1 Mycobacteriales bacterium
GGGCTCCAGCTTGAGACGTTGCAGGAATTCAGCCAGCCTGACATGTATAGCGGCCTCGGATCAGGAGCGGCCAAGATTCCCGCGAGTTATCTCGTAAGCGCGCGCCTGCCTCATTCGTGAACGGCCTCGCAGGTATTTGCACGCCTCTCAGCGCGTGCCGGCCGCTAGCGTCGCCCCGACAGTCCCGGGAGGCACATGCTGGCCGAGACGCAGCGGGATCACGATACAGCGCTCCCGCTTGTCAGGCGTGGAGCCAGCGAGGGGACTTGAACCCCTAACCGCCCGATTACAAGTCGGGTGCGCTACCAATTGCGCCACGCTGGCATTTCCCGCAGCCTAGCGGCCGCGGCGGCACGGTGGGTCAACGGGACTGTCCGAGCCATCGTCGATGATTGTTCCATGCGCATCGTCGTGGTACCGGCCGAGCGGGGTGCCGGCACCCTCCAAGCGCTCGACGACGCCGGCCAGCCAACCGGTCCTCAAGAGCACACCGACGACCTGAGCGCCGCCATCCGTCAGCATGAGGCCGACCGTCCACGGTGGATCTGGGCCGACACCGCCCGGATCTATCCGGGCCTGCTGAAGCAAGGCGTCACAGTCCAACGGGCCTACGACATAGGACTGGCCGAGGCGGCGCTCCTCGGCTACGCGGGGCGATGGGGCGAGCCGACCGGACTGGCCGCGATCTGGGCCCGGGCCCACGGCGAAGAGCCACCGGCCGACGAGCAGCCCACGCCCGAGGACGACCAGCCGCGCCTCTTCGACGACGAACCAACCAACCGCGATTTCGACCCGTTGGAAGCCACGATCGCCGCGTACCAAGCCCAACGCGAGCCCCCGGCCCAACCAAAAGCGTACGAACCCACACAGGTCACCCGCCGCCAACTCGACCTGATGATCGCCGCGGACTCGGCCGGCGCGCTCGCCGCGGCCGAGATGTCCCGGACCGGCCTGCCCTGGCGCGCCGACGTACACGACCAGATTCTCACCGAAGCCCTCGGTCCGCGCCCGCCCGCGCACGGACGCCCGACCAAGCTGCAGGCCCTGGCCGACGAGGTCGCGGCCAAGCTGCAGACCCCGCGGCTCAACCCCGATTCCGCGGCCGAGGTCATCCGGGCCTTCCACCGCGCCGGCCTGCCCCTGGAGACGACCCGGGCCTGGGAGCTCAAACGCCTCGACCACCCGGCGGTCGAGCCGTTGCTGGCGTACAAGTCGCTGGCCCGGCTCTTCACCGCCAACGGCTGGGCGTGGCGCGACGCCTGGGTAAAGGACGGCCGGTTCCGTCCCGAGTACGTGGCCGCAGCCGTCGTCTCCGGTCGGTGGGCGACCCGCGGCGGCGGCGCCCTGCAGATCCCGAAGGCGGTACGCGCGGCCGTGATCGCCGAACCCGGGCACCGGCTCGTGGTCGCCGACGCGCAGCAGCTGGAGCCGCGGGTCCTGGCCGCCCTCTCGCGCGACGACGGCATGGCCAAAGCGGCGGCGCACGGCGACCTGTACGCCGCGCTGGCCGAACAGTCCTTCCGCGGCGATCGGGCCCAGGCCAAGGTCGGTCTGCTCTCGGCCATGTACGGTGGGGCGACGCCGGCCCTGGCGACCTTGCGCCGCAGCTACCCGGCCGCCCTCGCCCTGCTGGAAAAGGCCGCTACGACAGGCGAATCCGGTGGCATCGTCCGTTCGGTACTCGGCCGTACGTGCCCGGCGGCGCGGCCGGGCTGGGACGCCGGCCCGGAGCGGCAGGCCATGCAGAAAGCACGCGACCGTGGCCGGTTCACCCGCAACTTCGTCATCCAGGCCTCGGCCGCCGATTGGGCCGCCGTACTGCTCGCGCTGCTTCGGACCAGCCTGCCGGACGGGGCCGAGCTGGTGTTCTTCCAGCACGACGAGGTAGTGGTGCACGCCCCGACTGAGCAGGCCCAGGCCGCCGCCGATGCGGTCGACCAGGCCGCGGTCCAGGCGACGCGGCTGGTGCTGGGTGACACTCCCGTACGGCTGCTGCTGAGCACCGCGATCGTCGAGAGCTACGCCGAAGCCAAGTAGATCAATGCCCGAAAAGCGGCTTTACGTTATTGAAACGTGTCAACTATTCCGTCCGGACGTGGACATCAAAGTGACTAAGGCATCACGAACTCGTGACGAGAGCCCGTATTTCCTCTATGTTGTGCCCACGTCTCACATCGTCGCGGCGCGTTATATCAGCGCGACCGCATACCCGAAGGGACCCTCATGGCAGAGGTTGCGTACGTCAACGCCACGCGGATCTATCCCGGCAACCCGACTCCGGCTGTCAACAAGCTGAACCTGGACATCCAGGATGGCGAGTTTGTCGTGCTGGTCGGGCCGTCTGGTTCCGGAAAGACCACAGCGTTGCGGATGCTCGCCGGACTCGAAGATATCGACGAAGGTGAAGTGCAGATCGGCGGCCAGGATGTTTCCAACAAGCCGCCAAAAGACCGCGACATTGCAATGGTCTTCCAGAACTACGCTCTGTATCCGCACATGACGGTTGCGGACAACATGGGTTTCGCGTTGAAACTCAAGGGCGTCAACAAAACCGAGCGTGCGCAGCGGGTTCGCGAGGCCGCCAAGCTCCTCGACCTAGAGCCCTACCTCGACCGTAAGCCGAAGGCTCTCTCCGGTGGTCAGCGGCAGCGTGTCGCCATGGGTCGCGCGATCGTGCGTGAGCCCGCGGTGTTCCTCATGGACGAGCCACTGTCCAACTTGGACGCCAAGCTCCGCGTCGAGACCCGCGCGAACATTGCCGCGCTGCAGGCCCGACTCGCCACCACCACGGTCTACGTCACCCACGACCAGACCGAGGCTATGACGATGGGTCACCGGGTGGCCGTCCTCAAGGACGGTCTGCTGCAGCAGTGCGACACCCCGCGCGTTCTCTACGACACCCCGCAGAACGCGTTCGTCGCCGGGTTTATCGGCTCGCCGGCCATGAACCTCAAGACGGTGCCGCTGACCAACGGTGGCGCGCAGATGGGTTCGTACTCGGTTCAGCTGCCTAAGCCGATCCTCGATGCGGCCGGGGCGAAGAACCTGTCCGAGGTCATCGTCGGTGTCCGCCCTGAGGGCTACTCGCTCACCTCCGACCCCAACGGCATCGCGCTGAAGGTCGACCTGGTGGAAGAGCTCGGCGCCGACGCCTACGTTTACGGCACCACCGACCTCGGCGATGACGAGAAGTTCGTCGTCCGGGTCGACGGCCGGGTTCCGCCGAGCATGGGTTCGACGGTCCGCCTCGCGATCGACACCGAGCACGTGCACGTGTTCGCGCCGGAGTCGGGCGAGCGCCTCGGCTAGAGTTTCAGCACGCAACTGCGGCCCGATTCGACTTTTCGAATCGGGCCGCAGTTATTTTTCAGCTCTCGGGCAGCGTGACAATCGAGAATCGCGCACCCCACGGGTCCTCGCACGCGGCCATCCGACCGTACGGCGAGTCCTCGGGTTCGTTGATGATTTTTCCGTTCCGTTCGGCGACCCGCGTAGCGGCCTTGTCGACCTCGTCCACCGAGAAATACGGTAACCAGTAGGCGGATTCTCCTGGCGAGCGCATTCTGCCGCCGACCTGGTTCTCGCCCAGCTTGAATACGGCGTAATCCACGGTCGTGCCGTCGCCGACCTGGTCGAATTCGTACGGGAACAATTTCCGGTAAAAGGCGTCCGACGTTTCCGGGTCGGGCGTACGCAGTTCGTTCCACGTCATCGCGCCCGGCTCGTGCATCAGCTCGGCTCCGGCATACCCGGCGGCCTGCCAGAATCCAATTGCCGCACCGGTCGGGTCGACGACCACCGCCAGCCGACCCCGCTCCGGTATCTCCATCGGCTCGGCCACGACGCGGGCACCGGCCTTTTGCGCTGCCTGTACGGTCGCGTCCAGGTTGTCAGTCGACAGCAGGGTCTGCCAGGCGATCGGAGCGTCCGGGTCGTCCGGTCGCGGCACAATTCCCGCCACGGCGTGGCCCTGTTTGACACACAGCACGTACTGCTCCGCTCCCTGGCCCATGGTCTGGAAATCCCAGCCGAATATTGTTCCGTAAAACCGCTGCGCCGCCTCAATATCCGGCGCGAGCAATGTCACCCAGTTCGGTCTACCTGCTTCGTAATGTGTCTGCTCGGGCATGTGCAGCACCCCCGTGCTCAGCCCTGCGGCGGCGTAATAATGGCGAAATCGGCGCCCCACGGATCCCGGCACGGCGCCAGCCGTCCGTACGGGGAATCCATCGGTCCATTCAGGACAGTGCCGGCCTGTTCGCCGACCCGCTGGGCGACCTTGTCGACGTCGTCAACCGCGAAATACGGCAGCCAGTGCGCCGGCATGTCGGCGGTGGCGCGCATCCGGCCGGCGACCTGGTCCTTGCCAATCCGCAAAACCGCATAATCGAAATCCTGGCCGTCCCCTACCTGCTCGAGTTCGTACGGGAAAAGCCGCTGATAGAAGGCGTCTGCCGCTTTGGCATCCGGCGTGTGCAGTTCATTCCAGATCAACGTGTCCGGCTCGCGCACCAATTGCGCGCCTATATGCGCCTTGGCCTGCCACAGCCCAATGGGCGCGCCGGTGGGGTCGATGAGATACGCCATCCGACCCTGATCCATGATGTCCATCGGCTCGACCGTGATAGTCGCGCCGGCCTCGCGCGCGGTCTGTACGGTCGCGTCCAGGTTGTCCGTTGCCAGATACGTATTCCATGTCGGCGGAGTGTCCTGGTCGGGTTGCCGTGGCATTATTCCTGCCACATTGCGTCCCTGCTTGCGACACATCGTGTAATAGCCGTACTCTGCCGGGCCGGTATCGAATTCCCAATTAAAAAGCCCGCCATAGAACGCTTTTGCCGGATCCAGATTAATCGTTGTCAGATCAACCCAGCTTGGCGTACCAGGCTCATAACGCTTGCGTTCGGCCATCAACAACACCCCCATTGTTGTGAGGCATCTATTGTCCGCGCATCGCGCGTCATGAGACTAGCGCCGAAAGGCGGCCCTGACCCGGGTGCGGTCAGCGCAGGACCGCTTTTCTCGACGCGCGTCGGTCCGATTCTGTCCAATCCGGACAGTCCGTTGCTTTTCGGTCTCAGTCCGATTCGGACAGGCGACGACGGCGGGCGACCTCGGCCAGGGCAACCCCGGCCGCGACGGAAGCGTTCAACGATTCAGCCGCATCGCTGATCGGGATCGAGACGAGCAGGTCGCAGCTCTCGCCGACGAGCCGGGACAGTCCACGCCCTTCGGAGCCGACGACCAGACACAGTGGATCGGTCGCGACCTCGAGGTCGTCGAGGCTGGTCTTCGCGTCGGCATCCAGCCCGACCACGGTGAGACCGGCCTTCTGGTACGCGGTGAGCGTACGGGTCAGGTTGGTCGCGCGGGCCACCGGAAGGCGGGCCGCCGCGCCGGCGCTGGTGCGCCAGGCCGACGCCGTCATGCCCGACGCGCGCCGCTCCGGCAGTACGACGCCTTGCGCGCCGAAGGCCGCCGCGGAACGTACGACCGCGCCAAGGTTGCGCGGGTCGGTGACGCCATCCAGCGCGACGATCAGCGGCGTCCCCTCGCCGGTCAGCAGGTCGTCAGGGTGCGCGTACTCGTACGGCGGCACCTGCAGGGCCAGGCCCTGATGCACGAGGCCGCCGGTGAGCCGATCCAGCTCGGGGCGGCTCACCTCCAGGATCGACAGATGCCGGTCGCCGGCCCGACGGACCGCCTCGGCCACCCGTTCATCCACCTCGACACCGAGTGCGACGTAGAGCGCAGTCGCCGGCACCTTGGCCCGCATCGCTTCTACGACGGGGTTTCGGCCGACCAGCAGGTCGGGACTGTCCTTGACCTTCGGCGGGCGTTTGGCGGTCTGCTTCGCCGCCGCATTGGCCCGACGCTGCGCGGGATGGCCCGGCCGCATCTGCGCCGGCGGCGTCGCCCCGCGGCCTTCCAGCTTCTTACGGCCGTGCCCGCCGGTCCCGGCCTGCGGACCCTTTTTCTTGCTGACGTCGCGACGTGCACCCTGGCGCCGGGAATTGCCGGCCATTGAACATTCCTCTCAGCAGTTCAAGCGTTACGGCGAGCGCGGATCAGCCGTCGTGGCGTAACGACCAACGCGGGCCGGATGGCGTGTCCTCGACCGCAACGCCGGCTCGGCCGAGTTGGTCGCGGATCGCGTCGGCGGTGGCGAAATCCTTACGACCGCGGGCCGCCTGCCGCTGCTCCAACGCCAACGCGACCAGCGCGTCGACAACACCGGTCAGATCGTCGGCCGCGCCGGTCCGCCATTGCGGATCGTGCGGGTCGAGACCGAGCACCGCCAACATCGCGCGGATGGCGATCAACGATCCGCGGACCGTGTCCTTGTCCTGCTGGCTGAGCGCCTTGTTGCCCTCGCGTAGCACTTCGTGCACCGCCGCCAGCGCGCGCGGTACGGACAGGTCGTCGTCCATCGCGGTCACGAAATCCGCGCACAGCACGCCCTCGGCCGGATCGACCGCGCCGACCAGTTCGGTGGCCCGATCGACAAAGCTTTCCAACCGGCGATATGCCGTAGCCGCTTCTTCCATGCCCTCGTCGGAAGCGCTGATCATGGAACGGTAGTGCGGCGCCACGAGGTAATAGCGCAATTCCACCGGCCGTACCCGTTTGATCGCCTCGGTTACCAGCATCGAATTTCCCAGCGATTTCGACATCTTTTCGCCGGCCGCGTCGGTGACCCAGGCGTTGTGCAGCCAGTACGCGGCGAATCCGTTTCCCGCCGCCTGGGATTGCGCGATCTCATTCTCGTGATGGGGGAAAATCAGATCGATGCCGCCGCCGTGAATATCGAATTCCGGTCCGAGGTAGCGCTCGGACATCGCCGAGCACTCGATGTGCCAACCCGGCCGGCCCGGACCCCAGGGCGAATCCCAGGTCGGCTCGCCCGGCTTGGCCGACTTCCACAACGCGAAGTCGCGCGGGTCCCGCTTTCGGTCGTCAGTCTCGGTGTCGGCGGCTGGAACCATCGCGTCGGGCCGCTGCCCGGACAGCTTTCCGTACGTCGGCCAGGACGAGATCGAGAAATATACGTCGCCGCCTGCCGCATAAGCGTTGCCGGCGTCGATCAACCGCTGGATGAGCGCGTGGATCTCCGGAATGTGGCCGGTGGCCCGCGGTTCGATGGTCGGCGGGAGGCAGCCCAAGGCGTCGTAGGCAGCGGAGAATGCGCGCTCGTTGCGGTACGCAACCTCCCACGCCGGTACGCCTTCGTCGGCGGCCTTGGCGATCACCTTGTCCTCGACGTCGGTGACGTTCCGACAGAAGACGACCCGGTAGCCGGAGCGCGCCAACCAGCGCCGCAGCACGTCGAAGCTGACGCCACTGCGGATGTGGCCGATGTGCGGCGGCGACTGCACGGTGGCCCCACACAGGTAGATCGAGGCCACGCCCTGTTCACGCGACACGAAGTCGCGCACCGATCGGGTACCTGAGTCGTACAAGTGGAGGCTCACGGCCCGCAGTCTAGCGATCCGCGAGCCGGCACCTGCACGCTCAGCCGGCCTCGATGTAGGCGTCGCGCAGATAATCGTTGACGGCCTGCTCCGGGACGCGGAACGACCGTCCAATGCGGACTGCCGGCAGACCTCCGCCGTGCACGAGCCGGTACACCGTCATCTTCGAGACGCGCATCAACTCGGCAACCTCGGCCACAGTCAGCAGCTTCATCTGGGCCGGCCTGTTCTCGGGCGTCCCCGCGGATTCGACGGCGCGCGACTGTTTCCGCCGCGGCGCGTTGGAAGCCGATGCACGCGACCGTTCGGCCCGCGGCATGCCGGATTCCGGTACTTCGGAATGAGACGCCATGGCACACACCAACCCTCGGCACGTGGCGGGCCGCCGGCTTCCCCACCGGCGGACGACTAACGCACGTGCTCCTCGCAGCCTAGCGGTACTGGTGTGACTGATGCGACCCACGGGCCACCGTCGTGACGACTCCGTCATGTTTGGTCAAGCCGACACGCCGTTCCCTGCAGGGGAACCCGAGCCTTACTCGCGAGCGCTACTCATGGGCCCTGCCCAACTCGCGACTCCGGTCGCGGGCCGCCTCGATGGCCGCGATCAGCGCGGCCCGTACGCCGTGTTTTTCCAGCTCAACGATGGCGTTGATCGTGGTTCCGGCCGGCGACGTGACCGCCTCGCGCAGCTTGACCGGGTGCTCTCCGGTGTCGCGCAACATCTGGGCCGAACCCAGGGCGGTTTGCACCAGCAGGTCCGCCGCGACCGTCCGGGGCAGGCCGAGCAGGATTCCCGCATCGATCATTGCCTCGACAAGGAAATAGAAGTACGCCGGGCCGCTTCCGGACAGGGCGGTCACCGCGTCCTGCTGCGACTCGGGCACCCGCACGACCCGGCCGACCGGCGCCAGCAACTCCTCGGTGATCTCGAGGTGGTGCTCGGCCGCGAACGATCCGGCGCTGATGGCGCTCATCGCCTGATCGACCAGGACCGGTGTATTGGTCATGACCCGTACGACCGGTACCTCGATGCCGAAGCGCCGTTCGTAGTAGCCGGTCGGAATGCCGGCCGCGAACGACACCAGCAGGTTGTCCACGGTCAGCGTGCTGGCCAACTCGTCGGCCAGCGTGTCCGCGTCCTGCGGCTTGCAGGTCAACAGCAGCACATCGGCCTCAGCCGCCGCCTGTGCGTTGCTGACCGGCCGCACACCATATCGGTCGGCCAGTTCTTTGGCCCGCTCGTCGCGACGAGTCGTAACCAGCACGTCCTCGGCCCGACGGCCGGCGCGCAGCATGCCCGAAAGCAGCGCCTCGCCGAGCTTTCCAGTGCCCAATACCGCGAGCTTCATGACTGGCTCACCAAGGAACGAAGGAAGAATCCGACGTTGGCCGGTCGCTCGGCCAGCCGACGCATCAGATACGCGTACCACTCGTTGCCGTAGGGCACATACACCCGAACCGTCTCGCCGCGTTCCTGCAGCCGACGCTGCTCCTCCGGCCGTATCCCGTACAGCATTTGGAATTCGTAGCTGCCCACTTCCCGACCGTGCCAACGGGCACGCTCGCTGGCAATCGCCACCAGCCTCGGGTCATGCGTGGCCACGAGCGGCCGCCCGGCACCGGCCATGAGCACGTTGAGGCAGCGCACAAACGACAGGTCCACGTCATCGGCATGCCGGTAGGCCACCGACTCCGGCTCCTTGTAGGCCCCCTTCACCAGGCGCACTCGCGAACCCTCGTAGGCCAGCTCGCGGCAGTCGCCCTCGGTGCGCCGCAGATACGCCTGCAGCACCGCACCGATGGACGGGAAATCCTTACGCAGCACGGTAAGGATGCCCAGCGTCGAGTCGGTGGTGGTGTGGTCCTCCATGTCAAAGGTCACCATCGAACCGGCGTCGGCGGCCGCGGCGCAGATCGTCGCCGCGTGCTCGGTGGCCAGCGACTCGTCCAACGCCTGACCGATCGAGGAGAGCTTGAGGCTGACCTCGGCCTGCTCTGTCAGCCCCTCATCGCGTAGGCGCGCGAGAAGCTCGACATAAGCCTGGGTCGTGACCTGCGCCTGGTCGCGATCGGTGCAGTGCTCGCCCAGGCGGTCGAGGCTGACCATGAGGCCGTCGGTGGCGAGCTCGCGGGCGACCCGGACCGCGTCGTCGAGCCCTTCGCCGGCGACGTAGCGCTGGACGATGTCCCGGCTCACCGGAAGCGTCGAGACCATGTGCTTGACCCGCTGGTTACCGCCGGCCGCGAGGATGACTGTACGCAACATGGCGTAGAGATTACGGCCTACTGGTGACTGCGCATGAAGGACTGCGCCAACCCTGTGGACAACTATTGGTTATCCACAGATGACAACTTGAGGACCGTCGTCCGCGTGGACGGATCGATACTGTCGGCGTATGCGATGTTTGTCCCGGTCGAGGGTTTACGTCACGAAGTTCCAGTCCGCTCAACGAGGAAGGAAGCCATGCCTCGATCTAGTCATGCAACCCGCGACAGCAAGAGTCCACACTGGACGATTATTCGCGGCTGATTCCTGCATACGCGTGTGCGCGGGGCTCTGCTGCCTTGCATTGTCGGCTTGCAATTCGGGCCACGCCGATCAAGCCGCGAGATCATCGCCACCGAAGCCGTCATCATTGAATTCCCGGACGACGGCTCCGACAGTGCCGTCCTCGACTGGATTGTCGCCGACCGCCCTCAAACCGGAGCCGCCACGACTGCCCGCGGTTAATGAGCACGACACCGCGTCCGGTGCCCGAGCAACAGCGGTTTATTGGCTCAGAGCACTTGGCTACGCGTTTGACACACTCGACACCACGCCAATGCGAGCAATCGCCTTTTCCAACTGTCAGGCGTGCGCGAATTACGGCGACGCGATTGACGATGTCGCTGACAAGCACGGAAGAATGACCACATTACATCCGTTCCGGCCGGTACACGCGACCGTCGAACGCGCCTCGAAGGCGACCGCGTCTGTCTTAGTGACATTTCGAACTGGCCAGAGCCTGATCCACATTCCACGCGAGAAGGACCAGACTACCGATCGTTCAACCACCGTACGAGGCAAGGTCTTCTTAACCTGGACCGTGCACGGCTGGAAGGTAAACGACTTGTCCATAGCGAGCTAGAATCAACCTACGGCCGCTTGGCTCGGGACCGAGCCCATCATTTTCATGGAATCACACATGAGCGCTGACTGCCCATTAATTGAGACGGCGATCCCCCGTCGGGTTATCCACAGGAAAATACGTACCAGGATTTTCTGGCGTCGGCTCGCAGTAGTGTTCCGTGTGCTTATTTCGCGCTGGTCGGCAGCGTCCGCCCTGGCGGGTTGCCTGTTGGTGCCCGGGTGCAGTTCAACAGGGCTGGACCAGGCTTCCACGGCGCTGCCCCCGGATTCGTCGTCGAGCACATTGGCCAGCACCGTTGCCCCGACAACGCCTACGTCACCGGTATCGCCGAGCCCGACCGCCACACCCAGCCCGACCCCGACGCGTCCCAAGCCGCCCAAACCAGCCGTGCCCGCAGCTAATCGACAAGACACGGCAGCTGGAGCGCGCGCGACTGCAGTTTACTGGATCGAGGCGCTTGGCTACGCATTTGCGACTGGCGATACAAAACCAATGCGAGCTATCTCGTTTTCCAACTGTCAGTCGTGCCGAAATTACGGCGGCGATATTGATGAGCTCGTTCGTATGGGCGGAGTGATTACCGCCGTACATCCGTTTAAGCTTGAACGGTCCGCTGTCGAACGAGCATCGAAATCGACTGCAACCATCGCAGTCAGGTACCTGACGGGCCAGAGCCACGTCCACATCCCACACAAATTAGATAAGACCGGCGCTGCGCCGGGCCAGGTGAGAGGCGAGATTGATTTGACCTGGACTTCGGGTGGCTGGAAGGTCAATGACCTATACACCTAGAATTGACTTGCGCCTACTGGATGTTCGCTCGCGGCTACGTTCTCGCGCCATTAGCGTGCGCGATTGCCTCTGTCGCCGAGGCGTCTGGTCCAGGTCGGCCGGGTCCGTCGTACTTAGCTGTCTACTTGCGACCGGATGCGGCTCGGACCGCTCTCACCAGGTTTCCACGTCGCGACCGTCGGGGTCGTTGTCGGGTTCACCGACGACGATCGTACGGACGACACCCGAAGCCTCAACCCGGCCGATGCCGACGATGTCACCGTCCAGAGCACAATCGGCAAGACCAGCTGAGCCCGCTGGACTGCAACGAGACACAATCGCAGGCGCCGTAGCGACCGCGAAATACTGGCTTCAGACCTTGAGCTACGCGTTCGCCTCCGGCGACACGAAACCAATGTGGAGCATTTCACGGAGCACGTGCGGAGTGTGCGGGAACTACGGAAAACCGATCGACGCTATTGGCAAGGACGGCGGATCGATTACCGGCATAATCCCGTTCAAACCGCGAAGCGCGAAAATCGTCTCATTCTCAAAGTCAGAGGCGACAGTGCTGATCAAGTACATGACCGGGCAGAATCGTATACGGACATCGTCGCACGCTAAATCCATCATCGGCGCTCCACCGGCAGCTGATCATGGCATCGTGCAGATGACTTGGACCAGCCAACGTTGGATCGTCAATGAACTGCTGTAGACCAACGTCGATGAAACAGGCAGCTGCTTCGATATCTACGACCGTCCGCTCATCGCCTCTCGTGCTGCGGTATCGCGCGCGGCGGAATCTGGGGCAATCGGCGGTGACCGTTCTGCTGTGCTGCCTCGTGGCATCAGGCTGCAGTCACGATAATCCTGATGCGCCTCCGGATTCCTCGTCGCGCACAGCCACGACAACGGTTGTCCCGACGACGCCTTCGTCAACCGCATCGCCCAGCCCGACCGCCACACCAATCAGCGCTCAGCCCACAAAGCCAACGTTGCCCGCAGCCAATAGACAAGACACCGCAGCTGGCGCGCGGGCAACCGCGGTCTATTGGCTCAGGACCCTTGGTTACGCCTTTGATTCCGGTGACACAAAACCAATGAGGGCCATTTCTTTTCCCAATTGCCAAGCGTGTGCAAATTACGGCGACGCTATCGATGATGTGATTCGGATGGGCGGGAAAACAACACTACACGAGTTCTCACGTCGGCTGTGATACACGCGTCGAGATCGACCGCGTCGGTTGCTGTCAGCTACCTCACCGGCCAGAGCCAGGTCCACTACGCACATAAAAAAGACCAGACCAGCGAGCGCTCGGTCAAGCTGCGGTCGAAGATGGTTCTCACGTGGACGTCGCACGGATGGAAAGTCAATGACTTGTACACGACAGACTGAGTCACGAGAATCCACGTGAATAAGAGCGGTGGGTGAAGCTTCGGCACGATTGCGAGACAGAGGGATACGGCGAAACATCGCTGACACGCGCACCGATCCCGCTCCGGCTTATCCACAGGTGCTCACGAACCGTGCCGGTCTGGTAGCACTTCGCGGTAGTGTGCCCGTATGCGTAGTTTGGGCTGGTCAGCGGGGGTCCTAGCAGGCTGCCTGCTCGTGTCGGGGTGTAGCTCAGGAGGACCGGACCAGGCTGCCACGTCGCTGCCCCCGGACTCATCCTCGAGCACCCCGGCCACGACCGTTGCCCCGACAACGCCGTCGTCATCCGCATCGCCCAGCCCGACCCCCACACCCAGCCCAACCCCGACGGATCCCAAGCCGACGAGGCCCATCGAGCCCGACGGATTGCGACAAGACACAGCCATCGGCGCCGAGGCAACCGCGGCCTATTGGCTTCAGACTTTGAGCTTTGCATTCGGGACCGGCGATACGAAACCAATGTGGAACATTTCGCGTCGCACGTGCGGCGTCTGCGGAAATTATGGCCATCCAATTGACGCAGTCATTAAGAACGGAGGCTCGATCACCGGGATAGTCCCGTTCAAGCTGCGTAGCGAGAAGCTCGTTTCCTTCTCGAAAGCTGAATCTAAAGTCCTGATTAATTACACGACTGGACAGAGTCGGATTCGGACTTCACCTCACGCTAAATCCGGGATCGGCGCTCCACCAGCGCCTGATCACGGCACTGTCCAAATGACCTGGTCCAGAGGGCGATGGGTTGTCGATGAACTCTTGTAGGTCAAGATGACACACACAAGGCGATCTATAGGTATCGTCTTGCTCCCAGCAGTCTTGGCCATGGCATTCGGTGCACAGGCCTTCGCTAAAGACAACTCTCCAGAGATTCCTGTTCATTGTCTTTACAATCCGAATTCTGCCGGATGTCACATCACTGAGCAGCAGCGCACGGGACGTGGCGAAAACAAGCGGACGGCGCCGATTGACTGGGAAAAGTTGAGCCGCCAGAACCCGCGAGAATACGAACGATTACTGGAACTCCAACACAACTGCCAGAACCTTCGCCGCGGCGGCCGCCGCGACGCACAA
>JBEDUI010000036.1:0-7646 GCA_040414495.1 Mycobacteriales bacterium
AACACTAATTCGCGGCGGTCTGGCTTGTCTTCATCGAGGCTACCGTCGGGATCGAGCACGGCATGCAATCGACGGGCTAATATACGAACGCGACGTGGATCCATTTCCCGCGACTGCTCCGCCAGAAACTGTTCAGCCTCGGCGCGCTCCCGCACGCCGACCGCGGCAGGCAATCGCTTCATCGCCTCGCCGATCACTCGTACGTGCTCGGCTGAGAGCGCGCCTTCGGACGCGGCGGCCGCGGTGGCCGGCAATTCCGGCTCCACCATCTCACCCGAGACGCTCACCGAACCGACCAACTCCTGCGACGTCCGGACCCGCGCACGGGCTTCACCAGGCGAGAGCCGTAACCTCGCCTGCAAGAATACTTCGGTCGATAATCCAGCGTGCTGCCCAGCGATATCCCGGGCATGAAAATCCGCCAACTCCCGACACCGAGCGAACTCCAGCAGCCGAAACGCTGTCTCCATTCCTTCCATGCAATCGGCCGACTCCTGACCCGGCAACCGCCACCACTCTGCCTCGACCAATCCCGTCACGAGAGCATGCAACGACCCGATCAGATCCACCACGGGAACCGGGCCAACAACCGTCGTGCTGCTCATACCCAAAACTCTAGAACCACCCACCGACAAAACCGGGCCGCAGAACGACCCCAACAGAAGAATTACTTTCGGTCACCACCACGTCACAACCCGCACCACATAAGCGATCCCGGCAGTCCGACGACAATTCCCCGTCGATGCGGCGGGGTCGTGGGTTCGCGGGTGCCAGCCGTCGAGCGGAGGAAATGGCGGGGTTGCAAGGCTGCCGGGATGGCGGGGCGGGATCATGCCAGTCGTCGGGCCGTCGGGGTGCGAGCGCGCCCAGATGTCTAAGCCCGGCACAGCAGGCCGAGGACTTAAGAAGAGCGTCCTGAGCGATACTAGCTCGATGAGCCCGGAGCATCCGACGTACGAAGAAGTCGCCGCATTTCTCGCCCAGCATTCCGGTGGCAATCCCGCCGATCTGGAGCCTCTGACCGGCGGGGCGTGGTCATCGGCGTGGGCCTACCGATTGAACGGGGAAGAATTGGTGGTCCGTTTCGGTCGTGAACGGTCCTGGTACGAGGCCGATCGGATGGCGATGGCCTTCGACGGACCGGATCTGCCGGTGCCGCGGGTCAGGGAGGTAGGAACCACATCGGACGGACGGGCGTACGCCATCTCGGAACGTCATCACGGGCGCTTCCTGGAGGACACGCCGGTCGAGCGCGCCGCTGCCGTCGCGCCGACCCTCACCCGCCTGCTCGTCGCGCTGTACCGGGTACCCGCATCCCCCGATATGCCGGTGATGTGGCACCCGGCCGGGACGCCGGCCCGAAACTGGCGGGCATTTGTCCTCGACAAGCTGGTGGACGATCCGGGGAATCGGGTGCACGGATGGCGGGCCGCCCTGGATGCCGACCCGAAGCTCGCGGCGCTGTCCACGGCGGTTTGCGACCGGGTGCGGACGCTGATCGAGGCCTGTCCCGAACGCCGCGATCTCATACACGGTGATCTCCTGCACGGCAACGTACTGGTGAGTCCGGACTGTCGCCAGGTTAAAGCGGTGCTTTCCTGGAAATGCTCGCTGCGCGGTGATTTCCTTTACGACGCCGCCTGGTGCAGTGTCTGGGGGCCTGTTTTCTACCCGGGGATCGCCGCCATCGACCCGCTGTCCGGACCGCTCCAGGACCCAGGGTTACGAACCGATCCCAGCGCCCTCGTTGACGCCGCCGTACGCCACCACTGCTATGAGCTGCAGATCGCTTTCACGCACTTGGGCTGGAACATCTGGACCTGGAATCAGGAACATCTCGCCGCCACCACCAAGCTCCTCGCCGAAATCCTCGAACGCGGGCCGCGATGAGCCGAATCATCCAAGGAATGTCTCACGGTGATCAATGATGTATCGGGCGGCGGCCAGATAGCCCTGCGCGTGGCCGTCGCGGGCGTGCATGGCGAAAGCCGGGTCACCGGCACGAACATGCGATGCGATATTCGCTGCCATCGACGTCAGCCGCACGATCGCCAGGTCAAGGATCTCGGCCGGCGTCACTTCAAGCCCATATGCCTCGGCGAAGCAGCGTAACCGTCTCGCGCGATCCGGTTCCTCGTTCCACCCGAAGGCCGCCATATTCGCGGCGGGGTGAAAAGGTACGAATTGATGCGCGGCATAGGCCAAATCCCACACCCGGCTTGATGGACCGGCGAAATCCCAATCAATAATGCCGACGACATCCGTACCCTGAAAGACAATGTTCCACGGGGCGAGATCGCGATGCCCGACGCAGTCGATCGCGACCGGGGCGCTGATTTCAGGCGTATCCCAGCCGATATGGCCGACGTAATCGAATCCTTGCGTGGCATCGTGCATTTCCCGAATTGCCCGGGCCACGCTCATCAGCGCTTCGTCCGAACGAAACTCGTCAGTCAACGGCGGATAGCCCGTCTCGCCATCGATATAGCTGAGCACCTCCCGCGAACCGTCCGCCGTTGTGCCGAGAAACCTCGGCGCCAAATCGAAACCGACGCGTTCAAAGTAGGTCAACAAGGCGTGCACCCGCTCATTGCCGGGGCCCGATCCACGTTCGACAGTGTCGGCTCGACGTACCGGCCTGGAAAACGCGCCTCGCTCCATTGGATCAATCACGTCCGCACCGTACCGGCACAAGCCCGTCGCCGGACCGCCGCCGTGAATCACGTATTAGGCGCAGAGGCTCCGATTTCTCGCGTGCGCCACCTGAAGCGCCCGTATCGCAGCAATACGGCAGTGCCGCTCTGATCTTCTGCCGTACGGGTATTGCTGCGGGATGCTGGGCTGGTGGAGTTCATGGTGCCGCAGTGGCTCTGGCTTCTGCTCGGGGTGGCCGGGCTGTTCGTCGCGTACGTGCTGATCCAGCTTCGTCGTCGCCGGTACGCCGTGCGGTTCAGTACGACAGCCTTGCTGGGCAGCGTTGCACCGCGACGGCCCGGATGGCGCCGGCACGTTGCGTTCGGGCTGATCCTCGTGGCGTTGGCGGCGTTCACCGTGGCAATGGGCCGCCCCACCGTGCCGGTGAAGGTGCCGCGGCAGCGGGCGACGGTGATGCTGGTGATCGACGTGTCACTGTCGATGAACTCCACCGATGTGGCACCAACCCGGTTGAAGGCCGCGCAACGAGCCGCGACCGAGTTCGCCAAGATCCTGCCGGCCCCGATCAATCTCGGGTTGGAGTCGTTCGCCGGCACCACGTCCATTGATGTCATCCCGACCACGAACCGGTCGAAGTTCATCAATGCGATCGGCGCGCTGCATTTGGCCCCGTCGACTGCGACCGGGGATGCGATCGTCGCCGCATTGGCGGCGTTACGGTCATTTCAGCGCCAACTGAACGCCAGCCCGAATCCCACCAAACAGTCACCGTCCCGAATTCTCTTGCTCTCGGACGGCGCGCCCACCGCCGGACAGCCGGTCGACACCGCCATCGCCGCAGCCGTACAGGCCCATATCCCGATCTCCACAATCGCGTTCGGAACCGCCCAGGGCACAGTGAATATCGAGGGCAACGTGGAGTCCGTACCGGCCGACCCGACCACCATGCGGCATATCGCTCAAGGAACCGGCGGCAGTTTCCGCGCCGCGGCCTCGATCGGGCAGCTACGGCAGATCTACCAGAACTTCAACACCACGATCGGTTACACCACCCACCGCCGGGAAGTAACGACATGGCCGGTCGGCATCGGGCTGATCCTCGCCTTTGCCGGGCTCGGCCTGTCCCTGTTGTGGGGCACAAGGTTGCCCTAACGCCCCCAGATGCCCGTTCAGGACTGCCTTCCCTTGCTGGCGTGGATCGACCAAGACTGCTGTAGTGGGGCCAATGAGCGGAAACCCTGACCGGCCGTCGGAGGAGATCGAACCGCATGCCGGGTTCGGCGAAAACCGGCTGAACTGGCTGCGGGCGGGCGTGCTCGGCGCGAATGACGGCATCGTCTCGGTGGCCGCGATCGTGGCCGGGGTGGCTGGCGCGACAACGTCGGCAACCCAGATCGCGACGGCCGGCATCGCGGGGTTGTCCGCCGGCGCATTGTCGATGGCGGTCGGCGAATACGTGTCGGTATCCAGCCAACGCGACGCCCAACATGCCGTATTACGGCAGGAACGATCCGAATTGGCCGCCGACCCGGCCAGCGAACTCGCTGAGCTTGCCGGCATTTACCAGCGAAAGGGGTTGCCGGCCCGACTCGCCCAGCAGGTCGCCGAAGCGCTGACAGCGCACGATCCACTGAGCGCCCACGCCGAAGCCGAACTGGGCATCGACCCCAACGAGCTCAGCAGCCCGTGGCAGGCCGCGGGCGCGAGCCTGCTGGCATTCCTCGTCGGCGGCATCTGCCCGCTGCTGGCCATCCTGCTCAGCCCAGCGGCCGCACGGGTCGCGGTGACATTCGCGGTCGTGGTCGTCACCCTGGCCGCGACCGGAGCGATCAGCGCCTACCTCGGACGAGCCGCGCAGGGCCGCGCCATCATCCGCAACGTCGTCGGCGGACTGGTGGCGATGGGCATTACGTACGGCATTGGCGCGGCGATCGGACACGCGGTCGGTTAGCCGTCCTCCACAGCTGCTCCAGCGCGGAGGATCATCCGGCACGATCCGCCAGAACCCGGCGCCGGTCAGTCCTTAACTGCGACGAGCGCGATCCGGTCGGCGAACGACTCGGATTGCGGGTCCTCCTCGACCACGGTGAGGCGAAGGCCGCTCCGGATCATGGCGTTGAGCAGATCGGCCAGGGTGATGTGGTGCGCGCCGACGCGTTCACGAATGCCGGCGTGATTGCGGTGTGGTGATGTGGTGTGCCAGCCCACGTCCCAATAGCCGTCATGAATGATGCGCCGATCCGACTGGATCTCGACAAAATGACCGCGGAAGCAGGGGTGCACGCCAACGTAGAAGAGACGACCCCCGGGCTGAAGTACCCGAGCGATTTCTTTGAACACCGCTGCGATGTCGTCGGTGTCCGTGTGCAGGTACGTACAGACAGCTGCGGGGAACGATTCATCAGAAAACGGTAGCCGGGAAGCGTCAGCGCAGACGATCGCCGAGGCCCGACGATGAGCAAACCGCAGCTGATCACCGGAAATGTCAACGCCGAGTACGCGTCGGCCGGTCGACTCGATTGCCGGGAAATGCAGCCCCGTGCCACAGGCAACATCCAGGCACCAACCACTGCCAGAACCGAGGAGCTTCGCGAGTCGCGCCCCGCTCGACGATGCCGCGGACAAGTCGCCGTAGCCGACAAACACTCGGTCGTACCACTCGGCATTGCCGTCGTACCTGGCGGTAGGCATGGACCATTGTGCATTTCGGGGTCCACGTTGGCGAACCTCGATGGCCGTGTCCTCCCGGGCCCGCCCCAAGTGTTGATGTCGCAGTTGCCGGGCTGGCGAATAGTCGGCGCCGGCCAGAAACGAATGCAGCGGCATCTGCCCGTGGTGACTACCATTCCGGGCGTGCAGATCGACACGCATCCAGACGTGCTGGCCACGCTTCCGCCGAAATACCAGCCGCTATTCGACCGCTTCCTCGAAACAGCGGTAGCCGACGACCGCATTCGCGCGGTCTGGCTCTCCGGTTCGCTTGCCCGCGGCGTATCCGACCTCGGCTCGGATCTCGATCTGATCATCGCCATTCGCGACGAGGATTTCGCGGAATTCGGCGAGCGGTGGCGGGATTGGCTGGCCGATATCACCCCGACCCTGATCGCGCGCCCATTCGGCGCCGAATTCACCGGCTTCACCTCGACGACCCCGCGGTTCTGCCGGCTCGACGTCGTTGCTGAGCGAACCGGCGACGTATCGGGGTCAACGCATCGCCGGCGGCTGCTCGTGTTTGACCGGGACGGGCTGAACGCGCAGGTGCCCGCGCCCGATGACAGCGCAAGACCGGACCGGAGCGCGATCGAGCGCCTGGCCGAGGAATTCCTGCGCGTCGCCTCGCTCTCCCCGGTCGTAGTTGTCGCCCGGCAGGACCTACTGTGCGCCATCGAGGGTGTCCACCTGAACCAGACCTTGCTCTACGACCTGTTCGTCGAGACAAATCAGCCGCTGCCGCCGATGGGCGCCAAGCAGTACTCCGCAAAGCTGACGCCGGCCCAGCGGCAGGTCTTCCTCAGCCTCCCGCCGCTGGTGGCCACGCGCGAATCGGTGACCACGGCGATGCTCGCGACGTTCCAGGCCTTCCGTACCGCCGGCCGGGCCGCTGCCGAAAACGCCGGCGCCAGCTGGCCCGAAGCTCTCGAACAAGCGGTCGCCGACCACCTGGCACAAGAGATACCGGAGTTCGCCGCCGAGTAACGGCCCGCGGACCTCAGACGTACGAGCCGGGCACCTTCGGTTTACGACGCACCCGCACGACGACAATCAACACAAGCAGCAAGACGAGCGCCACAACGACAATCACCGCCAACGGGCCTTTGGACGAATTGTTGTTGTGGACCGGTGTACTGCTCACCGATGCGGTCGGAGGCGCGTCGGGGACACCGCGCAGCTCAGTATCGAACTTGTCATAAATCGGGTTGGCGGCCCGGGCCGGGACCGCCGCGGTCAGTGCCTGCGCGGGCATGAGCTCGCCATAGCCGAGCGCGTCACTGATGCGGGCCGGGGCGCCGCTCGCCCCGCCATGGGCGGCGTAGAGCGCTCTGGCGACAATCTGCCGGGCCGACTCGGTCGGATACTTCGCCCGCAGCAGCGCGAACGCGCCCGCCGCCAGTGCGGTCGCCTCACTGGTGCTGTCGTTGCCGGGCTGCGGGTTGCCAAGGGTGTTGTTGAGCATTTCCGGTACGAATACCGAGCCCGGAGCGACGAAGTCCAGGGACGGCCCGGTGGCGGTTCTGGTCGGCCGGCCATTGGCGTCGGCCCCGCCGATCGTGATCACGCCGGGACAATCACCGGGAGCACCGATCGGCCCCGGATCATTGCCGGCCGAGGCCACCACGATGACATCGTGGTGGTACGCATCCGCAATAGCGTTGCTGTAGAACGAGTTCTTGCAGGGCACCGAGCCACTGAAACTCATGCTGATTACCTTGGCTCCGTGGGCCACCGCCCAATGGATCCCTTTGATCGAGGCACTCGTGCTCGCGCCCTCGGCGGCACCGACCCGTACCGGCAGAATCTTGGCCTGTGGCGCGACGCCGACCAGCCCAGCGCCGCGACCGGTCCCCGCAATCAACGCCGCCATGGCGGAGCCGTGCCCGAAATCGCCTTCGCCAGGGAGCGGCTGATCATCCTCCGCACCCGTGGGGTGATCGGTGAGATCGACGCCGGGCAGCACCTGACCGCGGAGGTCGCCGAGGCTGCCCTTCACGCCGCTGTCGAGCACCGCCACCTTCACGCCGGCGCCCTTGGAGGTCTTCCACGCTTCGGCCAGCGACCAATGCTGATACCAGTACGCGCCAGCGGGCAACGCCGCCGCCGCGGGTCCGGCCTGGATAACCAGCATCGCTCCCGCAAGCAGGACGGCCAACGCACTGACTACGACATTGCGGCGGATCAAGAACTTCATAACCGTCTGCTGTGCCCTCTCCGGAAGCGGCCTGTACCAGCCGAACGTCACCGATTCTGCCCCATCGACCCATTTCACCCAGATT
>JBEDUI010000037.1:0-32689 GCA_040414495.1 Mycobacteriales bacterium
TCACCACGCCCGCGCAAGCGCATCCAATCCGCGCCCGGGTCAGCCACACCCACTCGCACATCGGCTCCGACGCCCGAGGGTCGCCACGCCTACTGGGCGCGTCGGCTCGAAGAAGAGGCACCCAGGCCAACGCCCGAGAACGGCAGCAGCGGCCTCAGACGGCGCTGGGACCGGATTCGGAGCTGGCGTGGAAGAGCCGGTAGTACAGGTACCCGGCGGTTTCCCGGGTGATGTACCGGACCTCGGTGTTCCGGGTACGCACGGCCGGACCCGAGTGCGTCGGCGACGTCGCCGCCTTGATGCCCTGATCCTGGGCCATTTTCTGCGACCGCAACTCGTGCCACGGGTCGGTGACCAGCACGGCCGAATGCCAGCCGTGCTGCCGGAACACGACGCCGGCCGCCTTCATGCTCTGCAGCGTGTCGCTGCCCTTCTGAACCGGGAACAGCGCGCTGGTCGGGACGCCGCGCTCCTGGAGCCACTTGGCGCCCGACCCGGCCTCGGTATAGACATCGCCCTTGCGGTTGCCGCCGACCGTGACGACCCGCGGCGCAACGCCGTCCTGGTAGAGCTGCAAGGCGTGCTGCAGCCGGAACATGAACACCTCAGAGGGCGTGCCGTTGTACTGCGAGGCACCAAGCACGACGATCGCGTCAGAGTGAGGGCGGTTGTCCTGCCGCGCGACCTGCCAGACCCGGACCGCGGTTGAGCCGACGACCAACACACAAGCCAAGACGACCGCACCGACCACGTACCGGATGAGCTTGCCGACCGACACCCGTACCCCCAGAAAAGCCATCGGGACGGGCCGGCACCAAGTGCCAGCCCGTCCCGATGATGACAGACCAAACTGTCAGCGACTGTCGGAGCCGCCCGTCTCCACTGCGGCGCGACCGGCCTCGAGGCGGGCAACCGGAATCCGGAACGGCGAGCAGGACACGTAGTCCAGCCCGACCTCGTGGAAGAAGTGCACCGAGTCGGGGTCGCCGCCGTGCTCACCACACACACCCAGGTGCAGGTCGGGACGGGTCTTGCGGCCCTCTTTGGCGGCGATCTTCACCAGCCGGCCGACACCCTCACGATCGAGCGACTCGAACGGCGAGACACCGAAGATGCCCAGCTCCAGGTACTTGGAGAAGAACGCGGCCTCGACGTCGTCGCGCGAGAAGCCCCAGCCCATCTGGGTCAGGTCGTTGGTGCCGAAGCTGAAGAACTCGGCCGCCTCGGCGATCTGGCCGGCTGTCATCGCGGCCCGCGGGACCTCGATCATCGTGCCGATCAGCGCCGGAACGTCGACGCCGGTCGCCTTCGCGACGTCGGCCAGGATGCCCTCGGCCTCCTCCTTGATGATCTCCAGCTCCTGCACGGCGCCCACTAGCGGAATCATGATCTCCGGGTGCGGGTCGCCGCCGGCCTTCTTGACCTCGGCCGCGGCCTCGGCGATGGCGCGCACCTGCATCCCGAACAGGCCCGGGATGGACAGGCCCAGCCGGACGCCGCGCAGACCCAGCATCGGGTTCTGCTCGTGCAGGCGGTGGACGGCCTCCAGCAGCACCTTGTCGTGCTCGTTCGACTCACCCTTGGCCTCGGCCACCGCGACCTTCACCGACAGCTCGGTCAGGTCGGGCAGGAACTCGTGCAGCGGCGGGTCGAGCAGCCGAATGGTGACGTGCAGCCCGTCCATGGCCTGGAAGATGCCGACGAAGTCGCCCTTTTGCAGCGGCTCCAGCGAGTCCAGCGCGGCCTGACGGTCGGCGTCGGTCTCGGCCAGGATCAGCTTCTCAACCAGCTGGCGGCGATCACCCAGGAACATGTGCTCGGTACGGCACAGGCCGATGCCCTGCGCGCCGAACCGGCGGGCCCGCTCGGAGTCCTCCGGGTTGTCGGCGTTGGCCCGCACGCCCAGGCGGCGCTTCTCGTCGGCGTGGGTAACCAGGCGGTGCACGGCGGCGACCAGCGGGTCGGCGTCGGCCTGGATCTCACCCTCGAAGTACTGCACCACTGGGGAGGGCTGGACCGGCACCTCACCGAGGAACACATCGCCGGTCGTGCCGTCGATCGAGACGACGTCGCCTTCCTTGACCACGACGCCGCCCGGCGCGGTGAACTGGCGATTCTTCAGGTCCATCTCGAGCTCTTCGGCGCCACAGACACAGGTCTTGCCCATGCCGCGCGCGACGACGGCGGCGTGCGAGGTCTTGCCACCACGGGAGGTCAGGATGCCCTGCGCGGCAATCATGCCGACCAGGTCGTCGGGGTTGGTCTCGCGGCGGACCAGGATGACCTTCTCACCCTGTGCGGCCAGCTCGGCAGCGCGCGGCGAGTCGAAGACGGCCTTGCCGACAGCGGCGCCCGGGCTGGCGTTCATGCCCTTGGCGATCTGCTGGCGGTCCGCCTTCTCGTCGAAGGTCGGGAACATCAGCTGAGCCAGCTGCGCACCGGTGACACGGGTGATGGCCTCGTCGAGGTCGATCAGCTTCTCATCGACCAACTGGCCGGCGATGACGAAGGCGGCGGCAGCGGTGCGCTTGCCGACGCGGGTCTGCAGCATCCACAGCTTGTTGCGCTCGATCGTGAACTCGATGTCGCACAGGTCCTGGTAGTGGTTCTCCAGGGTCTTCATGATCTCGATGAGCTGGTCGTACGCCGGCTTGTCGATGTTCTCCAGCTCGGTCAGCGGCAGGGTGTTACGAACACCGGCCACGACGTCCTCGCCCTGCGCGTTCTGCAGGTAGTCGCCGTAGATGCCCTGCGCGCCGCTGGCGGGGTCGCGGGTGAACGCGACGCCGGTGCCGGAGGTCATGCCGATATTGCCGAAGACCATCGAGCAGACGTTGACCGCGGTGCCCAGGTCAGCCGGGATGCGCTCCTGGCGGCGGTAGAGGATCGCCCGGTCGGCGTTCCAGGAGTTGAAGACCGCGCGGACGGCGGCATCGAGCTGCTCGCGCGGGTCCTGCGGGAAGTCCTCGCCAGTGTGCTGCTTGATGACGCTCTTGAAGTGCTGGACCAGCTTCTGGAAATCGCTCGCGTCCAGGTCGAGGTCGTTGGTCGTGCCCTTGGCCTTCTTGGCCTCGTCGATGGCGTCCTCGAAGTGCTCACCGTCGATGTCGAGGACGGTCTTGCCGAACATCTGCAGCAGCCGCCGGTAGGAGTCCCAGGCGAAGCGCTCGTTGTCGGCCTTGGCCGCCAGGCCCTGCACCGACTCGTCGTTCAGGCCGATGTTGAGGACGGTCTCCATCATGCCGGGCATGGAGAACTTCGCGCCGGAACGAACCGACACCAGCAGCGGGTCGTCGGCCTGGCCGAGCTTCTTGCCCATCTCCTGCTCGAGCGCATCGAGGTGCGCCGTGACCTCGTCCCGCAGCTCGGCCGGCTCGGAGCCGGACTCGAGGTAGGTCTTGCAGGCTTCGGTGGTGATGGTGAACCCGGGCGGTACGGGCAGCCCGATCTTGGTCATCTCAGCGAGGTTGGCACCCTTGCCACCCAGCAGGTCCTTGAGGTCCTTGTTGCCCTCGCTGAAGTCGTAGACGTACTTGGTCATCTCGGGTGCTGCTCCTCGTTAAATCGTCGACGGTCGGCAGAGCAGAATCTAGTCGTCCCCGCCCAGCCCTCGCGCAAAGCCCCTGACCGATCGTGGGTCCAGTGCCGGCCGGCGGCCCTGCGCGAGGGGGTTCGTCGCTGTATGGGCTCGATGTCAGCTGGCGAGGCTGCGGTACTTACGCACCGCAATCCAGCCGAATACGAGCGTAAACCCTGCCGTCCAGGCCAGAGACTGCCACACAAGGGAGAGCGTGCTCTGCCCGGCCATCAGGCCCTGGCGAACCGAATCGGGAATGTCACCGAGCACCAGCGAGCGCACCGCGTTGACCACGACGGATACCGGCTGATGATCGGCGAAAGCCCGCAGCCAGCCGGGCATCGTCGAGGTCGGTACGAATGCGCTGCTGGCAAAGGTCAGCGGGAACACCACCGGGAAGGTGGCGGCGTTGACCGCCTCCACGCTGCTGACCGACATGCCGACGATGGCGAAGATGAACGAGCAGGACAGCGCGAACAGCAGCAGCAACACCACGCCGAGGATCAGCCCGCCGAATGACTGCGGCCGGAATCCGACCGCGACGCCGATCAGCACCAGCACGATGATCTGCACCAGGTTGTTCACCGAGTCGGCCATCACCCGACCGGCCAACACCGCGCTGCGGGCCATCGGCAACGAACGGAGCCGGTCGATGAACCCCTTCTGCAGGTCGTCACAGAGCGCGAATCCGGTGGTGCCGGCCGAGAAAATCGCCGTCTGTACGGCAATTCCGGGGATGAGGTACGTGACGTAGTCGATCCCCCGCAGGCCGCCGATCGCACCGCCGAAGACGTACCGGAACAGCAACGTGAACATGATCGGCGAGATCAACGTGAACATGACCTGGTCCGGCGCCCGCAGGATCCGCAGCAGGTTGCGCCGAGCCATCGCCAACGCATCGGTGATCGCGTCGCCGAACTTGTGGCCGCGCCGGGTGGCGACGGTCGCGGCGGAGTCGATCAGCTCATCGGCCGAGCGCGGCCGTAGATCGCGCACCGAGGCGCCGGTCGCCTCCTTGGTCGTGAACTCCCCCGTGCTGGTCATGCCGATTTCTCCTGTTGCGAGTCGGAGGTGGATGGGTCGTCGGAGCCGTCCTCGGCTACGTGGCCGGTCAGCGCGAGGAATACGTCGTCCAGGCTCGGCTCACGGACCTCGAGTCCGGCCAGTGAGATGGCGTTGTCGTTCAGCCGCCCGACGACGTGCGACAGCATCGCCGGACCGTCCTGTGTGGTCACCCGGACCACGGATTCGTCCCGGGTCGGCCGGTGCTCGCTGATATTGGCCAGCGCGTCCTCGGCCTTCATCGCGGTGCCGACATCAGCCAGCCGCACCTCGATGATGGTGGCGCCGAGCCGGCCCTTCAGCTCGGTCGACGTGCCCTCGGCGATGACCCGGCCGTGGTCGATCACGCAGATCTGGTCGGCCAGCCGGTCGGCCTCCTCCAGGTACTGCGTAGTCAGCAGGACCGTGCTGCCGGCCTCGACCAGTTCCTCGATGATCGCCCACAGGTCGATGCGCGAACGCGGGTCCAGACCGGTCGTCGGCTCGTCGAGGAAGAGCACCGGAGCCCGGGCCACCAGCGCGGCGGCCAGGTCGAGCCGGCGGCGCATACCACCGGAATACGTCTTGGCCCGCCGGTTCGCCGCGTCGGCCAACCCGAAGCGGTCCAACAACAGATCGGCCCGGGAGCGCGACTCCATCCGGGGCAAGTGGTTGAGCCGGCCGACCAACTGCAAATTCTCCCGACCGGTCAGGTTTTCATCGACCGCCGCGTTCTGACCGGCCAGCCCGATCAACTGGCGGACGGCATCGGGGTGTTTGACCACGTCGACCCCGGCGACCTCGGCCCGCCCGGAATCGGGCTGCAGCAGGGTGGTCAGCACCCGGACCGTCGTGGTTTTCCCGGCGCCGTTGGGCCCGAGCAGGCCCAGCACGGTCCCGGCCTGGACCGACAGGCTGACCCCGTCGAGCGCGCGGACGCCGCCGCGGAAGGTCTTGACCAGATCCTCCGCGACGACGGCGGGCGCGCTCATCGTGCGGCTCCGGCCCGATGTGCCTCGATCGACGGGTTCGTCGGATACCGGCGCCGAGCGCCATTTACGTACGTGTGTTGATTAATCAGGTGAGTGGTCACCCAGGCAGGGTAACCAGGGCCACCGACAAATACTTATCCAAATTTGCTCAGAGCTGATTCTGCCCGTAAGGGAAGGAATCCCGCCGCTCAGCAGCCGATCAGGCGCGCCGCCAAATAGCTCTCGACCGCATCCAGCGCGACCCGCTCCTGGCTCATGGAATCGCGTTCCCGGACCGTAACCGCTTGGTCATCGAGCGTGTCGAAATCGACGGTCACGCAATATGGCGTGCCAATTTCGTCCTGCCGCCGGTACCGCCGGCCAATCGCACCCGCGTCGTCGAATTCCACGTTCCAATGCCGGCGCAACGTAGCTGCCAGATCTCGCGCCTTCGGCGACAGGTCTGCATTACGGGACAACGGCAGGACCGCCGCCTTCACCGGGGACAACCGCGGATCCAGCCGCATCACCGTGCGCTTTTCCAGCTTGCCTTTGGCATTGGGCGCTTCGTCCTCGTTGTATGCATCAAGCATGAATGCCAGCATCGCGCGGTTGACCCCCAACGCCGGCTCGATGACATACGGCGTCCAGCGCTCGCCGGTTTCCTGGTCGAAATAGGAAAGGTCGGCGCCCGAGGCCTGCGAATGCGTGGTGAGGTCGAAGTCGTAGCGGTTGGCGATGCCTTCCAGCTCGTCGAAATCCTTACCGCCGAGCTCGAACCGGTATTCCAGATCAACCGTGCGCTTGGAATAGTGCGACAGCTTTTCCTTGGGGTGTTCGTACAACCGCAGGTTGTCCTTGGCGATACCCAGATCGGTGAACCAGCGCAGCCGCTCCTCAATCCAGTACTGGTGCCATTCCTCGTCCGAGCCGGGCTTGACGAAGAATTCCATCTCCATCTGCTCGAATTCACGCGTACGGAAGATGAAGTTTCCCGGCGTGATTTCGTTACGGAACGACTTACCGATCTGGCCGATTCCGAACGGCGGCTTCTTACGGGCGGCGGCCTGCACGAGCGCGTAGTTGATGAAGATTCCCTGCGCGGTTTCCGGCCGCAGGTACGCCAGGCCCGATTCGTCCTCGGTCGGGCCGAGATGGGTCCGCAGCATACCGTTGAACTGGCGCGGCTCGGTGAACGCGCCGCGGGTGCCGCAGTTGGGGCAGACGATGTCGGCCAGGCCGTTCGCCGCGGGCTTGCCGTGCTTGGCCTCGTACCCCTCTTCGAGGTGGTCGGCCCGGTAACGCTTGTGGCAGACCCGGCATTCGGTCAGCGGGTCGGTGAACTGCTTGACGTGGCCGGAGGCCTCCCAGACCTCGCGGGCCAGGATGACGCTGGAGTCCAGGCCGACGATGTCATCACGCCCGGTGACCATGGTCTTCCACCACTGGCGCTTGACGTTCTCCTTGAGCTCGACGCCGAGCGGACCGTAATCCCAGGCGGAACGCTGACCGCCGTAAATCTCGCTGGAGGGGAAGACGAAGCCTCTGCGCTTGGAGAGGCTGACGAGGGTGTCAATGCGATCGGCCACGAGATGCTCCATCCGGCTGGCGGTCGGTGGTGTTGGTTGGCGGTCCAGTGTGGAATCACGCCGAGAAGGTTGGAGGAGCCAGGTTACCCGCCGCTACCTGAGCCCAACGAACCGACTCCGCAGACCCGTTCGTTGCCGTGTTCCTCGACAACGAACAAATCGACCGAGGACGTCTTTCCCGTGTCGGCGGTCAGCGTCACCTCGACGTCGGTGCCCGTCTTGCCGTCGCTGATCCGCCGCACCTCGCCCCGATCCTTGACCGTGTAGCTCTTGACCGCCTGCGGCGTGACGCCCAGCTCTCTGGCAACCCAGGCGTTGCGCGGCCGGTCCTGACGTTCCTGGGCGCACCGCCACTTGTCCACGTCTTTACCCGCCTTGAAGTCGGCGAGCATCGCCTTGGCCACGCCGGTGGCGCTGTCGCTCGGATTGGTCTTGACGATGGTGAAGAGCAGGATCGCCCCGATGATCGCCAGGATCACCAGCACCACGGCCAGCACGACCGGCAGCTTCGAGCCGTCGCCCGAACGCTGCGGCCGGGACCAGCCCGGTGGTGGACCTCCTGATGAACCCGGCGGCGGTTGGTTCGGCATGCCCGGCTGGCCCTCCGGCGGCACCCGACCAGGACCCAGCCGGTATCCACCGGGCTGGACGGTGGGCCGTCGTGGCTCCCGCCCGCCCGAACCCGCCTGATCCCGCTGTCCAGTGGGCTCGTGGCCCGGTGGTTCCGGGGACCCCGGGGGTGGAGGAACCCCGGGTCCACTCATTGGCGTTCCTCCTGGCTCGGACTGGCGGTCAGTGCGGCCGTTGCCAGCCGTAGGCGCCGATCATTGCTGAATCGGCCGCCGTACGCACGTCGCCGGTCCGATGCTGGGCGAAGCTGTGGGCGATCAGCCAGCAAACGCGCCCAGAGACGGGCCACCGAGGTCGCAGACCTTCCACTGGTGACCCTGGCGGGTGGCGAGCATCGTGACGCCCGAGGCCTCGCCATCGGTGTCGGTCAGCATGATGTCCACGTCGGCCTGGTCGCCGTGCGCGGTGGTGCGCTGCACGTGGAAGTCTTTCAGCTGCGACATCAGCGACTGCACCACGCTGTCGGTGGCCGCCGCGCTCGTGCCGTTGCACACGACCTGGCGGGCGGCGGGCAGGTCGGCGTCCTTGGCGGCATTCAGGAAGGTGGTGACCGCGGCCCGCGGCGAGAAGTCCGGATTACGGCCGGCGCCGTCCTTACCGAAGAAGACGGCCATTCCCACCAGTACCAGCGCCACCACCAGGATCATGCCAAGTGCGGCCGGACGCGGACGAAGGTCCACAGTGGACAGCCATTCGAACCTGCGGGTCGGCGGCTGCGCGGGGATTTCCGATACGTCAACCGCAGACTGGTCCGTAGCCAGCCCGGCATCGGACGTGACGGTCACCAAACGCTCCCTCATCGATATCGGGGTGATATCGGCGTACGAATGTCCGTTCCTACAAATTGAATAGCCGGGCCGCGACTCCGCGCAGTGCGGGGTCGCGGCCCTAGCTATACGACATTCTATCCGGTCCTACTTGCTCGGGAATCCGCTGGGCAGGGTCGGCATTCCGCTCGGCAGGCTCGGCAAATTGCTCGGCAGACCGCTGGGCAAATTGCTCGGCAACCCGCTCGGAAGACTGCTGCCGCTGGGCACCTTGGCCGACGGTCCGCTCTCGCTCTTGCCGGTCTTGCCGGCGCCGGTGTCGCCACTGCCGTGGTCGTACGTTGCCTCGGCGCTCGGGCAGACCTTCCAGTCGCCGTTTTCCTTCTGGGTATAGAAGGACGCTGTCTGGGTGTCACCGGCTCCGTTGGTCACCGAGGCCGTGACCTTTGCGGTGTCGCCCTTCTCGGTGCTGCTCTTGACCGAGTAGCTCTTGAGCTTGTCCTTCGGAGAGTCACCGTTCAAACCGCCGGCGTCGCCCTTGATCAGGTGCTGGTCTTTCGAGCAGACGATCTTTTTCGCGGCTGAGATGTCGTTGTCCTTGGCGGCATTCAGGAACGAGGTCACCACACCCTTGGGCGAGGAGGTGTCCTTCTTACTGTTGCCTTTGAAGACGGTGAAGTACAGCGCCAGGCCGACGCCGACCAGCACGACCACGACCGCGCCGCCGACCAACCAGGGCGCCTTGCTCTTCGTGGGCGGAGCGCCGTAACCGCCACCCTGCGGCGGGTACTGCGCATACTCCTGCTGACCGTACGGCTGCTGACCGTACCCGGGCTGCTGCTGACCATAGCCAGGCTGCTGACCATAGGGCTGCTGCTGTCCGTAACCCGGCTGCTGACCGTACCCAGGCTGCTGCTGACCGTACCCGGGCTGCTGCTGACCATAGCCAGGCTGCTGTCCGTAGGGCTGCTGCTGACCGTAACCCTGCTGACCGTAGCCGGGCTGCTGGCCCGACGGCGGCCCATATTGTGGCTGGCCGCCCTGCTCTGGCGGCGGCCCGTAGCCAGGTGGCGTGCTCATGTCGTATCTCTCCTGTCGGTTATGTACGACTCGCAACGACGCATTGTGGACGATCGGTCGAGCGCGTAACCAACCGCCCTGGCGGGTCGTTACCGCGCAGCGCTGTTCGGATCGGCCACTACGACCTCGAAGGCGCTCGGCTCGTTCCGTGCGGTCCCCAGGAAAATCGCCACCTGCGCGCGGACCTGCGCATCGGCCATCGCCCGGCGGTACGTCCCGGCACCCGCCCACTCGGTGCCCAACACCCACAGCCGCGGCTCGTCGGCCGCCCGCGCGATCCAGCCGCGCACGTATCCGGCCCGGCCCCGCAACAGCTCCAACGCCGCCTGCGCCTCGGTCAGGAAGGCCTGTTCCTCCTCGGCCGGCCGGTCGAACCGGAACAGGACGATCACGATGCGACTCCCCGGTGGCTGGAGGGTGGCGAAGTTGCCGGTAGGAGAGGACAGAATAGAGATAGACCGGGTGCAAATGAGAGAGGCAACGCTGATGTCGCGCATCTCCCGCAGCGTCATCGAGAAACGCAGTGCGGTGTTCATAGTTTATTTACGCGGCCAGCCACGATGGCTCGTCGCGGCGATCGTGGCCGCCGTTTTGTTGGGTGGCTTGTTCGCCGGTGGGGCGGTATCGGCCGCATTGCTGATCGCCATTGCCGCGGTCGTCATCTGGCTGGCCTACCTGAGCTGGCCGCAGACCGAACCGCCGGCCCGAATTGCCCGATGCGTTGTGGTACTGGCATTGCTGGCGCTGGCCGTGCTCCGCCTTGTCGGCTGAACTTCTGGTTGGTGATGATCACGAAACCGAAGCCGTATTTCCGTGCTCCTATCCGTGCTCTTATCCGGACCTATCCACGTCCGTACCAGATCGAGGGGACCGCTCGTGGAGCCTGACCGCTCGGCAGTAGGCTGCGTCGGCCCGCTCACCATTGCGACACGCGGTACGGCTGGACCGGGTGAGGTGCTGCTGCGGATCCGCGGCGGTTCCGAGTCCTACCTGGCCTGGTCCGATGAGCCGCTGGAGGTCGGCACCACCGTGCTGGTCATCGAGGCTCGTGGCTCACGCACCGTCGATGTTGTGCCCTGGGTCGGCCAGCCCGACCCGAGCATTACGAGTCCAGAATCTTATTGAACATCTACATAAGGAGTTCCGATGTTCGGTTATCACGTTCCAGCGCCCGACCAGGCAATGCTGATCTCGGGTGGAAAGCACGGCCAGAACGGCACTCCATTCCGAGTGGTCACCGGACACGGGTCGTTCGTGCTGCCGTTCTTCCGGAAGGTACGGTTTCTGACCCTGGCCATGTGTGAGTCCGAGGTCGCCGAAACCTGTGTCACCAAACAGGGAATTGCGTTGAACGTGCGCGCGGTAATTGCGTTCAAGGTCGGCAATGACGCGGAGAGCATTGTCAATGCCGGTCAGCGTTTCTTATCCGATCAGAACCAGATGTCGGTGCTCACCGGCCGCATCTTCTCCGGTCACCTGCGGTCAATTGTCGGCTCGATGACGGTCGAGGAAATCGTCACCGAGCGGCAGAAGCTGGCCACCGAGGTATTGGATGGCTCGAAGTCGGAAATGGCGAAGATCGGTCTGTCCGTCGACGCGTTGCAGATCCAGTCCATCGACGACATGAAGCTCGGCTATATCGCCGCGATGGCCGCGCCGCACAACGCCGCGATACAGCGGCAGGCCCAGATCGCCCAGGCGCAGGCGAATCAGGCCTCGGCCGAAGCCGAGCAGGAATCGCAGCGTAAGCAGGCCGAATACGCGCGGGAGACCTCGGTCGTGCAGGCGCAGTACAAGGCCGAGGTGGACAAGGCCCAGGCGCAGGCGGCCCAGGCCGGACCGCTGGCCCAGGCGCAGGCCCAACGCGAGGTCATCGCCGCCCAGACCGAGCTGGCCCAGCGCTCGGCCGCACTGCGCCAGCAGCAGCTGGTAGCCGAGGTCGTCAAGCCGGCCGAGGCCGAGGCCGAGCGGGTCCGCATCCTGGCCCAGGCCGACGCGGAGAAGATGAGGATCCAGGCCGAGGCGGCCGCATCGCACGATCGGGTCGCGCTGGACCGCATGCTCATCGACCAACTGCCGATGATCGTCAAGGAGGCCGCGGCCGGCCTGGCCGGCGCCAACGTCAATGTGCTCAACGGCGCCGATGGGCTCAGCCAGATCGCCTCTGGTCTGGTCGGGCAGGGTCTGTCCATTCTGGACTCGGTCAAGAAGGGACTGGGTAACGCCGACGAAAAGCCTGCTGGCAATGGCGCTGTGGTCCCGGTCGACCGGCAGAACGCCCCGCGTTAAGGAATCGTAGAAATAACTGAAGTTCTGCTCCGGGTGGGTGATCCGCGAAATAGGATCACCCACCCGGATTTCTTATTTATACGACCGCTGGTTGTGGTGCTTCGGCCGGCTGGTCGGTGAATCGCACCGCGAGCGGTCAGGCCTTCGTCACGGCCGGCGCACACATATATCACGTCGAGATGGATGGTGCCACGGGCGAGATGGGGGCCCTTCGACCGCACAGATTTTCGGCCTATAGTGACGGCCTCATGAACGTATGCTCCCTCGAGCCGGCGGCGCGATCGTGCGCCGATGACACGCGGGCCGGTGCCATCGCGGTGGCGTCATGACCGAAGCGATGATCCGCTTCCCGCGCTCCACAGCCGGACTGGCCTGGCTGTGCGGATTTGCCGCGCTGTTGGTCGCGATTGGCGTGGCCGGCATGGTCAGCGCGCCTGAGCCCGGGCCGGTGCTGGCGGCGATCGCGATCGTGGTGATCGTGGCCGCCGTGGTCCGCATGCTGTTGATGGGCACGTCCCGGCTGGTCAACGGCACGCTGCATCACATCGGGTTCCTGCACAATCGCGAGGTCCCGATCGCCGGTGCGCGGACGGTCACGTTGGAACCCAGCTCGGGCGGGTTCGGCCAGCTACGGATCATCCCGGCGCAGGGGCGGCCGGTGCACCTACAGTTGATGCTCAACGCCTGGCCGTTCGTCGGTGTGTGCATGCGGCCCGACGACCTCGACCGGCTTGGCGAGGCGTTGCTGGCGACCGGGAACGCACAGGCCCAGGACCTGCGCACGATCCTGCATCTGCAGGCTGAACATTTGCGGGCCGGCGGATCGCTGGCCACCTCACCGTTGCGGGCGCCCCGCCATTCCGAAGGCCGCAAGTACGTCGGGGACAGCACATTGACCATGCTGCTGCGCCGCGCCCGTTCCTGAACCAGTTGCGTCACGCAACCTGACTATCACATCTAGAGCCCTGTGAGTTTTGTCACGCAACCCGCTTGTCGGCGAGACGAGAGTTCGGCCGAACCTCAGCCGCTCAGCCACCAGATTGCAGCGAGCGTGACAAGAGTCCGGACACGCGCCACCAGAAAACCACCATTGCAGCGACCATGACAAGAATCCGGACACGCGCCACCAGAAAACCACCATTGCAGCGACCGTGACAAGAGTCCGGACGCGCGCCACCGGCAAACCACCATTGCAGCGAACGTGGCAAGAGTGTCGGTCAGCCGTCGAAAAAAGCGCCCTGTAGTCCCGGTCGCTGCAGATAGTGCCTTGAGCTGGCCCGTAGGCTGCGCCATAGTCGGGCAAGGGCCGTGAATCCTTGATCGTGACTGGATCTAGTACGGATTTCGGGATCAAATCCACTTACGATCAAGCCAACCCGCGGCCCGCACGGTGCAATCAGGCAGCTGAACGGGACTCACGACTCGCCGGCCATGATCGTGATGGCTTTCGTCAACGAAATCGCGCCGAAACCCATCACGATCAAGAAAATTCGCGCGGTCACCTCCCGGCCTGACCCAACCGGAGTCCCATGCGCCAAAACACCAAACCGCCGAGCACCCGGCCCGAATCCATGATCATGAGTGGATTTAGTACGGATTTCGGGATCAAATCCACTCACGATCAAGGTCCAACACCGGCCGAGCTCAGCAAACGAGACCGCCCGCCGCTCCGATCCAGCCAACGCCAGCAACACCGGCCGGGCTCAGCAAACGAGACCGCCCGCCGCTCCGATCCAGCCAACGCCAGCCACCCGGCCGGGACTCAGCGAACGCGCCGCCCGATCACACTGACCGGCCGCGCTCAGCGCAGCGGTTCGACCGGCGCGCCGACGGCGTCGACCATCCAGGCCAACGCGAAGGCGCGTTGCCGCCAGGCGTCGTACCGACCGCTGCGCCCGCCGTGCCCCGCGCCCATCTCGGTCTTCAGCAGCAATTGCGCGTCGCCGGTCGCGGTCGAACGCAACCGGGCGACCCACTTCGCCGGCTCGTGGTAGAGCACCCGGGTGTCGTTGAGGCTGGTCTCGGCGAAAATCGCCGGGTAATTCTTCGCCTCAACGTTCTCGTACGGGGTGTAGGACTTCATGTACGCATACACATCGGGATCGTGCAGCGGGTCGCCCCACTCCTCCCATTCGATCACGGTCAGCGGCAACGACGGGTCCAGAATGGAATTCAACGCGTCCACAAAGGGCACCGCAGCGTGAATCGCGGCGAAAGCGTGCGGCGCCATATTCGCCACCGCGCCCATCAACAGCCCACCAGCGCTGCCACCCTGAGCCACCAACCGGCTCGCGCTGGTCCAGTCGGCCTCGACCATCCGCTCGGCGCAGGCGATGAAATCGGTGAAGGTATTCTTCTTGTGCAGCATTTTGCCGTTGTCGTACCACTTCCGGCCCAGTTCGCCGCCACCGCGGATATGCGCGATCGCGTACACAAACCCTCTATCCACAAGCGACAAACGTGGAATCGCGAACGCTGGGTCCATGCTCGCCTCGTAGCTGCCGTAGCCGTACAGCAGCGCGGGCGCCGAGCCGTCCCGCGGTGTCCCCTTCAGACAGAGAACGGAAATCGGCACCCGGGTGCCGTCCGCGGCGCTTGCCCATTCCCGGTGCTGCTCGTACCGGGCCGGGTCGTAGCCACCGAGCACCGGCTGTTGCTTACGCAGCACCAATTCGCCGGTCGTGAGGTCGTAGTCGTACACCGTGCTCGGCGTGACCAGCGAGGTGTAACCGAGTCGGAACATCCGGGCCTCGTATTCGGCGTTCTCCCCCGAGCCGACCGAATAAATTGGCTCGGCGAATTCGATATCGGTGCCGCCGTCAATGGCCCCGTCGGCGGAAACCTGATAAACCCGCAGCCCCGAGAGCCCGTCGCGGCGCAGGCTGAGTACGAGATGACCGGCGAACGCGTCGACATCGACCAGCCGAGTGTCGTCCCGGTGCGGCACCAGAACCTGCCAGTCCGCCGGCGATTGCACCGGCGCCGTGGCGAGCGCGAAATTCACGCCCCCACCGAAATCCGGGTCATTGTGCAGAACCAGAAAACGGTCGGTCTCGGCCAGGAATTGGTGCTCGACCGAATACTCCACCCCGGGCTTACGCGGACGGATCACCCGCGGCGCCATCTCCGGCTCGGCCGCGTCAATGGCCAGCACCTCACTGGTGAGCTTGCTCGCCACCTCGATCAGCACGTACCGCTCGCTGCGAGTGGCGCCCAGCCCGACCCAGAACCGCTCATCCGGCTCAGCGAAAATCACCGTGTCCGCGCTGGCCGGCGTTCCGACCTTGTGCCGCCACACCCGGTCCGGGCGCCAGGCGTCGTCCACGGTCAGGTAATACAGCGTGCTGCCATCCAGCGACCAGGCCGAACCGTACGACGTATTCGGCACCTCGTCGGCCAGGTCCGATCCGGTGCTGAGGTCCTTGACCCGCAGCGTGAACCGCTCGTTGCCGGCGAAGTCGGTCGAATACGCCAACAGCCGTCCGTCCGGGCTCACGTCGAATGTGCCGAGCGAAAAGAAATCGTGACCAGCCGCGACCGCATTTCCGTCCAGCAGAACCTCTTCGCCCGGTAGCGCCGAACCGTCCTCAGTGGATGGAGGCTCGTCGCCGACGGCCTTGCTGCGGCAGTGGATCGCGTACTGCTGGCCCTCGACCGTACGCGAGTAATGCCACCATCCCTTGTGCAGCACCGGCACCGACAGGTCGGTTTCCTGGGTGCGTTCTTTGATTTCGGTGAATATCTGTTCCCGCAGCCCGGTCAGGTGCGCCGTACTCGCCTCGGTGTAGGCGTTCTCCGCCTCCAGATAGGCGATCGTCTCGGGATTGTCCTTGTCGGCAAGCCAGGCGTACGGGTCGATCACGGTGTCGCCGTGATGCGTACGTTCGTGCGAGACCTGCTTCGCCGTGGGGGGTGCGCTCGTCATGGCTCGCGACGTTACCGGCACGGCCGGGTGCAGGTCAGGTGGGATTCGGGATTGCTCCACCGAAACGGCGGTCGCGGGCCGCGTACCCCTGCACCGCTGACCACAGGTGGCGGCGATCGAAGTCGGGCCAGAACGTGTCGATGAACGCCAGTTCGGCGTAGGCAGACTGCCAGAGCAGGAAGTTGCTGGTCCGTTGCTCCCCCGAAGAGCGGATGAACAGGTCGACGTCGGGCATGTTCGGGTCGTAGAGGTACCGGGTGATCGTCCGCTCGCTGATCCGTTCCGGCTTGAGCTTGCCGGCGCGCACGTCCGCGGCCATCGCGGCCATGGCGTCGGCCAGTTCGGCCCGGCCGCCATAGTTCACGCAGAACCCGAGATTGAGTACGGCGTTGTGCCGCGACATCTGCTCGGCGGTCTCCAGCTCGTCGATCACGCTCTTCCACAGCCGGGGTCGGCGGCCGATCCAGCGCACCCGGACGCCGAGCTCGGTCAGATAGTCACGTCGGCGGTGAATCACGTCCCGGTTAAAGCCCATCAGGAACCGGACCTCGTCCGGCGAGCGGCGCCAGTTCTCGGTCGAGAAGGCGTACGCCGACAGCCACGGGATGCCCAGCTCGATCGCGCCCTCGATCACGTCCAGCAGCGCCGCTTCGCCGGCCTCGTGGCCCTTGGTCCGGGGCCAGCCGCGTTCCTTGGCCCAGCGACCATTGCCGTCCATCACGATCGCGACGTGTTGCGGTAGCAGCTCGGCCGGGATTTGCGGCGGCCGGACGCCCGTGGGGTGTGGCCGCGGGGCTTTGGGTGGAGTGGTTGTGGGCTGATCTCGACGTCCCCGAGCGCTGACGGCCATACGGTCACCGTATCCGGCGGCCCGCCGGTCTGCCGGCATGACCGGGCCGGCTGCGGCTCATCTCACCCTGTCGCCGCCGGGCCGCACACTAACGCCGGTCGACCAACCGCAGCGACCGCAGCCCGCGCTCGAGATGCCACTGCAGATGCGCGGCCACCAGACCGCTGGCATCGCGCCGCGCCGCCAACTCGCTCGTATCGGCGAGGAACCAGTCGCCACGCAGCAACGCCCGCATCAGCTCAATCGTCGGCACGCTCGCATGCGCCGCGCCGCCGGGCTGGCAGGCCGTACACACCACGCCGCCGGCAGGTACCGAGAAGGCCCGGTGCGGACCCTCATCGCCGCACCGCGCGCATTCGTCGAGAACCGGCTCCCATCCGGCCACCGCCATCGCCCGCAGCAAGAAGGCATCCAGCACCAGCGACGGCGAATGGTCCCCGGCGGCCAGCGTTCGCAACGCCCCGACCAGCAGCAGAAAAAGCCGCAGCGACGGCTCACGTTCCTCGGTGAGCCGGTCCGCGGTCTCCAGGATCGTCGTGCCGGCGGTGTACCGGGCGTAGTCGCTAACGATCGACGAGCCGTACGACGAGATCGACTCGGCCTGCGTGATGATGTCGAGCGTGCGGCCGGTGTACAGCTGCGCGTCGACGTGGGAGAACGGCTCCAGCCGGGACCCGAATTTCGACGTCGTGCGCCGCACGCCTTTGCCGACGGCCCGGATCTTGCCCTCGCGACGGGTCAGCAGCGTGATGATCCGGTCCGCTTCGCCGAGCTTCTGCACCCGAAGCACCACACCGTCATCGCGGTAAAGGGTCACCCCGCCATTCTGCTACGGGACTGCGACAGACCTACGTCGGAAACCGCCGCAGGCTGCCAACCATCTGCCCCAGCACCTTGCTCGGCACGGCACCGCTGACGCCCTCATCGGCGTAAATGATGAAGATTCCGTTGGCCCCGCCGCCGGACATCGCGACCGCCTCGACCACGCCCTCGGGCGAGCCGCAGTGGCCGGGCTTCGGAATTGTCACCGTCGCCGTGACCTGAACCGCATGCGCGCCACTCACCGTCAGCGCGCGCGGTTTGCCGATCGTCAGCTTCGGGTGCTGCACGCCTTGCTCGTACGCGGCCCGCGCCCAGGCCCGGGCGGTGGTGTGCGCGGCCTCGCCGAGATCGGTGCCGCGCATGGCGGCCACGCCCGATCCGGCGCGCGAGGAACCGCTGTGCCCGGGGCAGTAGCCGGCCTTGTACTCGGCCGCCGCGCTCATCCCCACCTCCGGCCCATGCGCGTCCTCGAAACCGATCGTCGTGCTGGGCGATTCGACCCGCCAGTTTGGCGGCGCGTCGTAGACGATCCCGCGCTCCTGATGACCGATGGCGTGCCAGCCGTGCAGCGTCGGGGTCAGCCGGGCCGGGGTCGCGGTCGGCTTCGGTGAGGCACTCGCGCTGGGAGAAGCCGAGTCACTGGGAGAAGCTGACGGAGACGCGCTCGGTGCGTCCGACGAGCTACTCGGTCCGGGCGTTGAGGATGCGGACGTGGACGGCAGCTGGGAGGGACCGGCGTTTCCGGGGACGAAAGCCGCCTTGCCGGCGACCGCGGAACTGCATCCAGCCAGCAGGATCGCGGCGATCGCCACTGCAGCGCAGGCAACGAAACGCTGCCCTTTCCGTGGAGTATCGATGCATTCGTACCGCCGTGTCATGAGTTCACGCTAGCAGCACCATCTCGCGACTCTCTGTCACTGTCCACTCAGTACGGTCGTGAGCTAGAAACCCAATCGCCGCAGGTGCCGCGGATCGCGCTGCCAGTCCTTGAGCACGCTGATGTGCAGATTCAGATACGTACGCGTGCCGAGCAATGCCTCGATCTGCCGGCGTGCCTGCGACCCGACGTCCTTCAGCCGCGACCCGCCCGGGCCGAGCACGATCGCCTTCTGGCTCGGCCGTTCCACGAAGATCGTCGCGAAGATATCCACCAGATCGCTGTCGGTACGGGGATTCATCTCCTCCACGGTCACCGCGATCGAGTGCGGGAGCTCGTCCCGTACGCCCTCCAGCGCGGCTTCCCGGATCAGCTCGGCGATCATCACCAGCTCGGGCTCGTCGGTCAGCTCACCGTCCGGGTACAGGCGCGGGCCGGCCGGCAGCCGTTCGATCATCAGATCGGCCAGCAGATCGACCTGGTAGCCGGTCGTCGCCGAGACCGGCACGATGTCGGCGAAGTCGGCGAGCGTGCTGACCTCGACCAGCTTGTCGGCCAGCGCACCCTTGCCGACCAGATCTGATTTGGTCACGACGGCCAGCACCGGAGTACGGCGCAGTTCGGCCAGCTCGCGGATGATGAAGCGGTCCCCCGGTCCAACCTTCTCGTTGGCCGGCAGGCAGCAGGCGATCACGTCGACCTCGGCCCAGGTCGTACGCACCACGTCGTCCAGCCGCTCACCCAACAGCGTCCGCGGCCGGTGCATGCCAGGCGTGTCGACCACGACCAGCTGCGCGTCGGGCCGGTGCACGATCCCGCGTACGGCGTGCCGGGTCGTCTGCGGCCGCTGGCTGATGATGGCGATCTTGGCGCCGACCAGCGCGTTGGTCAGCGTCGACTTGCCGACGTTCGGACGCCCGACCAGACAGCCGAACCCTGATCGGTGCGCCGGAATTTCTGAGGAGGCCTGCTCGCTGCTCACCCGCGCATTGTGCCGTACCGACGCCGGCATATCCGCCTTCCCGGTGGTTTTTTTGACCCATTCCAGATCAGAGTTAGGGTCGAGGACGTGGTTACGCAACAACGCCCGCCCGGCGAACGACTGACCGCGGTCGGCCTGCGGGTCACCGCGCCCCGGGTCGCGGTTCTGGAAGCCATCGGTCCCGGTGACCATCTCCGGGTCGACGACGTGCTCGCGCGGGCCCGCGACCGGTTGGGCCGGGTCTCCACCCAGGCGGTGTACGACGTCCTGCACGCGCTCACCGCCGCCGGTCTGCTCCGCCGGATCGAGCCGGCGCACAGCCCGGCGTTGTACGAGAACCGGGTCGGCGACAACCATCACCATCTCGTCTGCCGCGGCTGCGGCCGTGTCGTCGACGTTGACTGCGCCGTCGGCCCGGCACCCTGCCTCAAACCGTCCGGCACCGCGGGATTCGCGGTCGATCAGGCTGAGGTCATCTTCTGGGGCCGCTGCCCTGAATGCGTCGCGGCAGGATCCTGAGCTCAGACCGTTTCCTGGTCAATGATCGAACGGACCGCACCGTCCGGTCCGGCCAGGATCACCGGCGCGGACGGCGTGAGATCCTGCACCGCGTCGACACCGTCCACAGTGGACGCTTCGGTGACTACGGCGGCCGCCTCCAGCCTGGTGGCGCCGCTGGACACGGCGGCGGCGACGGCGGCCTGCAGCGCCGAGAGCGACAACGAGGGCAACGCCACCGACGCCGCGGCGTACGTACGACCGTCGCCGTCACGAACCGCAGCGCCCTCGGGGGCCTGGGCCCGGGCCCGGCTGGAGCGGGCCAGCGTAATGAGCTTGGCGTCCTCGGCATCCATCCGGGAATCCTCGTTAGCCATCGACCGTCTGCTCCTGTTCCACTTCGTCGCTCTCCTGCGCCGGTTCGGCCGGCTGCTCCCGAACCCGGCTCACCAGCACCGTATCGATGATGTTGCGCCGACCGCCGGCGCTCTCGGCCACCAGGTGCAGCCCATGCACGTCGACCTCGGCACCCGGAATCGGTACCAGCCCCAGCGCCTGCGCCAGCAGACCGCCGACCGTCTCCACGCCATCCTCGGGCAGCTCGGTGTCGAACAGCTCAGCCAGGTCCTCCAGCGACATCCGCGAGGTGACCCGGGCCGTACCCGGATCCAACCACTCGACCGGCGGCCGCTCGTCGTCGTACTCGTCGGCGATCTCCCCGACGATCTCCTCGAGAATGTCCTCGATCGTGACCAACCCGGCCGTACCGCCGTACTCATCGATCACGACCGCCATGTGGATCCGGCGGGCCTGCATTTCCCGCAGCAGATCGTCGACCGGCTTGGACTCCGGGACGAACGTCGCGGGCCGCAGTACCTCGGCCACCTTGGTCGTCCGGGCGCCGCGGGCCTCGCCCTGGATCCGGCGGGCCAGGTCCTTCAGGTACACCAGACCGACCACGTCATCGACGTTCTCCCCGATGACCGGGATACGGGAGAAGCCGCTACGTAGCGCCAACGCCATGGCCTGCCCGATCGATTTGGTCTGCTCGATCCACACCACGTCGGTACGCGGGACCATCACCTCGCGGGCGATCGTGTCGCCCAGCTCGAAGACGGAGTGGATCATGTTCCGCTCGCCGTGCTCGACCACGCCCCGGGCCTCGGCGAGGTCGACCAGCTCGCGCAGCTCGACCTCGGTCGCGAACGGGCCCTCGCGGAAGCCGTGCCCCGGCGTGATCGCGTTGCCGAGCAGGATCAGCAGCGAGGCCAGCGGGCCCAGGACCCGGCCCAGCAGCCGGGTCACTCCGGCCGTGCTGAGCGCCACCCCGTACGGGTGCTGCCGGCCAATCGTGCGCGGACCGACGCCGGCCAGAACGTAGCTGGCCACGGTCATCACCCCGGCCGCGACCAGGATCGCCTGCCAGCCGACCCCGAACGCGTTGTCCAACGCCACCGCCACCAGGACCGTGGCCAGCAGCTCGCAGCCGACCCGCAGCAGCAGCAACAGGTTGGTGTAGCGCGGCTTGTCGGCCGCGATGATCGCCAACGTGGCCGCGTTGCGATGACCCTCGCGGGCGAGTTCGGAGGTACGGGCGGGCGAAATACGGATCAGGGCGGCATCGATCGCTGCGAAAAATCCGGCAAGCGGCACCAGCGCCGCCGCGACGACGAGCAGGCCGATGTCCAGGCCGGTCACCCCGAGCGGCCACCCTCGGCCGGCTGGGCCGTGCGATGTCGGGCCCAACCTTCCAGGAGTTGCGCCTGCAGGCCGAACATCTCGCGTTCTTCCTCCGGCGTGGCGTGGTCGTAGCCGAGCAGGTGCAGCACCCCGTGCGTGGCCAGCAGGTGCAGCTCGGCCTCGGCGGAATGGCCGGCGGTGGCGGCCTGCCGCGCCGCGACGGTCGGGCACAACACGACGTCGCCGAGCAGGGCGGCCGTCGGCTCGTCCTCCTCGTCCCGGCCCCGCGCGGTGTCCAGCTCGTCCATCGGAAAGGCCAGCACATCGGTCGGGCCGGGCTCGCCCATCCACCGTTCATGCAACGACGTCATGTACTTCTCGTCGACCAGCAGCAGCGACAGCTCGGCCAGCGGGTTGACGCCCATCTCGGCCAGTACGTAGCCAGCCAGCTCGGCCAACGCCGGCTCGTCGATCTCGACGCCGGACTCATTGGCGATTTCGATACTCACTTCGCCTCCGCGGCAAAGAATGCGTCGGCGGTACTCATTGCGCCTCCGCGGCAAAGAATGCGTCGGCGGTACTCATGCCGTCTTCTCCTCGGCACGGGCGCACGGCCGACCCGGAAATCCCGGGCCGGTCGGTGGCTGTCCTCATCTGCTCGCTCCTCAAGCGGTGTGGCAGCGCAGCCTATCGCCGCCGACGCGGGCCGGGACTCTCCGGCCCGGCCTGTGTCTGATCCCAGCGGGCGTAGGCGTCGACAATGTCGCCGACCAGCCGGTGCCGCACGACGTCGGCGCTGCTGAGCGTCGAGAAGTGCACGTCCTCCACTCCGTCGAGGATTTCCCGGACGACCCGCAGGCCCGAACGCTGCCCGCCGGGCAGATCGACCTGGGTCACATCGCCGGTCACCACGATCTTGGAGCCGAAGCCGAGTCGGGTCAGGAACATCTTCATCTGCTCGGGCGTGGTGTTCTGCGCCTCGTCCAGCACGATGAACGCGTCGTTGAGAGTGCGGCCGCGCATGTACGCCAGCGGCGCCACTTCGATCGTCCCGTCCTGGGTCAGCCGTGGGATCGACGCCGGGTCGACCATGTCGTGCAGCGCGTCGTACAACGGCCGCAAGTACGGGTCGATCTTGTCGAACAGCGTTCCGGGCAGGTAACCCAGCCGCTCGCCGGCCTCGACCGCCGGGCGGGTCAGGATGATTCGGTTGACCTGCTTGGACTGCAGCGCCTGCACGGCCTTGGCCATCGCCAGGTACGTCTTGCCCGTACCAGCCGGACCGATGCCGAAGATGATGGTGTGCTGGTCGATCGCGTCCACGTAACGCTTCTGGTTCAGCGTCTTGGGGCGGATCGTACGACCGCGCCGGGACAGGATGTTGAGGCTGAGCACCTCGGCCGGGCGTTCGGCGACGCCGCTGGTCATGATGCCGATGGTGCGGCGAACGGCATCCTCGGTGAGGGTCTCGCCTCGTTCGAGCAGGGCGAGCAGTTCCTCGAAGAACCGCATCGCGAACGCGTTGTCGGCCGGGACTCCGGTCAGCGTGATCTCGTTGCCGCGAACCAGGATGTCGCTGGCGAGTAGCTCTTCGTACAGTCGAAGCAGTCCGTCACCAGATCCCAGCAACGCGACCATGGCGTGATGCTCGGGGACGACGAGGGTGGTCTGGGCTGCTGGCTGGGCGGCGACGGTGCCGGCCTGCGAGCCGGCGTCGGCCTGACGGGTTGACGAATCTGGCACGAGTGAGGCGGCCTGCGCTTTCTTCCGCGACTGGTTGGGTGGTACCGGCGAGCCGGAGGGGACGCGTGTCACGCCGCGATCCTGCCGTTCGGTACTGACAGATCGACTGTACCCGCGCGGCGGCCCGGAGGCGTTGGGTTAACCGGGCAATTCGGTACGCGCTCAGCTGATCGGGGCCAGCAGGCCATCCCGCACCAGCTCCCGGGCGGCCGGCAGTAGCTGCCCGGCCAGGTCCGCGACCGGCGCCTCCAGTACGACCGCCAGCGCGGCGACGATCTGGCCCACCGACAGCTCTCCGTCGCATGCCCCCACGAACCCGGCCAATGCGGTATCTGCGGGCACCACCCGCCCCAGGCCACCGCCCTGGCGTAGCCGGATCACGGCCGGGTCCTCCGCGCCGGGCAGGCCGAACCGTTCCTCGGTCACATCGTCGGCGACGCTCAGCCGTTCCCCGGCCAGCTGCGCATCGGTCCGGTCGGCCAGCCACGACTCGGCCGCCAACGTCGCCGCGACCGACTCCCCGACGCCGCCCTCGATCGGGGTTCGTATCTCCTCGCAGCGCCGCAGTCGTACCGGCCGACCGGTCTCCGGGCGCCGCAACGTGATCACCCCGAACCCGACCGCCTCGACCCCGCGGGCCGCGAAGTCATCCAGCCACGCCTCGTACATCTCCTCGTACTGTGACAATTGGCTCCGCTCCCGAGTCGCTCCGCGGTGCTCCCCCGGCCGCTGCCCGCCGTCCCGGATCCAGGTCTCGGCGTACTCGGCCGGGTCCTGCACCTCACGCTGGATCACCCAACCGTCCAGCCCGGAGTCGGCCAGCCATTGCTCGACCCGTTGCTGCCAGGACCCGCCGGCGTGGTGTTCCCAGTTGCCCAGCAGCTGCGCGCACCCGCCCGGCGTCAGCACTTCCCCGACGCCGCGTACGAACCGGGCCACCACCTCATCGCCGGCCAGCAGCCCGTCGCGGTAGGCGTACTGCGGTACGTCGGGGCGGCGCGGCGTGATCACGAACGGCGGGTTGGACACGACCAGGTCGAACCGCTCCCCGGTCACCGGGCCGAACATGTCGCCCTGCCGCAGGTCCAGCCGACGGCCGGTGAACGGGCCATCGGCGGCGGCCGCGTTGAGACCGGCGTTGAACGCGGCGTACGCCAGCGCCCGAGCGGACAGGTCGGTGGCGGTCACCGCGTCGGCGTGGGTCGCGAGATGAAAGGCCTGCACGCCGCAGCCGGTACCGACATCGAGGGCTCGGGCGACCGGGCGGCGCGGGGTCCAGCGGGCCAACGTCGCCGACGCCCCGCCCACGCCGAGTACGTAATCGGTCGGCAGCGCGGCCCCGGTCGCCAGCTCGGTCAGGTCCGAGGCCAGCCACCAGTGGACGTCGTCGGCGGCGTACGGGCGCAGGTCGACTCTCGGGGTGACGGTCGCGCCGGGTGTGAGCAGGCCGAGTTTCGCCGCCCCGGCCACGCCGGTCCGTGGCAACGCCGACTCGATCCGGTCCGCCGCGACCGGTCGTCCGAGTACCCACAGCCGGGTCAGTGCCGCGGCCGGGCTGCCATCTTGGGCCGTGGCCCGGAGCGCCGGCACCGCCTGCTCGCGGCCGAGCGCGGCGGCGGCGGTCGGGCCGATGAGCTCGTCCAGGTGCTCGACCGTGTAGCAGGCCGCGGCAAGGTCGGCCGCCAACGTGGCCAGAAGTTCCGGATCGGCGGCCGGCTCCCGTACGGTTGTCAACTGGACGTCCGATTGGTACGCAAAGTCACCCCGGCGGCCAACCGAACTGCCGTCCGCCGAGCAGGTGGAGGTGAACGTGTTGCACGCTCTGCTGCGCGTCCGGGCCGGTGTTGAAGACCAGCCGGTAGCCGCGCTCGCCCAGCCCTTCCTCGTCCGCGATCGCGCCCGCCTCGGTGATCAGTTCGGCCAGCAGCTCCGGCTGCTGCGCCGCCAGCGCCGCAGCCGTCGGGTAGTGCTCCCGAGGCACGAGCAGTACGTGCGTCGACGCCTGCGGGTCGATATCCCGGAACGCGAAGATCCGCTTCGTGGAGCGGACCTCCTGCGCCGGGATCTCGCCGGCGACGATCCGGCAGAAGAGGCAGTCGCTCATGGCGATGATCGTACGGAGGTATGTCCAGGCCGGACGCACACCCTCCCGATCGGGCCGATGTGGTGTCAACCGGGCGGGGGCACGGGACGTCTGCACTCGCGTGACCGGCACACTTACATTCCATGAGCTTGGGGCGCCGGCAGTGGTGACGCGCCGGGACGCGCGGGATGCCTCAACCGACACTGCCGCAGAAGCGCCGGTCACCGCCGATGCGGCGCTCACGGAGTTGTACACGGCTCATTACCGGAAGTTGGTACGGATCGCCGCGATGTTGCTCGATGACACCGGCTTGTCCGAAGAGGTGGTGCAGGACGCGTACGTCCGGATGCACGCCGCCTGGCGGCGGATCCGCGAGCCGGCCGCGGCCGAGGCGTACCTGCGTACCGCGGTGGTCAACCTGGCCCGGTCCCGGATGCGGCGCCGGCTGGTGGCCCAGAAGCACGCGCCCAAGCCGATGCCGGACGCACCGTCAGCCGAGCATGGGGCGCTGGAGTCGTTGGAACGGGATCGGGTGATCGCGGCACTGCACAGCCTGCCGCGACGACAGCGGGAGTGCCTGGTGTTGCGTTACTACGCTGACCTCAGCGAAGCGCAGATCGCCGAGACGATGGGGATCAGCGCCGGTGCGGTCAAGAGCCACGCCTCCCGCGGTATGGCCGCGATGCGGGCCCGGCTGGAGGAGGAGTCATGACGGTGCTCCCCCTATCGGTGGTGTTCGCATGAGCAAAGACGACCAGGACCTGGAGGCCCTGCTTCGCCAGGCGTTGCGGGAACGGGCCGACCTCGTCCAGCCGACCGGTGACGGGCTGGCCAAGATCCAGGAACGCGCCGCCCGCCGACACCGCCGAATGGCCTGGCTGCGGCCGAGCATCGCGGCTGTCGCGGCGGCGTTGGCGGTCCTCGCCGCGGTCGGCATACCGGCCCTGGTCAACCGCTCCGGGCCTTCCGGCCAGGACGCGGCGAGCCAGGGACTGGGCAGCCACAGCGCGGCCACTCCGCGTGCCAAGGCCACCCCGCGAAAGACCACACCAAAGACGGCGGCGCCGTCTCCGGGCGCGACCCCGAACCGGGTCCAGGGCGTACCGGCGTGGCCGTACCGCGACAGCGCCGACGCGATGGCCAGCGCCGGCGCCAACTCGGAGCTGACCGATCCGGCGACGCTCGCGGTCAAGTTCGTCAAAGCGTTCGTGTCCCTCGACGCGAACATCACTCCGGAGCCGGCCGTCGACAACGGCAAGATCGCTACGGTCCAGATCGTGCGCAGCGACCTTTCGCAACGCCCGGTCTGCACAGTGCAGCTGCAGCGGATTTCCCCGAATTCTCGTGCTTACGTGGTCACCGCCGCCGAGACTGACAAGCTGACGATGAAGCCAGTCGAACCGATCGAGGGTTCGACCTCGGTCAGGGTGGCTGGGACGGTGCAACCCACAACGGCCACGGTCAACACCGTGTACTCCGGGCTGCTGCTGCCCAACGGCTCGACCAACGCCAAGCGCGTGGCCGCGCAGCCAACCGATCTGAACCCGCAGAATCGCACCTGGTCGATCACGGTGAACACACAACAGCAAGTCACGCGGCCGGGCATCGTCGCGGCGTGGACCGTCGATCTCAAGGGGGACGTGCTCGACTTCGCCGCCCAACCGGCCGACTGAGGACTCAGGCGGGCCGGCTCAGTTCCGCATCCTCGTCGTCGTGCGCGGGCTTGGCTTCGGCGATCTTACGGACCACTTCGGAGGTGCTCTGGCCCAGCTTCGCGTCGACGACCAGTTGTAGCTGCGCGGCCGCTACCTCCGCCGATGTCACCTCGATACGACGACTCATGACTGTGTCTCACGCTCCGTCAGCTCGTCCTGCTCCGCCATGTCCTGCTCGGTGAATTCCTGGTGCTCGGCCAGATCCTGCTCGGTCTGCCCGTCCTGCTCGGCCAACTCCTGGTTGGTGATGCCGGTCTGATCCTGCTCGGCCGGGTCGTCCTGCTCGACGACCTCGTCCCGTTCGGAAGCCTCATCCTGGTCGGCAACCTGCCGACCAGCGCCGTTGCCGGCCCTCGGCTCCGGGTCGGCGCGCAGCACGAATACGTCATAGGGTGTCGGATCGGTCTGAGCCAACAGTACGCCGAGCACTGCCTGCGAGAAGCTCTCCAGCAGCCGGGCTTCGTCGGCACCGGCCAGCCGGGATTCACCCAGCGTGGTCAGTACGTGCAGCCCGGCGGTCTTGCTCGGCTCGGTGTCGCTGACCGCCAACGAGGCCGCCCACTCGAACCGCCGCCACCACTCCTCGCGCCGCGCCGCCCGCTCCCGCTGCCGGGTCTCCAACCGGCTGTAGTGCCCGCCGATCAAAGCACCGGCGACCGCCCCGACCAGACCGCCGAGGAAGCCGGAAAACCACGTGATCCAGGACACCGCTGCACGGTAACGCCACGGGACGACATTCGAGCGCAGACTTGCTCAGCCCGCGGGCCATTCCGTCCCCGCGACCGCTCGGCGACCGCAGTACTCCAGCGCTCCCACGGTGCACGCGCACATAGCCGCAAATCGGGCGGCGCGCCAGCGATTTGCCCGTCGGACTGGCAATTGACGTCACTGAGCGCTTGGTTGTTTACGGTGCCGGCTGTGAGTGGTTCTGCGCGGGGTGGCCAGCATCCTCGATGAGATCCTTGCCGACTCCGACGTCTCCCCGCCGCACCAGAGGCAAGCCGACGGGATGTGCCTGGCCCAGCAACTCGACGAAAACCAGGCCGGGGACGAGCATCCGCCGGCCTCACCGAAATGGCGCAGACCCACTAGCAGCAGACCCCACCCCGACGGCATATTCTCCACCCCGCGACCCACCGCTGGAACGCGACGTAACAACTCCAGCCCCACGGCCTGTGTCACTGCTCCAACCCTCGAAGCACTGACACAGCGGCCAGCCCCAACCAGGTAGAACCCGCGCGATCGACAGCGGCAACCCGCCGCGATCAACATGGGCAATCCGTCGATGACGTTAGGCGACCATGATCGTGATGGCGTTCGTCGCGATTCCGATGACGAAAGCCATCACGATCATCAAATCCGCGACCGCCGCCCAATCCGCCTGCCCCACCAACCACACCGGCGCCAAAACCGGCAGTCCGTTGGGATCGAATGGCCGGAGCCCGCGCCGACGGCCGCCAGTTTCAAGATCGTGAGTGGATTTGATACCGAATCCCGTACCAAATCCACTCATGATCATAGGAAAGCCGACCGTGCCAGTCAGACGTCGAAGTCACTGATAGAGCGGGTTGACGCCCAAAGCGACTCGCAAGAAGCCCGTTCACGTAGGGAAACCGAACCGCGCGAAAACCGAGGCCGCACGAAAGCTGAGGCCGTACGAAAGCTGAGGCCGTACGAAAGCTTAGGACGTACGAACCGTCAGCTCCAGCGCCCGGTCGCCGCGCCCAGCGCGGCCAGTGCCGCCGCGCCAGCTGTCGAGGTCCGCAACACCGTCGGACCGAGCCGGACGCTGCGCGCCCCGGCGGCCCGGAACGCGGTGACCTCACCTTCGGTCAACCCACCCTCCGGGCCGACCACGATCACCAGGTCGCCCTGCTCCGGCAACGGCGCCGAGGCCAACGGCCGGCTGGCCTGCTCGTACAGCACGATGCCGCCGGCCGCACCGGACAGGATCGAGCAGACGCCGCGGGTACTGGCCGGCGGTCGTACCACCGGCAGCCATGCCCGCCGCGACTGCTTGGCCGCCGACCGGGCTGCCGCCCGCCACCGACTCAGCCCGCGTTCGACCCGGTCCTCGGGCCAACGGGCCTCGCACCGGGCCGCGGTCCACGGCACGATCTCGTCCACCCCGAGCTCGGTCATCAGCTCCACCGCCAACGGACCGCGGTCGCCCTTGGGCAGCGCCTGTACGACCACCATCCGGGGCTGCGGCACATCGAGCCGGGAGCGACGTACCACGGTCAGCTCAAGCTGGTTACGACCCGCGCTGCTGACCGTGCACTCGGCCACCCCGCCGCTGCCGTCGGTCAACGAGACCATCTCGCCGACCTCGATCCGCCGTACCGTCGCGGCGTGCCGACCCTCGGCCCCATCGAGCACGGTGTGCTCACCGGCCGGTAGTTCGTCGACGAGGAAGACCGGGGCGGCCATCTCAGCGACCGTTGAAGGCGTCGCGCATCTTGGAGAACAGGCCGTTGCCGCCGGCCCGGTTGGACACCGGACGTTCTTCGTCCCGCAGCTTGGCCAGCTCCCGCAGCAACCGCTCCTGCTCCGGGTCGAGCCGGGTCGGCGTCTGGACCTCGATGTGTACGACCAGGTCGCCGCGCCCGACACCGCGTAGATGCGGCACGCCGTGTGCGCGCAACGTGCGCCGCGACCCGGACTGGGTCCCGGCCTTGATCTCGATTTCCTCTTCGCCATCGAGCGTGGTCAACGTGACCGAGGTACCCAGCGCCGCCGCCGTCATCGGCAACGTGACCCGGCAGTGCAGGTCGTCGCCCTCCCGGCTGAACACGTCATGGGGCCGCTCGTGCACCTCGACGTAGAGGTCGCCGGCTGGGCCACCACCCGCGCCGACCTCGCCCTGCCCGGAGAGCCGGATACGCATGCCGTCCTCGACACCGGCCGGGATCTTCACCGCGACCGTACGGCGCGCCCGCACCCGGCCGTCGCCGGCGCACTCGGGGCACGGCGTCCGGATCACTTCGCCGGCACCGCCACAGGTCGGGCAGATCCGGGCCGTCATGACCTGTCCCAGGAACGACCGCTGCACGCTTTGCACTTCGCCGCGACCATCGCAGGTGTCGCAGACCTGCGGTGAGGTGCCGGGCGCGGTGCCACCGCCGGAGCACGACTCGCACAGTACGGCCGTGTCGACGGTGAGCTCCTTGGTAGTGCCGAACGCGGTGTCGTTGAGGTCCAGGTCGAGCCTTATCAACGCGTCGGCGCCGGGCCGTTGCCGACCGCGCGGCCCGCGGGCCGCTCCGGCACCACCGAAGAACGCGTCCATGATGTCGCTGAAGCCGGCAAAGCCACCCGCGAACGGGTCGCCGCCACCACCGCCACCGGCCGGCGCCAGCGGGTCACCTCCCAGGTCCACGATGCGCCGCTTCTCCGGGTCACGCAGAACCTCGTAGGCGGCCGCGACCTCGCGGAACTTCTCCTGGGCGTCCGGCTCCGGGTTTACGTCAGGGTGTAGGTCCCTGGCCTTTTTACGATAAGCCCGCTTGATTTCCTCCGGGCTCGCGTCCGGGCGCACGCCAAGGAGCGCGTAATAATCAGTCGCCACGTTTGTTGTCTCAGCTTCCTGCCAGCAGTTCACCGACATAGCGGGCAACGGCAAAAACAGCGCTCATTGTGCCCGCGTAATCCATCCTGGTCGGACCGAGAACTCCGATCCCGCCCAGCAACGTATCGCCAGACCCGTATCCACTGGCGACCACCGAGGTCGAACGCAAAGCCTCCTCGCTGTTCTCGCCGCCGATTCGGATCCGCATCGTCTTCGGGGCCCGTACTTCACCAAACAACCGGAGCAACACAACCTGCTCCTCCAGCGCTTCGAGTACCGGGCGGATCGAGTGCGGAAAGTCGACCGCGTCCAGGTTGGCCGTACCGCCCAGCACGATCCGCTCTTCCGAGCGCTCGACCAGCGTCTCCAACAGTACGGTCGATAGCCCGGTCATGATCGCGCGTAGGTCCGGACCCACCGCATCGGGCAGCCCGGCGATGATGTCCGGAGCGTCGGAGAGCCGGCGGTCGCGGAGCGAGGCGTTGAGGGTGGTACGCAGGTCGCTGATCTGGTCCGGGGTCGTGTGCCCGCCCAGCTCGACGACCCGCTGCTCGACCCGCCCGGTGTCGGTGATCATCACCAACAGCAGCCGGGTCGCGGCGATCTGGACGACCTCCAGGTGCCGGACGCTGCTGACCGTGAGGCTCGGGTATTGCACGACCGCGACCTGCCGGGTCAGCTGGGCCAAAAGCCGTACCGTGCGCCGCAGCACGTCGTCCAGGTCGAAAGCGCCTTCCAGGAACGACTGGATCGCCTTGCGTTCGGCCGGCGATAGCGGCTTGACCGAGGAGAGCCGGTCGACGAAGAGCCGGTAGCCCTTGTCGGTCGGGATCCGGCCGGCGCTCGTGTGTGGCTGGGCAATGTACCCATCCTCTTCCAGCGCGGCCATGTCGTTACGAATCGTGGCCGGGGAGACGCCCAAGCTGTGCCGCTCGGCGAGGACCTTCGATCCCACCGGTTCGTTGGTGGAGATGTAGTCCTCGACGATGGCCCGCAGCACCTCGAGCTTGCGCTCCTCGAGACTCACGGCCACCTCCAGACCTGTTTTGGCACTCACCACAGACGAGTGCCAGTGTACGGCTTTTGACTCGCTCCCCGCTTCCCGGCGCGGCCCCTGATCCGGTCGCGGCACGGCCCGATGCGGCCACCCGGCAACCTTGGCACCCGCATCCCGGGTGCTCGTAGCTCGTTGGTCGGGATGACCCGCTAGGGTAATTCGCGCCAGACAAGCCCGACTCGGGGCCGTCGGGCCCCGACACGGACGAGACCGACGGGGGTTAACTCAGGTGGTCGGTCCAGCAGCCTGCCATGATTTTTAAAGACGTACGCGACGGGCGACCGTACCCCGAGCATGGGTTCTCCTCGCGTGACTGGGCACGGATCCCACCCAGCCAGGTTCGGCTGGAGGACCTCGTGGCGACCAAACGCGAGCTGGCCCTGGACCGGCTGCTGGCCGAGGACTCCACCTTCTACGGCGACCTGTTCCCGCACGCCGTCCAGTGGCGCGGCGACCTCTACCTGGAGGACGGGCTGCACCGGGCGTTGCGGACGGCTCTGCAACAGCGGCACACCCTACACGTACGGGTGCTGAACCTGGACGAGCTGAACCCGGAGTAGCAGCCCCTAGAGCCAGCCCTTGTCGCGGGCCGTATTGATCGCCTCGACCCGGTTGCGGACGCCGACCTTCTGGATGGCCGAGGACAGGTAGTTACGCACCGTTCCCTCGGACAGGAACAACCGGCCGGCCACCTCGGCCACGGTCGAGCCGTCAGCGGTCGCGCCGAGCACCTCCCGTTCTCGGGCCGAGAGCGGGCTGGGACCTTCGGTCAGCGCGGCCGCGGCCAGGCCGGCGTCGATCACCCGCTCCCCGGCCAGCGCCCGCCGGATCGCGGCGGCCAGCTCACCGGCCGGCCCGTCCTTGACCAGGAACCCGGCCGCGCCGGCCTGCAACGCCCGGCGTAGGAATCCGGGCCGACCGAACGTGGTGAGGATCAGCGTCGTG
>JBEDUI010000038.1:0-10372 GCA_040414495.1 Mycobacteriales bacterium
GGGCTGGGCATCTCGCAGCGCGCGATCACGGTTTCTACAGTCGGCCTCGTCCCGGCCATCCACCGGTTGATCGCCGAAGACCTGAAGATCCGGCTCGCGGTGTCGTTGCACGCGCCCGACGACGAGCTGCGCGACTCACTGGTCCCGGTCAACAACCGCTGGAAGGTGGCCGAGGTACTGGACGCCGCCTGGAGCTACGCCGAGGCGACCGGTCGTCGCGTCTCGATCGAGTACGCGTTGATCCGCGATGTGAACGACCAGCCGTGGCGGGCCGATCTGCTCGGTGAGTTGCTGGCCGGCCACCTGGTGCACGTCAACCTGATCCCGCTCAACCCGACTCCGGGCAGCGAGTGGGACGCCAGCCCCAAGCCGGTCGAGCGTGAGTTCGTCCGCCGGCTCCGCGAGCACGGCGTGGCGACCACGGTGCGCGATACCCGGGGCCGGGAAATCGCCGGGGCCTGCGGTCAGCTGGCTGGGACGGAGGCGTGAGCGCAGAGGCCGACGAGACCGGCAGCTGGGGCAACACCCTGATCGTCGGCACACTGGCGGTCCTGGGCGTACTCGCGCCGATCCTGCTGATCCTCGCGTTGGCCCTCTCGTGGGGTGGGCCGATTACGATCGCCTTCGGTGTCCTGACCGCCTCGATCTGGGGCGGCATCCCGCTGTGGCTCACGGTGGCGGGTGGACGGGCCGAGCGGAAGGACGCCGCCCGCGAGCCGGCCGAAATCGCCAAGCTGCCGGCATTGGCGGCTCGCCGTGGTCTGTCCTATGTGGAATCCGACCCGGATCTGGCCGGCACGCTGAATCGGTATTGGCGCTCGCGTGGTCAGGCCTCGCACGTGCTCTCCGGCCGGATCGGGAACCACCCCGTCGCCCTCTGTTGGTACGAGCGCACCAAGGCCGGTACGCAGTTGCGCAGCCTGGCGCTGCTGATCGCGTTGCCGGTCGCGATGCCGTCGCTGGAGATCCAGCCGACGATGGCACGGGAGCTCGCACCCGGCCTGCGGCGGGAAAAGGTGCATTTCGAGGACGAGAAGTTCAACGACCGCTACGTCGTCATTCCGGCCGACCACAGCCCGCAGGCGCAGCGTTATGCCGTCGACATGATCAGCCAGCGGGCCATCGACGCATTGCTGTCGGTGAAACCGTTCTTCTTCGATATCGACCACGAAGTCATCCGGGTCGATGGCAGCCCAATTTTGGCCGCCGACGAGGTGGACAAGCTGATCGATACGGCCGTCGCGTTGACCCGGATGATCGATGGCGTGCCGGAGTTCGCGTGGCAACAGTACGGATCACCGGCCGAGTCGCTGCCCGGGCTTCCGTAGACATCAACCGATCGGTTGATATCCGGCTCAGCCGGAGCCGTCGCGAACCGTAGCCGCGGGATTGATGATTCAGACCGGTAATTCCCGGATACTCGATCACACCAGCGTTGGTCGAACGAGAAAGGGCGGCAGATGCCGGTCATCGAGGTCTCCGATCTGCACAAGCGGTACGGCGAGAAAGTCGCGGTGCAGAATGTGTCGTTCACAGTGGAGCGTGGCGAGATATTTGGCATGCTCGGGCCGAACGGTGCCGGAAAGACGACCACAGTGGAATGTGTGGCCGGGCTGCGGGCTCCCAACGGTGGTTCGATTTCCGTACTCGGGCTGGATCCGATCCGGGACCGGCGGGTATTGCACAAGCGGTTGGGAATTCAACTACAGGAAAGCGCGATCCAGAATCGTCTGCGGGTCGCCGAGGCGCTCGACCTCTACAGCTCGTTTTACGAAAACCCGGCCGACTGGGAAGAATTGCTGGATCGGCTCGGCCTGGCTCCACATCGGAATGTCGCGTACGGAAAGCTGTCCGGCGGTCAGAAGCAGCGGCTTTCGATCGCGCTGGCGCTGGTCGGAAAGCCGGAAATCGCCGTACTGGACGAACTGACCACCGGTCTTGACCCGCAGGCCCGGCGCGACACCTGGGCCTTGATCGAAGGCGTGCGCGATAGCGGCGTGACGATTATTCTGGTCACGCATTTCATGGAAGAGGCGCAGCGACTGTGCGACCGGGTCGCGGTCATCGACGCGGGCAAGGTTGTCGCCCTGGACACCCCGGAAGGGTTGGCCAGCCATGTCGGTGCGGAAAACCGGCTGTATTTCCGGCCGTCGGCACCAGTGGACGAGGCGGCGCTCAAGGAATTGCCGGAAGTGTCCTCGGTACGGGTCGCCGCTGACGGCACGGTCAGCATCGCCGGCGACGAACACGTTGTGCAGGCCGTGATGTCCCTGCTCGCGCGCGCTCACATCGTGGCCGGCGACCTGCGAGTCGATCAGGCCAGCCTCGATGACGCCTTCGTCGCGCTCATCGGGCATGACTCTGTCGAATAGCAGCCGAATATCCTTAGATTTAGCGAAAGGACGTAGTTCCCGTGTCCGGCTCTTTGGTGAAGCTGACCCGTACCGAATGGAAAATGTTCGTCCGCGAGCCGATGGCAATGATTTTCGGGCTGGCGATGCCGATCGTATTGTTGGTTATTCTCGGCTGCATTCCCTCATTCCGTACCCACAAACCCGATCTGGGCGGGCAGCGGATTATCGACCTCTACGTTCCCATCGTCATCGGACTGGGCTTGGCCACGTTGTGCCTGCTGCTACTGCCCGGCGCATTGGCCTCCTATCGGGAAAAGGGAATTCTGCGCCGGATGTCGACCACCCCGGTGCCGCCTACGCAGCTGCTGGCGGCCCGCATGCTCATCGATTTCCCGCTGGCTGTCGTGGTGATGATCGTGGCCGTCGCGGTTGGCGTGATCGCCTTTGGTACGAAGATTCCGCACCAGCCGATCGGCTTTCTCATCGCGCTGGCATTGACCACACTGGCCACCCAGTCGCTGGGCATGATCATCGGTGCGGTCGCCCGTACCGAGTCCGTGGGGCGGGGTCTGGGCATGGTGCTCTACTACCCGATGATGTTCTGCGCCGGCGTTTGGCTGCCGCGCGATTCGATGCCGCACGTGCTGCGCCGGATCACCGACTTCACGCCGCTGGGCTCGGGTGTGGGGGCGCTGCAGAACACGATCGGCGGGCAGTGGCCGACCACCTTGCAGATCGTGGTGCTGGTCGGATTCACTCTGGTGGCCGGCGCTCTGGCCGCGCGACTGTTCCGCTGGGAGTAGAAGGCACGTATGAGCGCAACCGATCGGCACCTGGAGAGTTGGGAGCGGCGGGAGCTACGGATCTACCGCATCCTGCCGTACCCGCTGCTGGCGGTTTCGCTGCTGGCCGCCGGGATCGACCCCAGCGTGCCGACGAGGAACTTCCTCTGGGCGCTCGCGGTCAGCATTGCTACCGCGGTTTGGGTCTGGCCGATCCGGTCGCACACGCCCACCGCGGATGGGGCCGACGAGCCGACCACCCGCCTCGAGGTCATTCAGGTCAGCGTCCTGCTGGCGATGACTTTGGTGCTGGTGCTGCTGTCCGGCTGGTACGGGATCTTCGCGTTCAGCAACTACATGTACACGCTGGTGATCCTGCCGGGCCGGTGGAAGTACGTGGGCGTCGTCCTCAACGCCGGGATCGTGTCGTTCTCGTACACGGGCGGGATTCCGGACAGCGGTATGTCGTGGCTGGAGTACGCGGTCCTGTTCGTCATCATCTCGGCGCTGGCCAGCATCTTCGGTCATTACGGGCTGGCCTCGACCCGGCAGAGTGTCCGGCACAAGCAGGTCATCACGGATCTGGAGGAGGCGAACCGCCGGCTGGAAGGGGCGCTGGATGAGAACGCCGGCCTGCATGCCCAGCTGTTGGTGCAGGCGCGGGAGGCCGGGGTCCTGGACGAACGGCAACGGATGGCCCGCGAGATTCACGACACGCTGGCACAGGGCCTGGCCGGCATCATCACCCAGCTGGAGGCGGCCGAGCAGTCCCCGGACTGGCACGAGCACCTCGCGACCGCGCGCGGGCTGGCCCGGGAGAGTCTGACCGAGGCCCGCCGTTCGGTCGCGGGCCTGTCGGCCCGACAGCTGGAACGGGCCCATCTGCCCGAGGCGATCGCCGATGCGGCCAAGCGGTGGTCGGAGAGCTCGGGAGTACCCGTATCGGTCGAGACGACCGGCGATCCGCGGCCGATGATCGCCGATGTCGAACTGGCGCTGTTCCGGGTCTGCCAGGAGTCGCTGACCAACATCGCCAAACACGCTCGGGCCAGTCGGGTCGGACTGACACTGTCCTATATGGACGATCTGGTGACGCTCGACGTACGGGACGATGGCGTCGGGTTCGTACCCCGGCCCGGGCCCAAGAACGGCAACTCGGGCTACGGTCTGCCCGGGATGCGGGCCCGGCTGCAGCGGGTGGCCGGCACGCTGGCGGTCGAGAGCACGCCCGGCGACGGTACGGCGATCAGCGCCAACGTCCCGGCGATACCGGTATCAGCGGAGGCGGAGTGAGTACACCGATACGTGTCTTGGTCGTCGATGATCACCCGGTCGTGCGGGACGGTCTGCGCGGCGTCCTGGAAGGCGACCCGGACTTCACGGTGGTCGGCGAGGCCGGTGACGGCGCAGCGGCGTTGGAGCGCGTGGCCTCCGGCGATGTTGACGTTGTGCTGATGGACCTGCGGATGCCGCGTATGGGCGGCGTGGAGGCGATCGCGGCGTTGGCGACCCAGGCCCCGACGGTCCGGGTGCTCGTGCTCACCACGTACGACACCGACAGCGACGTACTGGCCGCGATCGAGGCCGGCGCCACCGGCTACCTGCTCAAGGACGCACCGCGGGAGGAGCTGCTGCGGGCGGTGCGGGCCGCCCACCGCGGCGAATCGGTGCTGTCCCCGGCGGTCGCGGGTCGGCTGATGGGCCGGGTACGAACGCCCGCCCGCACGCCGGTGAGCGAACGGGAACTGGACGTGCTCAAGCTGATCGCCGGTGGCGCCACCAACAAGGAGGCCGCGGCCACGCTGTTCATCAGCGAGGCGACGATCAAAACGCACCTGCTGCACGTGTACGACAAACTCGGTGTCCGCGATCGTGCGGCCGCCGTGAGCGAGGCGTACAAACGCGGCTTGATTCACTGATTGTTTTCGGCTGCGGTAAAACGCCGGAGCCGGCCGGTTGCTTGGCTCCGACTGCCTGTCTGGCGGCGCTTTCCATGATCGTGAGTGGATTTGGTACCGAAATCCGCATCAAATCTACTCACGATCAAGGTTCAGGTGCGTTCAACCGGTGCCACACCTGGCAGCAATCCCAGCGCCGCTGATGATCGTGATGGCGTTCGTACGCACTTCGTTGACGAAAGCCATCACGATCATCGAACGTCGATCGCTAATGGTCGGGCTCGAGCCGGAGATCTCTCCGTACGGACGAGCAATCGTCGGCCTCGCGTCGAGCCGGAGGTTTCTCACGTACGGACGAGCGATCGCCGGCGTCGCGTCGAGCCGGAGGTTTCTCACGTACGGACGAGCGATGGCCGGCGTCGCGTCGAACCGGAGATTTCTCTCGTACGCAAGAGCGAATGGCGAGGCTCGTCTTAAACCGGGAAAGCGTACGTATCAAGCAGGAAGGCTTATGGTCCGAGTCAATGCCAAACCGCGGCCCGGCGACCCGCCGTAAACCACATTGCGACCGGCGGCCGATGCGCCTGCGTATACCCGGCCCGAGCGCAGCCAACGAGGTCGCGTATTTCCGGCCGGTGAGCATCCGTACTTCCGGCCCGAGCGCAGCCGGTGAGCGTCCGTGTTTCCAGCCGGTCCGCACCCACGACCGGGCCACCCGCAACGGTCGCTAGGCTGACGCACTGCATTCCGCGGCGTTGATCCACTCCGTCGCGGAATCGACACGTCTGGCGACCGGCGAATGGAGAGACAGGCATGACTGTCGAGACCGCGCAGGGCAAAAGACCCCTCCCGGATTCCATGGATCCGGGCTGGGCCGAAGCGCTAACGCCCGTAGCGGATCAGATCGCGGCGATGGGTGACTTTCTGCGGGCCGAGATCGCGCAGGGGCGTTCATATCTGCCGGCCGGACCGAACGTGCTGCGCGCCTTCACCCAGCCCTTCGCCGATGTCCGCGTCCTGATCGTCGGCCAGGATCCGTACCCAACCCCGAGCCACCCGGTCGGGTTGAGTTTCTCGGTCGCCCCGGACGTGCGCCCGGTGCCGCGCAGTCTGCAGAACATCTACCGGGAAATGTCGGCTGACCTCGGCACGCCGCCGCCGGCCAACGGCGATCTCTCGCCCTGGTCCGAACGCGGCATCCTGCTGTTGAACCGAGTGCTGACGGTAGCGCCGGGCAAACCGGCTTCGCATCGCGGCAAGGGCTGGGAAAAGGTTACGGAGCAGGCGATCCGGGCACTCGCGGGCCGCGGTACGCCGCTGGTCGCGATCCTGTGGGGCCGCGATGCCCGCGACCTCAAACCGATGCTGGCCCCGGCGCCGTGCATCGAATCGGCCCACCCGAGCCCTATGTCGGCCGACCGCGGGTTCTTCGGTTCGCGACCGTTCAGCCGGGCCAACGAACTGCTGCGCGAGCAAGGGGCCGAGCCCGTCGACTGGTCCCTCACGTAATCGGAACGACCGATTGCGGACAGCTGTGAGCGTCGGCGATCCCTGCGACTTGGCTTCGCCGACGCGGTAGCGTCGAGGGCGTCGGATGCTCGGCGGCGGGTTCGGGACGAGGGCTGACGGAGCCGGGCAATGACCGGAAGGTGGCGTCGCTGGTGCCCGATCCATTACGCGTCGCAGTGCTGGGTTCGGGTCCTGCGGGCATTTATGCCGCGGAAGCCCTGGCCAAGGCCGAGGCTTCGGTCGACATCTTCGATCGGTTGCCGGCCCCGTACGGTCTGGTGCGGTACGGCGTCGCGCCGGATCATCTGAAGATCAAGTCGGTCGCCCGTACGTTGCAGCGAGTTTTCGAAATGCCCGGGGTCCGGTTCATCGGCAACGTGACCTACGGCCCGGACATCACGCTGGCCGAGCTGCGGCGTTGCTACGACGCCGTGATCTTCGCTACCGGGTCGCCGTTCGATCGCCGACTCGGCGTGCCGGGTGAGGACCTACCCGGCAGCGTCGCGGCGGCTGAGATCGTCAACTGGTACTGCGGCCTGCCCGGGGCCAACACGGATATCGGCCTGCACGCGCGTGACGTCGCGATCATCGGGGCCGGCAATGTGGCCTTGGATGTAGCCCGCATTCTGGCCAAGGGCGCCGAGGCGGTGAGCCACACCGACATGCCCGACCATGTGCTCGACGCGCTCGGCGGTGCCGCCGCGACCGATATTCACATCGTGGCGCGTCGTGGTCCGGCTCAGGCCAAGTTCACGATGGTCGAGCTGCGCGAGATGGGCGAGTTGCCCGATGCTGATGTAGTGGTCGACCCGGCCGACCTGGAGCTGGATGCGGCCAGCCGGGAGGCGATGGCCGGGCGCCGACCGTTGCGGACGATGGTCGAGCTGTTCGGTCAGTGGGCGGAGCGTCCGTTGACCGGTAAGCCCCGGCGGGTGCATTTCCATTTCCTACGCCGGCCCGCGGCGCTGCTCGGTACGGATCGGGTTACCGGCCTGCAGGTGGAACGGGGAAAGCTCGACGGGTCCGGTGGTGTCGTGGGGACCGGTCAGCTCGAGACGATCCCGGCCCAATTGGTGGTGCGCTCGATCGGGTACCGCGGCGCCCCGATTGAAGGGCTGCCGTTCGACGCCCGGTCCGGGACGGTACCGAATACTGCCGGCCGGGTTGACGATCCGGGGAGCTACGTCGCGGGTTGGATCAAACGGGGTCCGACCGGGGTGATCGGGACCAACCGGTCCGACGCGGCCGAAACGGTGAAGACGTTGCTCGCCGACGCTTCGGCCGGCACGCTCCCGCGGGCGGCCGAACGCGATCCCGACGCGATTCTGGCGATCCTGGCCGACCGTGGCGTTGGCTACGTGACTTGGGACGGCTGGCTGCGGCTGGACGAACACGAACTGGCGCTGGGGAAGGCACGCGGCCGGGAGCGCACCAAGGTGCACGAGCTGGAGACGATGCTGGAGATCATCGGCCGGCGTACCCCCTGAGCTCCGCTCGAGAAGCTCCGTCCAAGGCGCGACGCTGTACGGAAACCGAGACGCCGTTTGGCCCGGCAGACGAATCCGTAACTCGCGCCCGTCGCGCCGTCGAGCCCAATCTGGACCTGCCGCCGCGCCGGTCTCAAATGCAGGTCTGAGCTTGGAAGGTGTTTGCTCGACTACGCTCGCAACGTGAACGTTGAGGATGTAGACGAGCGGGACAGCAGCTGGGAGGAGTACGAACCTCGCTTCAGGGTGTACCTCTTTCAGACGGTCGATTCAAAAACCACAGTGGCGCCGATTGTTTGGACATATGACATCACCGATGCCGACGCCATTGAAGTCATAGATTGGGCGCAAAATCAGGCTGGTCGTGACCGTCTATTTGCGGTAGCTCTGGTGTCAGATAAAGGACGTCCGCCACGTCGCGGTTTGACTTGGCTCGTCGGCATGGATGCGAACGACGAACCACGCAATGAGACGGAAGTAAAAGCACTGGCTGCGATGTTGGCCCGGCGTGAGAGGCAAGAACAATAAACCAGCTTACGGGCCTTCGCGTCGTGCGGGCGCATATCTGGCAAACCATGCGCCCGTCTTTCCGCAGCGGCAGGGCTCAAGGGTTACTAGTGATAGGCGGGCTCATTCGCGATTTTCGCTCTGGAGTCGGTTTGGCTCCGAAGTAGACGAGCGCATCTCCGGCGAAGTAGCCCGTACCACGGATCTTGCTGCCACCCTCCACGCTCGGACAGTATCGCGTTATTTCCCTTTGCGCCGGGCTAATGTAAGTCTTCTCGTAGTTCGAGCGAAATCGCATCTCGTTGCAGGTATCGATAGTAGAACCTGTACACCTCCAAATCCGCATGTAGATGTCCAACAGCGTGAGGTATTCACAGTGTATTCTGAGTTTGAATACTATGTATGCCCATTTTTTGACCAATGCGGACTTTCAATATTCCATGGGCAGATAGTGGAATTTGGGATCACATTAGACGTTACTCTGAGACTCGCAGACAGATCGGACGCCGACGCGGCAGTGCTGCCTGCAGCTGCGCCAATGGCGAGCGGAAGCATTACGAGGCAGACCGCGATCATCGATCGAAGACGTGAACGTACTAATATGCGCACTGGGATCGCCTCTTCCTGTGCTAAGGGGTACAGAGGTCGGTTCAAGGGCTCCGGGCCGGTGTTGGCGCACCTGTTCGGAGTCCGCCTAGATCAGCGCTAGTTCTGCAGGATTCTCATCTCCCAGCAGATACTCGTGGAGTATGCAGCATGAAGGTTGCGGTTCTGGTTCGCCGCGTCGGCAGAAATCCGCACACATTGCTTCCCCCGAGTTGTCCTGACAGATCCGCCCTAAAAGGGTGACCGGTACGAAGCGATGCTAACATTCGCGAAATGCGTTTCGTTTGGTCTTTGCAACTCATCTACGTCAATTATCAAATTGTGCATCTGCCGTTTCCAGCAGGCGCCATGTGTAAGCGCTTCGTCGAATCGTCAGCGACCTGAAGGCGTAGATTCTGGCTGCGACGGACCAGTCCTGCCGCCAACGAAGAGGGCACCCGCCGACTTTCACGCACCGCGGCACTCTTCACCGCCTAGACCATTGAGCCGACCTGCGGCTTTGGCCTGTCGGACGTTGATGCGCCGTTAGGTGCCCTGAATTAGCGCGGGATAGGTCGCAAGTTGTCGGTCAATGGTTGGCCAGCTCTTACACCGGTCATCGCGAAGGCACGCGAGTGGTTCGGATCGGATCCGGCCGGGGACAGTTACCGTCAGCCGATCCAGTGCGCCAGTGCCCTGGGCTGTGGGAAATACGGGCCGGGCAGTGGCGCGGTGGCATTTGGACGGACCCGGATACGGGCGTGCGGTGGCTGGTCGTGGCTGGGGTGGCAAAAGGAGACCACCAGGACGCAGACGATTTTTACGTCCAGCTCGACGCTCTTTTCCGTAGTGGGCGCGAGCAGACGCTGCTGCCTACCGCACAGGATCAGCTCATGCTCAAACGGGAGACCCTGAACTCGCTTGTGCACGACTGGGAGCTCGATTTACAGGACCGAATAGCAGAGACTTTGGCCATTCTCGCGGCAAATACCGCGCCGATCCGTTTACCAGCACAGCACCCAACCAAAGACAACTGTCTGCTTGCCACCATCGTCATCGAGATGGCTGTCGAGCCGGGGGACGAGGTCGAGGAGATTATCGTCGAAATTGACGTCGAACGTCGATTCCGAGGAACTGCTTTGGCCTGGCAGATGAGCCTACGGGTAATGACCTGCATCGATCCGCCGGCTCAGGACTGGGATACTGGTGGCGGCTTGCTGGTGACGATGGTCGAGGCCGGTCATGTGGCC
>JBEDUI010000039.1:0-8711 GCA_040414495.1 Mycobacteriales bacterium
ATTTCGTACGTGACGCTGTTCGCGGCAGCGGCCGCGTTTTACGACGCGCTGGCCGACACCGCGGGCCTGGATACCCAGCCGTTGCGGCTCACCCTGCTGGACGAGGCGTTCGAGCGGATCGACGACCCGACGATCGCGCGGATGCTCGGGCTGCTGGTGGATCTGGATATGGACTGGATCATCACCTGGCCCAGCGGCTGGGGTATTTCACCGAAGATCCCGCGTATGCACATTTACGATGTCTTGCGACCGGAAAAGGGCCGCGGCATCGCCTGTGCCCACACGATCTGGGACGGCAGCGGCCTCAGCGAGCGCTAGTACCCCTTACCCCGGGCACGGCGGGTAAGGGGCCGCGGTCGGCAATTCGTAGGTAATCGACCGATGTCCGTACCTACCCCTCAGGACGAACCTCAGATTTGCCGAAATAGGCAGAGGTCACGTGGGGGATGGACGACATGATCGACAGCTGGCTGTTCAACGCAGTACAGGCCGAGGTCGCGTACCGCGACGAGCAGTTGCACGCCACGCGGCGCAACATCGCGAACCGGCGGCGGTTCCGGCGCCGCCGGGCCGAGGACCCGGCGGCGGGCGGTCAGGAGCCGGCCGCTCAGCCGACCCAGGGCCAGGCCCAGGAGCGGGACCGGGAACAGGCCGCTCAACAGGCCCAGCCGTCGGCGTTGTCGCGGTCCGAGCCGGAGCCGGAGCACGCCGCGGCGAATTGGAGCGGCAAAGAGTCGGTCCGGTAGGCGACAATGCGGCTTGTGCCACGACTGGGTTCTGGAGTACCGCTCGTTGCCCGCACCGCCGAGATGCGGCGGTTGCGGGCTGCCGTCCTGCGCGCGGAGCGGGGTGAGCCCGGCGCGATCCTGATCTCTGGCGACGCCGGGGTGGGCAAGACGCGGGTGCTCAGCGAGCTGGGCGAGTACGCCGGCTCGCGGGGTGCGCTGGTGCTGACCGGACGGTGCCTGGACGTACGCGAGGGTGGCCTGCCGTATCTGCCGTTCGCCGAGGCATTCACGCCGCTGGTCGGTTCGGCCGAGACCGAGTTCGCCGACGCGATCGCGAGCCGGCCGGCGCTGGGTCGGTTGCTGCCTCAGCTGGGCACGCCGCCGGCCAGCCTGGAGCACAATATCGCCGCCAGCTCGGACCGGGATGCGCTGCGAGGGGTGCGGGCCGCGCACGATTTGGCCCAGCTGCAGCTTTTCGATGCCGTACTGGGGCTGTTGACCCAGCTGGCCGAGAACCGGGCTGTGCTGCTCGTCCTGGAGGACATGCACTGGTCGGACGACTCGACCCGTAACCTGCTGTCCTTCCTGGTTTCGCGGTTGCGTACGCAGCGGCTGCTGATTCTGGCCAGCTACCGCGAGGAGGACCTTTATCGTCGGCATCCGTTGCGGGGATTCCTGGCCGAACTGGTCCGAGTGTCCACAGTGGAGCGCGTGGAAATCCCGCCGCTGCAGGAGGCCGATGCCCGGACATTCGTGCAGGCGTTGGCCGAGGAGTCGCTGCCCGAGGACGTCATCGCCGAAGTGGTGGAACGTTCCCAGGGCAACCCGTTCTTTGTCGAGGAACTCTTGGCCTCCCGGGCCGAGGGCTCGGACCTGCCGGCCGGGCTGGCCGAGGTGCTGTTGTCCCGCCTGGAACGGCTTTCCACGGATACGCAGCGGGTGCTCCGGGTGATCTCGTGCGCCGACGGGTCGGTGGCGCACAAGGTATTGACCGAGGTCGCCGGGTTGGACGAGGTTGAGCTGGATGAGGCGCTTCGGGAGGCGGTTCAGCACCACGCTCTGGTTATTGAGCACGGATTTTATACGTTCCGGCACGCGCTGTTGCAGGAGGCGGTGTACGGCGATCTGCTGCCCGGTGAGCGGTCGCGTATTCACCACGCGTACGCGGTGCGGTTGTTGAACGAGCCGGAGGGCCGCGGCCGGGACGCCCTGTTGGCTTACCACAGCCTGGAAAGCAACGACCTGGCCACGGGCCTCGCCGCGTCGATGCGGGCGGCAGATGAGGCGGAGAAGCGCGGCGCGCCGGCATCTGCGTTGCGGCATATCGAGCAGGCCCTGCGGATCTGGGATGCCGTTCCCGACGCGGATCGGCCGGCCGGCGTGGACGAGCTGAAACTGCTGCGCGAGGCACGGTATTTCGCCGGCGCAGCCGGTGAGCCGGAGCGCGCGATCGCCTACGCCCGGTCGGCGGTGGAGGCGCTGGAGGATTCGACGCCGATCGAGCGGGCCTGCGAAACGTGGCAGCTGCTGGCGCAGGCATTGATGGTGTTGGACAGCACCTGGGATGAGGCGGTCGAGGCGATCGGCAAGGCGTGGGAGCTGGCCGAGGGCCTGGAGCCGAGCCGGACCCGGGCTCATGTGCTGGCCACCCGCGCCGCGATCATGCGCGGTAAGGACCAGCCGGCCGAGGCGTTGTGGAGCGCGCGGGCCGCGGTCGCCGATGCCCGAGCCGTCGGAGCCGAGGGCGCCGAGGCGAATGCGTTGATCACGCTGGGCGCGTTGACCGAGGCCGAGGGCGATGTCAGCCGGGGCCGGGAAATGCTCCGTGATGCGCAACGGCTGGCCCGACACGCCGGCAGTCTCAACACCGAATTACGGGCGCTTTATTTTGTGGCGCTCAGCTACGACGACCAGGCGGATCTGCCGCGAGCATTGGTCGAATATCAGGCCGGGATCGATTACGCGGCCGAGATGGGCTTGACCTGGAGCAGTTTCGGAATCGAATTGCGGGCCCGGCATTTGTTTTTGCGCTACGTCAGCGGTGACTGGCCGAGTGACGATGCCACCACGCGCCCGCGGCGCGGCGTTTCCGGAGCTGCCGCGGGCCGCCTGAGTTCTTCGTGGGCGCATATTGTCGCGGACCGCGGTGAATTGGACGAGGCCGAACGACTGGTGGCCGAGCTGCGGTCGGTGCGTGAGGCTGACGTGCTCATCATGCTGGCCGTGGCCGCCGTGGGGACCCAGAGCGCATTTTGGCGGGGCGATTATCAGCTCGCGATCGCCCGTACCCGCGAGGGAATCGCGTGGTTGGAGGGGTACGAGTTCGCGATGCTGGCCGGGTTGCGGCTCGCCGCGCTGGGGCTCGGTGCCGCGGTGGCGCTGGCGGCGCAGGCACGGTTGCGAAACGAGACCCAATTGCTCGCCGAGGCCGTGGCGGCCGGCAATGAATTCCTCGAACACGGTCGGCGCTGCCTGCGTGAGGGCCAGCCACGCGGCGTTTCCATTGGCCCCGAGGGATTGGCGTGGAGTGCCCGGCTCGAGGCGGCTGCCAGCGGTTTGACCGGTGCGGCCGAGCCGAAGCTGTGGGCCGAGGCGGTGCGCGCATTCGGTTATGGCGCTGTATTCGAGCAGGCGGTGTGTCGTTGGCACCACGCCGAGGCATTGTTGAGCACCGGACGCACCGAGGACGCCGAGCCCGCCGCCGAGGAGTTGCGGCAGGCCCACGAGATCGCCCAACGCTTGGGAGCCAAGCCGCTGGTCGACGCGACGAGCGCGCTGGCTCGCCGAGCCCGGATCGACGTTCCGGGTGAGCCGCCGCGCCGGTCCGAGGTCGACCCGCTGACCAGTCGCGAGCGCGACGTGTTGGAGCGGGTGGCATTGGGCCGGACCAACCGACAGGTCGGCGAGGAGCTGTACATCAGCGAGAAGACGGTGAGCGTGCACCTGTCCCGGGTCATGGCCAAGCTGGGCGCGAGTCGACGCGCTGAGGCAGTGGCGATTGCGTACGACCGGGGGCTGTTGACGCCGCCGAACGGAGCGCCGCCGGGGTAATGTCCCTTGCCACTGGATCTGCGGCGTAACGTTCCGTTGTCGCCGATGGCCGTTGATCGTTCGATCGTGATCCGATTGGTGACCGGGCGTTACGACCCCTGCACCGTGCTTTGTGGGGAAGCAGCGGTGCAGGGGCCGGCCGCCTGCGGAGGCGACTTCCGGCATCTCCTGGGGGTGAGACGCCGGACATCTCATGGGCGACCGGTTAACGCGAATTGGTGGAGTTGAAGCTCCACTGTGGCCTATCCGAAGAGGCGGATTCTCGAAACCTTCCTGTGATTACCCGCCGTTAAGACAAAATCGTACGGCGCTTATTCGCGACGCGCTACCAGATCAGCGCATTTACATTGACCAGTTCCGTCGTTGATCTCGCCCGTTGCGGGCATCGCGTGCTAGAACGGGATCGCTAATACCGACATTGAGGGAGCGATTCCGCGTGCGAATCACGGCAATCGAAACGATTCTTGTCGACCGTTACCTCTTCGTACAGGTCCACACTGACGCGGGCATTGTCGGATTGGGCGAATCCGGTGCCTGGGGTTACCTGGAAGCGTCGGCTTCTGTGGTGGAAACGTTCAAAAGATACCTGATCGGTGAGGATCCGTTACGTATCGAGCATCACTGGCAGTATCTCTATCGTTGGTCGCATTTTCGCGGTGCGGCGATCATGGGCGCGTTGAGTGCGATCGACATCGCGCTGTGGGATATCGCCGGTAAACACTTTGGTGTTCCGGTCTATCAATTGCTCGGCGGTCCGACCCGCCACAAGGCTCGCGTGTATTACCACGTCTTCGGTAGTAGCCGCGAGGAGCTGGTGCGGGGTTGCGTCGAGGCGAAAAAGCAGGGATTCACCGCGGTTGGTCACCTCACGCCGTTCACAGACGACGATCGCACTGAGCCATATTTCGCTACGCACGCAGCCCGAATGGGTGAGGCGATCGAGACCGTCCGGCAGTATCGGGAGGCGGTCGGCGACGAGGTTGATCTGTGCATCGAAATACACCGGCAGCTCACTCCGGCCGAGGCGGTGGTGCTGGGCCGTGGAATTGAGCCGTACCATCCGTTCTTCTACGAAGACCCTACGCTGCCGGACAATTTCGACGACATGGCCCAGATTGCCGATCATGTTGACATTCCGATCGCCACCGGTGAGCGGCTGCATACGATATTCGAGTTCGAGATGCTGTTGGCCCGTGGTGCCGTGCAATATGTTCGGCCGGATGTGTGTATGTGCGGCGGGATTACCGGGGCCAAGAAGATCGCGGCACTGGCCGAGGCGCGGCATGTCGGAGTAGTGCCACACAACCCGCTCAGTCCGGTCAGTACGGCGGCCTGTTTGCAATTGGCAGCGTGTATTCCCAATTTCGCGTTGCAGGAATACCCGCTGGGAGAGCAGGAACCGCCCAAGAGCGAGATGGTCTCGAGCCCGATCAAACGTGACGGTGGTTATCTGCTCATTCCCACCGAGCCCGGAGTCGGCATTGAACTCGCGCCCGATGCGGCGAAGCGGCACCCGTATCGGCCGCGAGACGTGGTGACCCGGCTGCACGAGGACGGTTCCATCGTCGACCAATAACTTATGCTGCCGCCGGACGCCAGATCTGCCTGGGTCGGTAGCCGGCACGCCGTAACCAGTGGTCGGTATAGACAATCCTCTGTGGACTGATGATGGTCAGTGGATCGGTCGGGGGATTGTCCAGACTGCGGCCCTGTTCCACATGATCCGACTGCCACCGGAAGGCCTCCCAGTAGGCCTCGACCTCGGGATCGTTCCTTTCCAGGGTGCGGGCCGTTCCGAAGATCTGCGCGCCTCGGCTGCTGGCCTGCCCGACCAGCGGCGCGGTGATTCCAGCGCTGACCCGTGGATCGCGACGGAGATTGCGCGACTTGGGCGAGGCGTTCCAGCTCGTGTACATGATTTCGAAGCCCAGCGAGTAGAACCGGACCGGTGATGCCACCGGGGATCCGTCCGCGGCGACGGTGGCGATAACAGCGATGTTCTGAGTAGACAGCAGGTTCAGGATTCGATCCTCGAGCACTTCTCGCGGACAGTCGACGTCCGGTGCGTTTCCGGCGAGCCAGGTATTGGTGATCGGCATACCGGCTATTATTCCGCGTCTTTGGCGTATTGAATTTTGCTTTCCGCGTAATGTCGGCGTTATTCGGCAACGGGGGATAGGGTTGGAATATGACTCAGACAACAGCGCGGTATGAACCGGTGGCGAATTGGTACGGCGAATACACAAAGAATTGGGGGCGTGAGCCGCTGGCTTTGTTGCCGGATGAGCTGGCCGGTCAGCGGGTGTTGGATCTGGCCTGTGGCAATGGCCGGATCACGCCGTGGTTGGCTGAGCGCGGCGCGCGGATGACCGGTGTCGAGCTCTCGGACGGTCTGCTGGAGCAGGCCCGGCAGGTTGAGGCGAGTCGGCCGCTGGGGATCCGTTATCTGCAGGGCGATGCCACGAATACGCAGTGGTGGGACGGAGAGCCGTTCGACGGCGTCCTGTGCCACATGGCGCTGATGGATATCGACGACCTGGCCGGCGCACTGTCCACTGTGGCCGCTGTGTTGGTTCCGGGCGGTTGGTTCAGCTTCTCGATCCTGCACCCGTGCTTTCCCGGCGGCGACGCGGAGTCGTGGTCGGGCCTGTCGAGTTGGCCGCCCGAGCATGGCTATGAGCGGGAGGGCTGGTGGAACAGCGAGGGAACCGGCATCCGGGGTCATGTCGGGGGCAATCACCGCATGCTGTCGACGTACCTCAACGCGATCCTGGCCGCCGGACTGGTGCCGGAGCAGTTTGCCGAGCGCGGGACGACACTTCCGGCGATCCTGATTGGTCGCTGTCGCCGGGCCAGCTGATCGTCGCTCTCCTCGTGAATAGCGGGTGCGGACACCCGCTGTCCACATGCAACAGTGCCCGCTGGCGCGGCCAGCGGGCACCGTCCACTTCAGACAGCCGGGCTACCGCTTGCGAGTGGCCCGCCACAAGCTGAACGGCAGCAACACCATCACCGCGACCGGCATCACCCACCAGGCCGGCACCGAGGTCGTGCTCACCGCGTACGTGATCAGCAGCGCGGCCACGACCCCGACCGCAACGACCCAGTCGTCCCCGACGACGAAGTCGTACCAGAACGCACCAAATGCGCGGAGCCGGGCGATCATCGGCTCGCCTCGGCCGGCGCGACAGACAGCGTACGTCGGGTGAGCGGCACTCCGGCGGCGCGACGTAAGACCGCCACCAACGACAGCCCGAACACCGCGATCACCGGCACCAGGACCAGCAGCGCGGCATCCGAGCCGGGCCAGTGCGCGCCCGCCCCTTCGGCGCCCCAGAACGTGCCGAATGCGGTGAGCATAATTCCGACGACGAATTTCATGGTGTTCTCCGGAACCCGGGCCAGCGGTGCCCGGACCGCGAACCCGGCGATGACAACGACGATTACCGCGGCCAGCGCGGCGATGACAGCGAGCGGAATATTGTGCTGATTGCTGCCGAACGTCAGCACGATGAACGCGACCTCGAGCCCCTCCAGCACGACGCCCTTGAACGACAGCGTGAAGGCGTACCAGTCCGGGACGGAAAACCGTCCGCTGGCCGGGGCACTGCCCGCCGCCGCGACCTGGGTCCGGTAGATCTCGGACTCGTCGTGCAGCGATTTGTATCCGCTGGCCCGCAACACCGCCTTGCGCAGCCACTGCAGCCCGAACACCAACAGCAGCGCGCCGACCACGAGCCGCAATCCACGTAACGGAATAGCCGATACGGCGGGCCCGAGCACCGCGGTGATCGCGGCCAGGACGACCAGACCGACGGCGGTGCCGGTGAAGGCCGACCGCCAGTCCCGGGCGGTGCCGGCGGCGAGCACGATAGTTGTCGCCTCGACCGCCTCGACCATGCAGGCCAGGAAGACGGCGAGGAATAGTGCTCCGCTGGTCACTCTGACTCCTTGGCTGGGGGACGGCTGACCTCGGCCAGTTTAACAGTCGTTTTATCGGAGCCGTAACGTCCGATCGTCCTGCCGGTCCGGGGCCGGCGCCCCGGCGGGGCGGCCATAGGCTGGTAGCTCGTCAACGCTGTCGATGGAGGTTACGGTGCCCGCAGCTGCTCACCCCGGTGGCCGGTCCCGGCCGGCCGGCGCCGCGCACGGATCGACTGTGTCTGGATCGCCTGGTCACGGATCGGCGGGTCACGGATCGACTGGTCATGGATCGGCGGCTGAGCAGGCTCGGTGGCTGCTACTGGTGTACCGGATACCGTCCGAACCCACTCGGTTGCGCGCTGGCGTGTGGCGACGTTTGAAGGGCCTGGGCGCGATTTATCTGCAGAACTCGGCCGCCGCGCTGCCGGTGACAACGAGCAGCGAACGGGCGCTTCGGGCGCTGCGTAAGGACATCTCCGACATGGGCGGTACGGCCGTACTGTTGTCCTGCGATGTGCTGGCCGGGGCCGATGGTGTAGTGGCGACGTTCAATACGGCACGGAATGACGAGTACGAGGAAATCGTCGACAAGTGCGAAGATTTCCACAGTCAATTGCAGAAAGAATATAAGGCGAATCATTTTACGTACGCTGAGCTCGAGGAAAACGACGAAGATCTGATCAAATTGCGGAACTGGTTCGCCAAGGTCAGCGATCGCGATGTATTCAACGCCTCGGGGCGGCAGCAGACCCTGGATGCGTTGGCCGAATGTGAAAAGGCGCTGGAAGAATACGCGGCCCGGGTTTACGCCGAAGAAGGCGAAGCGCACTAGGCTCGCCGTCCATTGCGCCGGCGTAAGCCGACGCGGGTGGTCTTCGTTTACGTTGGCGGCCGGCCGGGATCGAGGGCTCGCGAGGTTTAGCTGCGATGCTCCCGAGATCTGATCGCCACGCCCGCAGATCTAGTTACGACAGCGCTGGTCTGGTCTTGCGACGGCCGCGGACTTTG
>JBEDUI010000040.1:0-17081 GCA_040414495.1 Mycobacteriales bacterium
GCCAGCGCGACATCGAGTGCCTTGTCGCGGTCAAATCCTGCCATCAGGTACACCTCGCTGTCGGCGATCGTGCTCCGAGTCCCGGAGCGACGGGTCGCGTTGGTTTGCTGTCACCCGGTGACGCTAGGCCGTTGCGCTGACAAAACCACGCCGCATCGCCCGACCTGTGGATCACCAGCTCCGCTGTGGATACGGTACCGAACACTCGTTCGAGATGATATGCAACACGCCGGTCGTGTCGCGCCGGCAAAATCAGTGCCGCTGGCCGGTCGGCACATCGAATTCGGCGCAGACCGCCCGCCACACCGCCTTCGGCTCGATGCCGTTCTCCAACGCCTGCTCTGCCGTCACGCCACCGAGGCTGCCGATGACGTGATCGCGCGCCACAGACTCCGCGTACACGTCACCGAACTGTCCACGCATCCGGGCCCAGAATTCGGTCAATCTCATGATGTGCCCCAGCATAATCACCAGGCCTGAGCGCCCATCGGCGCGCGCTCAACCAGTCAGCGTCGCGAAGACCTCCAGTACTTCGAGCGCATCCTCCAACGTGCCGAACCGCAGCGGCCGCACGCCCCGGGCCGCATCGACGAACTCCAGCAGGCTCTGTGCGTAGCCCTGAACGAAGTTGTTGCTGTTGTACAGCTGGCCCAGGCTCATTTCCGGTTCCCAGACCAGCGGCGCGCTGGCGTCGTCGGTGAAGTACGACGAGGTGCGGCCGTACGGACCGGTCGAGCCGCGGCGGTACCAGGTGAGCCGGCTGGCGTTGTCGATCACGATGTTCGTACGCTCGCCGACGATGTCGACCCGCTCCAGCGGGCTGGTCCCGGACTGCCCGGCGCTGAAATGAAAGGTGCCGACCGTTCCATCGGCGAACGTCGCCAGCGCGACTCCACCCCCACCGGCCGGGGCCGGCTCATACCGCAGCGACCGGATCGGACCGACTGTCACCAGCGCGGTGCCGATCGGGTGCCAGATGTGCCCGAGGCAGCTGCGTACGGCTGGGTCGGTCAGCGGCCGGCCCGGGCGGTCGGGCACGTGCAGCGGGTAGCGGCTGGTGAACGAGGTCGGCCGACCGAAATCCGGTCCGCGAATGATGTCGCGGGCCTTGCGGTAGGCCGGGTTGAACATGGTCTTCATCCCTACCGCGGCAACCCGATCGGTCCGGTCCCGCAGCGCGATGAGCTCCTTGACCGTGTCGGTCCGGGCCGCCACCGGCTTGTCGGTCCATACGTGCACGCCGGCCCGCAGGCACTGGGCCATGAGCGAGGCAGCGCGCGGCTCCTCGCCGACGAAATCCTCCACGCCGATCATGACCGCCTCCGGCGCGGTCTCCTCCAGCAGCCGGTCCACGGTGGAATACGCCCGCCGGGCACCGAATTGCCGGGCGAACGCCTCGGCCCGGGCCGGGTCCGGATCCCACAGCGCCGCCAGCTCGACGGTCAGGTACGGCAGGCAGGGTAGGAAATTACGGAACGCGTGTCCCGACGTTCCCAGAAATGCCACCCGTAATGTCGTCTCGGCCTCATAGCCGAACGTGATGCCGGTCAACCCTTGACTCCAACCGGTTCTCCGTCACTGAGCAGCGCCGCTTCATAAATACGCATCACGTGCAGGGCGAAATCCAGGTCGGCGCTGCGGACCGGCCGATTATCGAGCACCGCGCCGCAGAAGTCGTACAGCTCATCGAACATGCCTTGCACGAACAAACCGGTGTTCTCCAACGTGGCCAGCCGATGCTCGGCCTGCCAGCAAATGCTGCCGGTTTCGGTGCCTGGGCCGGTGAAGTCCCGTTGCCGGGCATAGTCGAACGGAATTCCGCGGTGATAAACGACCCGCTCGCTGTCCTCAATGGACACCACCCGGTCGGCGCCGAACAGGTCGTAGCGCTCGACCGGGTATCCCGGTGGCGCGCCGCCGGCCAGGAAGAACGTGCCGATCGCACCGTTCGCATAGTCCAGGTGTACCGCCCCGCTGGCGTCCTGCCCCGGCCCGCGGACCGTCCGCACTGCCCGCACCGGTCCGCCCAATTCGACCAGCAGCGACAGCGGATGGCAGCCGTTAGCCAGCCAGTTGGTGAACTCACCGCGGGCCAGCACCCCGGCGCCATCGCGCGGAATCGTCATTGGATAGACGGCCAGAACGGACCGCAGGTCGCCGAATTCCGGCAGTTCGACGAGTTCGCGCGCTTTGCGGACCGCCGGCATGTACGCCTTTTTGAAGCCGACAGCGCAGGTCTGGTCTCCGGCCGCGGCCCGGATCTTCTCCACGTCCGCGGCGCGCAGGCCGGGCGGTTTCTCCATCCACACGTGCAGTCCGGCCGACAGGGCTTGCACGGCCAGGTCAGGATGCTGCCGCGGTCCGACGCAGATCAGGACCGCGTCCAATGGCACCTCCGAATACATCCGCCCGGCGTCGGTGAATACCGGCAGCCCGCCGTATTCCTCGGCGGTACGGCGGGCCAACGCTTCGTCCACATCGCACAGTGCCGCCAACGTGACCGGGAGATAGTGCAGCGCGGGCAGGATGTTCCGGTAGGTGTGGCTGCCGACCCCGACCAGGCCGACCCGCACCGTCCGATCGTATTCACGCCGATAACTCAACCGAATCCCCTAGCCGCCCAGGCCGGCGGCCGTGATGCCGTCGACGAACCGGCGCTGCAACAGCAGGAACAGCAACACCATCGGGGCCAGCATGATCAGGCCGGCCGCGCTGATGAGCGCGTAATTCTGGGTGAAGCCCTGTTGGAAGGCGAAGAACGTCGTCGAAATCGGCATCCGGCTGTTGGTCTGGATGAACGTCACCGCCAGCAGGAACTCGTTGTACGCCGACAATGCTGACACCAATGCGACCGTGAGAAATCCCGGCCACGCGATCGGCAACACGATTCGGAACAGCACGCCCCATTCGCTCGCGCCGTCAATACGGGCTGCGTCGTCGTAATCGCGCGGCACGCCGATCATGAACGACCGCAGCAGCAGGGTCGCGAATGGCGAGAAAATCGCCCAATAGATAATGATCAGGCCAATCAGCGTGTCGTAGAGCCCGAGACGGGTCCACAGGAAGAACAACGGCACCAGGAACAACTGGATCGGCAGCGCGCTACTCACCAGCAGGTACGCCATCGCGCCGCCGAGTCCCGGCAGGTCCAAACGCGACATCGCGTACGCCCCGCAGCCGGCGATCGCGCAGACCCCGGCCGCCGTCCCGAGCACGATCACCAGGCTATTGGTGAAACCGGCACCCATTGATGCCTGTCGCCAGGCGTCGGTGAAGTTGTGCCACTGTGGATGGTCGGGCAGCCCGAGCGGGTCGGAGGCCAGCTGGCCCTGGGTTTTCAGCGAATCGAACAGGAAGATGACGATCGGCCCGAGGGCAAAGGCGAAGAGCACGACCAGGACCAGGTAGAACGCCGGGTGCGGAGTCTGGCCGTTGCTCGTGCGCCGCCTGGTACGAAGCGAAATCGCGGTCACGGTCATATTTCCCAGCCCTTCCGCCGGCGCAGGATCTGGTACGCCCCAACCACGATTCCACTGATCAGCGCCAGTACGACACCGATCGCGGCGGCATATCCGGCCTGCTGATTCTCGAACGCATCCCGGTACTGCAGCGTGCTGAGCACCTCAGTGGAGCCGGCCGGGCCGCCCTGGGTGAGTATGTAAATGTAGTCGAATACCAGGAACGACCAGATGATCGTCATCAGGCCGAGGAACATCAGCGTCGGCCGGATCGCCGGCAGCGTCACATGCCAGAACTGCTGCCACGAATTGGCACCGTCCAATCCGGACGCTTCATACAGCGACGGGTTGACGCCCTGCATCGCGGCCAGAAACACCACGACCAGAAATCCCCACCACGACCAGGTATTGACCACCGCCACCGACGGCAACGCCGTACTGCCGTTGCCGAGGAAGTTCACGCCCAACAGCTTGCCGACGCCGTGCTCGGGCGAGAGCAGGCTCTGCCAGATGCTGGCGCTGACCACACTGGCCACAATGTACGGAATGAAGTAGACGACCCGGAACACGGTGAGAAACCGGCGCATCCGAGACAGTAGAAATGCGCCGAACAGACCCATCGACATCGGAACGATCAGAAAGAAAATCGTCCACCAGACGTTGTGCAGGAAAGCGTCGGCGAACGCGCCGTCATGGAACATCTTGCGGTAGTTGTCCACGCCGATGAAGTTGGCGCCGCCGATACCAGTCCAGTCGGTGAACGAGTAATACACGCTCATCGCGCCCGGCCCGGCGATCACCAGAACGTTCACCACGATGAGCGGCAGCATGAACGCCCACGCCGTCAGTCCACGTCGGATTCGCCGGCCGCGCCGGCCATTGCCCGGCGCGCGGGCGGCGTATGGCCGGGACGGCTCGGCCGCGGTTGCGGCCATCTCTCCGGACAGCGCCATAACCTCAGCTTCCTGAGTGCGGCGAGGCGAGCGGCGGAACCTTCCCCGCCTTGAGTTCTGGCTGGAATACCTTGTCCATGCCGGCGCAGAACGCCTTCGGCGTCATCTTCCCGGTAATCACCTTGTCCATCGACTGGTAGACGTAGGTGTCGGTCTGCGGCGGGAACGACGTCCAGGTCGCGTATCCGACGTCCTTGGTGGCGTTCAGCGCTAGGTAGAAGCGTTTGAGCCGCTCGTCCACATTGCTCGGGAAATCGCTGGGCTCAACCTTGATCGGTGGCAGCTGGCCGTTGATCGCGGCCACCTCGGCCGTCGCCCGCTTCGGATCCAGCGTCCAGTCCAGGAAGGTGGCCGCGTCGTCCAGATGCTTGGATTTCTTGTTGATCGAATTGTCGCCGCCGATCGCCAGCACATAGACATCGTCGGGAACGTTGTTGGCGAATTTCGGCAAAGGCGCCCAGTCCCACTTGGCGGTGTTCCCGGCCGCCTTGCCGAAATACGGCGGAATCTCAGTGAAGCCCCACGACCCGGTAATCATCATGGCGGCCTTGCCCTGGGCCAGTTGCGTGTAGATGTCGGCGAATTTGTAGGTGAAGTACGACTCCGGTCCCCCGCCGTACCAGGATTTCTTGAAATAGCTGCCCAGCAGAGCGATCGCGTCAACGAACACCGACGAGGACCATGGCAACTTTCCGCTCAGCGCCTGGTGCACCGCCTCGGGACCGGCGAATTCGTTGATCATCGCGGTCACGTGCCACTCGGTCGCCTTACGAAACTCGGCGTTTCCCGCCGCAACGGGCGACATGCCCTTGCCCTTGGCCTCTTTACAGAGCGCTTCGAATTCGTCCTTGTTGGTCGGCGGTTTCCAGCCGTTCTTGCTGAACGTGTCGGTGTTGTACAAAACGACCATTGACTCGTACGAGGTGGGTATCCCGTACAGCTTTCCATTCGAGGTGCCTGTCTCGAGTGCCCACGGTTGGATCTTGGCCGGCCAGTTGAATTTCTTGCTGTACTTGTCCAACGGGGCCAGATAACCGGCATCCGCGAAATCGACCACGATGGTCGGCCCGTCGCTGCCGATAATATCCGGCCCGCGACCGGATGCCAGCGAGGTCTGCATGAGCTGGTTGATCGTAGCCGTCTGCTTGATCGACAGGTCCACCTTGACCTTGTGATTGCTGTTGTACGCATCAACCGTGTGGGTCTGGAAATACTTCTGGTCCTCGTTGCTGCTGAACGCGGCCCAGGTGGCAATACTGTTTGCGCCGGCCCCGCTGCCGCATGCGGCCAGAACGCCGGTGGCTGCCGATACTTCTCCGCACAACGCCAGGAAATGCCGGCGTGACATGCCCGATGACACTGGTCCACCTCCGCGCGGGATCTCGAACGACCCCCTGAAAGCACTTGTGACTGCATACGGGCCCGGCGGCGCCCGCACCGGCGACGCCATCGTGGCGGCGCCTGATCGCCGCACCGTTCCATAACGTGTCTACCCGTGTAGACCTGGAGCAAGACTAGGACGCATCGCAGTTCGTCGCAAGAGTGGAATTCGAGCCGGCAGATTAAATTGCTACACGTCCGGTTCGGAATCATCGCAGCCACAGGACCCTCGGACAACCAGGTCAATGGGCAAGGTGTCGCGTGTGGTCGGTCGCGGCGGCTGGGCCAATCGATCCTGCAGCCGGTCGATGGCATACCGCGCGATCTGGTCGATCGGCTGCCGCACCGCGGTCAATCCCGGGACCAGATATGGGGCGGTTTCCGCGCTGTCGAATGACACAACGGCCAAATCATCGGGGATCCGTCGTCCGGTTGCGGCGGCGGCGCGGTACACACCGAGCGCCTGCTCGTCCGCGGTGGCGAATATGGCGGTGGGCGCCTGCCGATACCCGAGCAGGCGCAGGGTCGAGCGGTAGGCGGCCTCACGGGAGAAGCTGGGTGAGGTGGCGGCCAGCCGGGCCGGTGCCCGCAATCCGGCCTCGCGTAGGGCGGATTCCCAGCCCTTACGCCGATCCACCGCATTGCCCACAGTGGGCGGTCCGGCCAGACAGGCGATGCGGCGATGGCCGTGGCCGATCAGATGTCGGGTTGCGAGGTATCCGCCGTGCCGATTGTCCACACGCACCGATGAGACGTTCTTGGCCGGCACGTCGCGGTCGATGCTCACCACCGGGACGTTCGCCGCGGTCAGCAGATCAATGATTTCGACGTCGTCTCCGGAGGACACGAAAATCACGCCGTCCACGCGACGCTCCATAAACGACTGCGCGTACAGCAATCCGCGTTCGGTGTCGTCCATGGTATTCCCGACAACCAAAGTGAATCCACGGGAAAATGCCGCCAGTTCGACTTCCCGTGACAGCTGAGCGAAAAAGGAGTTGGCCATATCCGGAATGATGAGAGCTACCACCCGGGTGCGGTTGGTGCGCAACGACCGGGCTACGCCATTGGGCCGGTAGCCCAACTCCTCGATAGCCCGCAGCACCTTGGCCCGGGTTGCCGCCGCAACCGGGCGCGGACCATTGTTGAGTACGTAGCTGACCACGGCGGTGGAGACCCCGGCCGCTCGTGCCACATCATTTCGTGTCGCCACGTTCCCTCCCGACACCTGCGCCGCGCTGCGACGGTACGACGGCCGTCCGCATGTGGTCATCCACCTGCTTTTCTGGGCAGGTTATCCCTGCCGCGCGCCGACTCGATCGTCGACGTTCCGCCTTGTGCGGCACTGCGGCAGCCGCTAGCTTGACGTTATCTGCTACACGAGTAGATAGATAGTCGCATCGAGCCTGAACCGGGAAATGTTGTCCTGATTGGAGCATGCGCGTGACGCACACAGCACTTCCGGCCGATTACGGGGAACGGGTATACGCGGGGGCACTCGGTAAGGCGATCGGTGTCTATCTCGGCCGACCGTTCGAGGGCTGGTCGCACGAGCGGATCATGCGCGAGCTCGGCCCGATCGACTACTACGTGCACGAGAAGGTCGGGGCCCCGCTCCTGGTCACCGATGACGACATCGGCGGCACGTTCACTTTTATCCGCGCGCTGCCGGACTACGACAACACCCCGGACCTCACGCCGGTCCAGATCGGGCAGACCTGGCTGAACTACATCGTCGAGGGTCGCACGATCCTGTGGTGGGGTGGGCTGGGCAATTCGACCGAGCACACGGCATTCCTACGCCTCAAGGCGGGCATACCGGCGCCACGCAGCGGATCGATGGAGCTCAACAGCCAGGTCGTGGCCGAGCAGATCGGCGCCCAGATCTTCATCGACGGCTGGGCGATGGTGGCCCCGGGTCGGCCCGAATTGGCGGCGGATCTGGCGGCCCGGGCCGGCCGGGTCAGTCATGACGGCGAGTCGGTCTATGCCGCGCAGGCCCTGGCGGCCATGGAGGCGGCGGCATTTACCGAAAGCGATATCGACACCTTGCTCGACATCGGTCAGTCCTTCATTCCCAGTGACAGCCTCATTGCCCGTATGGTGGCCGATATCCGCGACTGGCACCGGAAAGAACCGGACTGGCGGAAGGCCCGCGACCTGCTCGACGAGTCGTACGGATATCACCTTTACGGCGGCGGCTGTCACGTCATTCCGAACCACGGCTTGATCGTGCTTGCCCTTTTATACGGCCAGGGCGAGTGGGATACGTCGATGATGATCGTCAACACCTGCGGCTGGGATACCGACTGCAACTCGGGAAATCTCGGTTGCCTGCTGGGAATTCGTAATGGGCTGGCCGGCTTCGGCGCCACGCATGATTGGCGCGGGCCGGTCGCGGACCGGATCTATGTGTCCACAGCGGACGGTGGCCGGGCCATCACCGATGTGGCCGCCGAATCCGTGCAGATCGCGAATATCGGCCGCGCATTGGCCGGCGTACCAGCCATCCAGCCCAAAAACGGGGCCCGATTCCACTTTGAACTGTCCGGCTCGCTGCAGGGATTCCAGGTCACCGAAGGCACGCTGGAGAATGTCAACGGGCACAGCGCCTCCGGGCAACGCAGCCTCGCGGTGCACTGGGACAGCGGAAATTCGTCAATTCAGGCCACGACACCGACCTTCATTCCCCCGGCCGCGATTCACATGCCCGGTTACCAATTAATGGCGAGTCCGACCTTGTACGCCGGCCAGCGAGTCCGGGCCCGGGTCGAAGCCGCCAGCGACAATACCGAGCCGGTCAGCTGCGGGCTTCTCATCACGCACTACAACGGCCATGACGAGCTCACCTCGGTGCCCGGACCGACAACGATGCTGCAGCCCGGCGATGCGGCCGACTTGACCTGGACAGTTCCGGCGACCGGCGGTCAACCCGTCGCGTCGGTCGGCATCGCGGTCAGTGGAACAACGCACGCCGGCACGGTCTACCTGGACCACCTGACCTGGGACGGCGAACCCGATCTGGCTTTCGAGCGGCCGTCCGAGGGCGGGACCATGTGGCGACGGGCCTGGGTCGACGGGCTGGACGACTTCAACGGCCGCTACCCCGAGCCGTACCGGCTGATCCAGAATTCCGGCCGCGGTCTGCTGATCCAGGGCACCCGGGAATGGCGGGACTACCAGGTCACCGCGACGTTGCGGCCGCACCTGGCCGACCGCACCGGAATCGCCGCCCGAGTACAGGGTTTGCAACGCTATTACGCCCTGTTGCTGGGTTCGGACGGAATCGCCCGGCTGGTGAAGCTGCTGGACGGCGAACGCGAACTGGCCCAGGCGCCGGTGCCGTGGACGTTGGATCGAGCCTACAAGCTGTCGCTGACCGTCACCGGTAACCGGATCGTGGCCGCGGTCGACGGCAGCACCATCGCGATCGTCGAGGACGCCGACCGTCCACTGCGGACCGGAGCAATCGCCCTCACCGTCGAGAATGGACGGACGGACTGCGACGCGGTACGAATTCGACCTAGCTAGAGACCGAGGTCCCGACCGATGATTTCTTTCATGATTTCGTTCGTACCGCCGTAAATCGACTGTACGCGTGAGTCGAGCCAGAATTGCGATATCGGGTATTCGCTCATGTACCCATAACCGCCGTGCAATTGCAGGCAGGTATCGGCGACCGTGTTCTGCAGCTCGGTGGTCCACCATTTGGCCTTAGCCGCATCAACGGCACTCAAGCGCCCGGCGTTCAGCTCGCTGATGCAATGGTTAAGGAACGTCCGGGCGATCGTGATCTGGGTCGACAATTCGGCCAGCGTGAAACGGGTGTGCTGGAAGCGGCCGACCGGCTGACCGAATGCCTTACGCCCGCGGACGTATTCGAGCGTTATGTCCAGCATCCGCTCGCTCGCCGCCACCGCGGCCACCGCGATCGAAAGCCGTTCCTGCGGTAGTCGTTCCATCAGGTGTACGAAGCCCCGGTTCAGCTGACCAATCAGGTTCTCCGACCCAACGCGGACCTGGTCGAAAAACAATTCGGCCGTGTCCTGCGCCTTGAGCCCGACCTTGTCCAGGTTGCGGCCGCGTTCGAATCCGGGCATACCCCGTTCTACCGCGAACAGGCTGATGCCACGAGCGCCCGCGGCCGGGTCGGTTTTGGCGACCACGATGACCAGATCGGCGTGAATCCCGTTGGTGATAAAGGTTTTCTGCCCGCTGATAAGCCAGTCCTCGCCGTCGGGTACGGCCCGGGTCGTGATGCCCTGCAGGTCGCTGCCGGCGGCCGGCTCGCTCATCGCGATCGCGGTGATGATCTCGCCGGAGCAGAATCCGGGCAGCCACCGCTGTTTCTGTTCCGGTGTGGTCAGGTCGATCAGGTACGGCGCCACGACGCTGTTGTGCAGGCCGAAACCCAATCCGCTGGCGCCCTCCCGGGTCGTTTCCTCAGTGAGTACGGCGTTGTAGCGGAAATCGCGGACGCCGCCCCCGCCGTACTCCTCGGGCACGTCGGTGCCGAGCAGCCCGGCCCGGCCGGCTTCGAGCCAGACCGCGCGATCGGTGATCCCGTCGCGTTCCCACTGCTTGTGGTACGGCGTGACGTGCTTGGCCAGGAAGGCTCGTACGGTGTCCCGGAACGCCTCGTGGTCGGCGGTATAGAGCTGCTGGTCCACGATCGGCTCCCCTACCTCGATCTGCCGTCCGGCCGGAATCGCGAGCGGAAGACGCCGCCCATCCCGTACGACATGACCACATCCTGACACAACCCGTACCCGTCCAACTGGTCTTGTCGTACCCGCGAGGCACCATGGATGAGGCTCGACCGATGGGCGGGCCAGCACTGCTGGACGATCGCGGGGACCGATGTGAGCGCACTGGAACGTTTCTCCGAGCCGACCCGAGCGTGGTTCGGCGGGGCCTTCGCGGCTCCGACCGCCGCCCAGGAAGGCGCGTGGGACTCGATCGGCCGCGGCGAGCACACGCTCGTCATCGCGCCGACCGGCTCAGGCAAGACGCTCGCAGCATTCCTGGCCGCGATCGACCGGCTCGCCGCCACGCCGCCACCGGAGGACCCGAGACGGCGCTGCCGGGTCCTTTACGTCAGCCCGCTCAAGGCGCTGGCCATCGACATCGAGCGGAACCTGCGTTCCCCGCTGGCCGGCATTCGGCAGGCCGCGGCCCGACTCGGCCGGCCCGAGCCGGACATCGAGGTGGCCACCCGCTCCGGTGATACGCCGGCCGACGCCCGGCGCACCTTCGCCCGCCGGCCCTCCGACATTCTCATCACGACCCCCGAGTCGCTGTTCCTGTTGCTGACCAGCTCCGCCCGCGAGGCGCTGCGCGGCGTGGACACGGTGATCGTCGACGAGGTGCACGCGGTCTGCGGTACGAAGCGGGGCGCGCACCTGGCGGTGTCGCTGGAACGGCTGGATGAGCTGCTGGACACACCGGCGCAGCGGATCGGGTTGTCGGCGACGGTACGGCCGGTCGAGGAGATCGCCACGTTCCTGGCCGGTGGTCGCGAGGTGAGCGTGGTCAACCCGCCGGCGGCCAAGACCGTGGAGCTGAAGATCGTGGTGCCGGTCGAGGACATGTCCGAGCTGGGCTCCACGACCGACGACCTGTCCGGCTCGGCAGCCGGGCCGGAACGCCGTACGTCGATCTGGCCGGCGGTCGAGGATCGGCTGTTGGACCTGATCGAGGCGCACCGCAGCACGATCGTGTTCGCCAATTCCCGCCGACTAGCCGAGCGGCTGACCTCGCGGCTCAACGAGTTGGCGGCCGAGCGGGCCGGCGACCCGCCGGATGAGGTGACCCAGATGCCGGCCCAGTTGATGGGCCAGGCCGGGTTGGGGCTCGGGGCCGCGCCGGTGGTGGCCCGGGCGCACCACGGCTCGGTGTCGCGGGAGCAACGGGTCATTGTCGAAGAGGAACTCAAGAGCGGCCGGCTCCCGGCCGTGGTCGCCACCAGCAGCCTGGAGCTGGGCATCGACATGGGCGCGGTCGATTTGGTGGCCCAGGTCGAGGCGCCGCCCTCGGTCGCCTCCGGGCTGCAACGGGTTGGGCGGGCCGGCCACCAGGTCGGCGCGGTCAGTCGGGGCATCGTCTTTCCCAAGTACCGCGGCGATCTGGTGCAGTGCGCGGTCGTCGCTGAGCGGATGCGGGCCGGCGCAATCGAGCAGATCCGGTATCCCCGCAACCCACTGGACGTCCTGGCCCAGCAGATCGTGGCGATGGTGGCGTTGGATGACTGGACGGTCGATGCGCTGGCGACGGTGGTACGTCGCGCGGCGCCGTTCGCCAGCTTGCCCGAGAGCGCGCTGGAATCGGTGCTGGACATGCTCTCCGGCCGTTATCCCTCCGACGAATTCGCCGAGTTGCGGCCGCGGTTGACCTGGGACCGGGTGACCGGGACGCTGTCGGGCCGGCGCGGCGCGCAGCGGTTAGCGGTGACCAGCGGCGGCACGATCCCCGACCGCGGTCTGTTCGGCGTGTTCCTGGTCGGCGAGGCCGGGGCGCCCGGCCGCCGGGTCGGCGAGCTGGACGAGGAGATGGTGTACGAGTCGCGGGTCGGTGACGTCTTCCTGCTCGGCACATCCTCGTGGCGGATCGAGGACATCGGGCACGACCGGGTACTGGTGAGCCCGGCGCCGGGCGAACCGGGCCGGATGCCGTTCTGGAAGGGCGATGCGCTGGGCCGGCCGCTGGAGTTGGGCCGGGCCGTGGGCAAGTTCCTGCGCGATATGTCCACTGTGGACGATACGAAAAGCCGAGACCGGCTGGCGTCGGTCGGCCTGGACGACTGGGCCTCGGACAACCTGCTGGCGTACCTGAAGGCGCAACGGGATGCGACCCGGCACCTGCCGGACGACCGGACGATCCTGGTCGAGCGGTTCCGGGACGAGCTGGGCGACTGGCGGCTGGTGGTCCACTCCCCGTTCGGCGCGCAGGTGAACGGTCCGTGGTCGCAGGTGATTTCGGGCCGGCTGCGCGAGCGGTACGGGCTGGACGTCTCCTCGATGCATGCCGACGACGGGATCGTGCTGCGACTGCCGGACACCGATGCCGAGCCGCCAGGGGCCGAGTTGGCCGCGTTCGACCCGGAGGAGATCGAGGGCCTGATCACCGCCGAGCTGGGCGGATCGGCGCTGTTCGCATCCCGGTTCCGGGAGTGTGCGGCCCGGGCGTTGCTGCTGCCCAAGCGCGATCCGCGGCGGCGCTCGCCGCTCTGGCAGCAACGGCAACGAGCGGCCGCGTTGCTGCAGGTCGCCAGCGACTACGGCTCATTCCCGATCGTGTTGGAGACGATGCGGGAGTGTCTGCAGGATGTCTTCGACGTGCCCGGGTTGGTCGAGTTGATGCGCGATCTGCGGTCGCGTCGGATCAAGCTGGTCGAGGTCGAAACCACGCAGGCTTCTCCGTTCGCGCAGTCGCTGCTGTTCGGTTACGTCGGTGCTTTTGTCTACGAGGGCGATACGCCGTTGGCCGAGCGCCGGGCTCAGGCGCTCACATTGGACACCGGTCTCTTGGCTGAATTGCTCGGTCAGGCCGAGTTGCGGGAGTTGCTGGACCCACAGGCCCTGGTCGACGTCGAGGCCGAGCTGCAGCGGCTGACCGAGTCGCGTCGCGTCTTCGACCTGGATTCCACCGCCGATCTGCTCCGGATCGTCGGCGACCTGAACACGCCTGAGGCCTTGGAACGGGGTGCGACGCCCGAGTGGCTGGCCGAGTTGGAGGCGAGCCGGCGGGCCATCCGGGTCCGGATCGCCGGCGAGGAACGGTGGATCGCCATCGAGGATGCCGGCCGCGTGCGTGATGCGCTCGGTGTCGCCCTACCGGTCGGTGTACCCGAGACGTTCACCGAGCCGGTCCGGGACGCCGTGGCCGACGTGATCGGCCGGTACGCCCGCACGCATGGGCCGTTCCACGCCGCCGAGTGTGCGGCCCGGCTCGGGCTCGGGGTTGCGGTGGTGGAGACGGCGCTGCACCGGCTGGCCGCGAACGGTCGGGTGCTGATCGGCGAGTTCCGGCCCGGCGGCGCCGGTACGGAGTGGTGCGACGCCGACGTGCTGCGGATGATCCGCCGGCGGTCGCTGGCCAAGTTGCGCGGCGAGGTCGAACCGGTACCGCCGGAGGCGTTGGCCCGGTTCCTGCCGGTCTGGCACAGCATCGGCGTGCACAGCTCCGGTGGGTACGACGCCTTGTTCCGGGCGGTCGAGCAGCTGGCCGGGGCCGCGATTCCCGCCTCGGCGTTGGAAACGTTGGTGCTGCCGGCCCGGGTCGACCGCTACTCGCCGGCCATGCTGGACGAGTTGACCGCCAGCGGTGACGTGCGGTGGGCCGGGGCCGGGTCGCTGCCGGGCCACGACGGGTGGGTCGTGCTCACGCCGGCGGACCTCGGCGATCTGCTGCTGCCGGTCCCCGATCCGGCCGAAACGCCGCTGCAGCAGGCGATTCTGGCCGCGCTCGACAACGACGCGGCGCTGTTCTTCCGTAATCTGTCCGATCGGGTCTACGCCGACTCCGACCTCGGCCCGCCCGACGATGCCGAGCTGACCGCCGCGCTCTGGGACCTGGTGTGGGCCGGCCAGCTTTCCGGCGACACGCTGGCCCCGCTGCGTGCGCTGTTGGGTGGGACGACCAAACGCCGGACTCCGCCGCGTGGTCGGTACGGACGTCCCGGCCGGCCGCGGCTGCCGAGTCGTACCGGTCCCCCGATCGTGGCCGGCCGGTGGTCCCGGTTGCCACACCGGTCGGGCGACCCGACCCGGCGGACGCACGCCGCCGCCGAGGCGCTGCTGGAACGGCACGGCGTCCTGACCCGGGGTGCGGTCGCGGCCGAGCAGGTGCCGGGCGGATTCTCGGCGGTGTACCGGGTTTTGCGGGCGTTCGAGGAGGCCGGCCACGCCCGGCAGGGATATTTCGTCGCCGGGCTCGGGGCGGCCCAGTTCGGTTCGGTCGGTGCGATCGACCGGCTGCGTACCTTCGCCTCGGACAAGCCGTCCGCCCCGGACAAGGCCCCGTCGCAGCGGGCTCTGGTGCTGGCCGCCACCGATCCGGCCAATCCGTACGGCGCCGCGCTGGGTTGGCCCGAGCGGCCGGACCGGGCCGAGTCCGACGGCCGAACCGGTCACCGGCCCGGTCGTAAGGCCGGCGCCTTGGTGGTGCTGGTGGACGGCGCGTTGACGATTTACGTCGAACGCGGTGGGCGGTCGCTGCTGTCCTGGTCCGATGAGCCGGAGATCCTGCAGCCGGCGGCCGATGCGTTGGCGTTGGCGGTGCGCGACGGGTTGTTGGGCCGGCTCGCGGTGGAACGGGCCGATGGCGTCGGCGTACTCGACACGCCGCTGGCCCAGGCGTTGGAGTCGGCGGGATTCCGCGCTACGCCGCGTGGTTTGCGGCTGCGCGTCTAGCTGTCGACACAGCCCCGCGGCAGCACTGGCGCACGCCCGGCCGACAGGCAAACGCGGCGCACCCGTGCGTTTGTTGCGGCATGCCCAGCTAGACGCCTTCGACGACGATGAGCTTGCCCGTCGCCGCTTGCTGGCGCAGCTTGATGAGCGGCGCGTATTCAGGCGAGTTGTACCACTCGTTCGCCTGCTGCATTGATGGGAACTCGATCACCACGACGCGCTTGGGCGTCCAACCGCCCTCGAGCGGTTCGACGTTGCCGGCCCGCACGATGAATGCGCCGCCGTACTGGGTGATGACCGGTAAGACCCGCCTGCGGTACTCCTCGTAGACGGTGGGATCGGTGACCTCGATCTCGCCGATGACGTACGCGGACATGGGCGCTCCCTCACAGGATGAGGCGCATCAGGATACCGAGCGGCGCCATCACCGCAGCGGGTCTTCACTTCGATCAGTAAGCCGCCAGCCGCTGTGATCAGCGGGCCAGGCGGCCGAGCAGGCTGGCCGAGGCCACGATCCCCGCCACAGCGGCCAACACGAGCACCAGGAAATCCAGCCACAACGTGGTCGGCGTGCCGATCAGCAGGCCGCGCAACGCCCCCACCTCGTAGCTCAGCGGGTTCGCCCGGGACAGCCACCGTAGCCAGGCCGGCATGATCGCGACCGGATACAACGCATTCGAAGCAAAGAACAACGGCATCGTGATCGCCTGGCCAATACCCATCAACCGATCCCGTTTCACCACCACGCCAGCAATGGTCATCGACAGGCAGGAAAAGAATGCCGCCCCGAGACCGACGACCACGATCGTACCGAGGATTTTCAGCGGATTGATCGTCAACGCCACGCCGAGAATCGCGGCCACAATCAGCACGACCACAACCTGGGCGAACGCGCGAATCCCTGCTGCGAAAGCTTTTCCGGCCACCAGCGCGGTACGGGGAGTCGGTGTGACCAGCAATTTGCTGAGCACACCGGCGTCGCGTTCCCAGATAATCTGAATTCCGTAAAATATCGCGATGAACAAGGCTGACTGGGCGATGATGCCGGGCGCGAGATAATCCAGGTACGGCACATTTCCGGTGGGAATCGCGCGTATTTTCGTGAACGTCTCGCCGAAGATCACCAGCCACAGCACCGGCTGGATCGCGCGGGTGAGCAACTCGGTCCGGTCGTGCCGCAGCTTCTGCAGCTCGACCAGGCAGAACGTGACGATTCGGCTGGGCAGGATTCGCAGCGCGGCCACCCGGGCCGAGGCAACGCCCTCAGCCGAGACGCCCTGCGGTACGACGGGTGCTACGGACACTCTTCAGCCCTCCTGTCTCGCCCTGATCCAGGCTGCCTCCGGTGTAATGCCGGAAAACGTCCTCGAGAGAGGCGTCCGGCCCCAGCTGCGCCTTCAATTCGGCCGGATCACCCACCGCGCGCAGCCGACCGGCGTGCAGCAACGCCACCCGGTCACACAATTCGTCGGCCTCGTCCATGTAATGCGTGGTGAGCAACACCGTCATTCCGGTCGCGGCCCGCATTTGCGCGACCCGTTCCCACACGCTGTCGCGGGCGATCGGGTCCAGGCCGATCGTCGGCTCATCCAGCACCAGCAGCGCCGGCCGGTTGACCAGCGCCTGCGCCAATTCCAGCCGGCGAATCATGCCGCCGGAATACGTCCCGGCGATCCGGTCGGCCGCGTCGGTCAGGTTCATCGACTCCAACGCGTCGGCCACCCGCTCGGCCCGCTCGCGTCGCGGCACGTCGAAAAGCCGGGCGAACCACGAAACGTTTTCCCGACCGGTCAGCGCCGCCTCAATTGACAATTGCTGCGGCACATAACCGAGCAGCCGCCGTACCGCGATCGCCGACTTGGTCACGTCCAGCCCGAAAA
>JBEDUI010000041.1:0-44126 GCA_040414495.1 Mycobacteriales bacterium
CTAAACCCGCACCCGCAGCAACCCCGCACCCGCAGCAACGCAGAAACACGCGCCCAACGCACTTCGGCATCGGCAGGCCGCCACCTTTGCAGCGAGCGTGACACCAGAGCAATATTGCGACCGAAAAACCGCCCTCACATCACGCTCGCTGCAGCACAGGTGCAACCGCGCAATGGGCGCCACCGCACAACAGCGCCACCCTGCACACAGGCGCAACCGCAACGGCGCAACCATGCGCTTGGGCCGTAACGTCAACCGGGTCACAAATACGGTTGAGCGGATATGACGCCATAAAAATTTTGGCGCCATATCCGCTCAATTTACGTTCGTCAGTCGACCGGGCCGTCGAGATAGTCCGTGTCGATGCTCATCGTAACGCCGTTGTATACCTGCGGGTGCGGGCCGCGGTACTGATGCAGCCGCTTGTGCGGGGCCCAGTAATTGTCCGGCAGCACCGGATCGCCGTAAACGCTAGCCTTGCCGTTCCAGTTGGTGATCCAGACAGCGTCGGGCAGGTAGAAACCGGCCGTCGAATGCGCCTTGATCAAGTCGACCGTATTGGCGCTGTGGATATACACGCCGGCGACATAGCCCGACAGGTGCAGCCGGTGCACCCATTCGTCAATGAAACGCAGCACGCTACGCGAACAGGTGGCGTCCGTGCTGTCGTACGCCTCCAGGTCCAGATACACCACGCTGTGGGCGCCGAATCCGAACTTCTGCATGTCGTGTATGGCGTCCACGGCGGCGTCGTGGCCATTGGTGGTGGCCAGGGTCGGGTTGGTGCTGATCGAGGCGTCGAATCCAGCGCAGGGCGCCTGCCGTCCGACGTACGTCGGAATGAACGTGTAGCCGTAGCTGCGAACCGTCGTCACCCACGTCGCGGACAGGTTGCCGTCCGGGCAGGCCCGGTTGACTCCGCCGACGTAAATACCGATCGACTTGTACAGCGCGGTGCTGGTGCTCCAGGCCTGCATATCGTCGGACGAGGGCGCGGCGCAGGTATCGAATCCATAGCCGCCGCCGGTCAGCGCGGCCGGCGTCGCCACATCCGGAGTCACCTTACTGCCAGCCGTCCCGGCGGAGACTTTCTGTTTCGGTGCGGCCGAACTGGTCGCGGTCGGCTGCAACACGGCCGCGGCCGATTGCGGCCCGCCCGCGCCGTAAGACGCCGTCACCAAAGCCTTTCCGTTGCTGGTGACCGCCTGGGTCGCGCCATTGTCCACCCCAGTCGGTACGACCTGGGCCTTGGCGTCGTACGGCTCAACCAGCAGCGCGGTGGTACGCCCGACCAGGTGCGCCGGACAATTCTGCGTCGCGCCCGGATGGCCCAAATACACCGCGTGCCGATCGAACCGCACGCACTGGGTGGGATCGTCGGCGAGGTTGTAGACGGGCCACGAGGCCGGGACGGTGATCTTCGCACCGTCGTAGCTCAGAACTCGAGTGGTCGAAGAGGACTGTGCACTGGCCGTTGTGCTGAATGTCATAGCGCCGGCAACAAGAGCAAGCGCCACACCGGTGGCGGCTCGGACCGGAACGCGCATCGAAGCGCCTTTCTGTAGGGAAAAGTTGTCGCGGCGCGCCGGACCCCCGTCGACTTTCGTAACCGTTTCTCGACGTGAAGGTCGACTTTGGGCTGCTCAGTCGCGGAAAGTGGGGCATTCCGCGGCAGTAGACATTACGACAGTCAGCGCCCGCCGGGCGGCAAAATCGTGAACTCCTCCGCCGGAATCCCCCCTCGTGTAGGGCTTTTGGGTCACCCCACCACCACGGACCGGCTCGGCCCGGCAGAACATGACCGGTTCTCCACGTGACATCGTGAGCGTTGCCGTTACCGTTACCGCGTTCGGCTTGACGTGCATCGCCCGTCCGGCCGACGTACAGTTCGCCGGATGGTCAGTTATTCGGCATTCGGTGAGCCGATCGGCCAGGGCTGGACCCAGGTCGGCGAGCTCGCGGTGACGTTCGGGTTGTCGGCGTTGATCGGTCTCGAGCGCGAGTTGAAGCAGAAGTCGGCCGGCCTGCGGACCTATACGGTCGTGGGTTTCGCCTCCGCGTTGTTTATGTTGGTCAGCAAGTACGGCTTCACCGATGTGCTGGTGAACGATCGGGTGATTCTGGATCCGTCCCGAGTCGCGGCCCAAATCGTGTCTGGGCTCGGATTCATCGGCGGCGGCATCATCTTCGTCAAACGCGACTCGGTGCGCGGCCTCACCACCGCCGCCAGTATCTGGTTGACCGCCGCGGTCGGGGCCGCTGCCGGTGCCGGCCTGGTGGTGCTGGCGACGATCGGAACCGCGGCGTATTTCCTGGCCATACTGGCGTTGCCGCCGGTGGCCCGGATCGCGGCGCGCTATCTGGGAACGCCGGCCCCGTTGTTGCGGGTGCGCTATCTGGACGGACGCGGATTGTTACGCGACCTGCTCGGCGTGGTGACCGACTGCGGATTCATGGTCGCGGACCTGGCCACCACCCACTACACCAAGGAGCTCCTCCGCGAGGAAGCCGAGCCGTTCGGACCGTCGATCGAGGTGAACATGCGGCTGAGCGGTCGCGGTGATCTGCAGGCCGTCGTCGGCGCGCTCAGCGAAATCGACGGCGTGCTGGCGGTGGCGACGACCGATGCGGATGAACCGGATTAGCGCGCCGTATCGTCGATCTGCACCGGATATCCGGCGCGCAAAATCGCAACGCTCGTCGGGGGCGTAATAACCGCGGCGGTTCCCTGCGTCGGCCGCGTCCGCCGACCCCGATATCCCTGATAGGTCCACTCGATCAGGTCTTCGCCCAGCACCAACGCCGGTGTGTTTTCGATTCGGACGAACGTGCCATCGGGTAAGTCGGGCCACGACATTTCGTGGGTACGACGGCGGTGGGTGCCGCGAACAATGCGTTCGCCGTGCAGTTGCCGGTTCATGTCCTTGGCCGACGGCGGTTCGACTCCGAGGCTGTCCGCCCACGCCGCGCGGTAGGCGTTGTAGTCCGCGCGCCGGCATTCCGCGCACGGTCGGTGCCCGGCCGCCAAAGAAACCGCCTCGTCGTGAAAAAACAGAAACGTGTAGTGATGCGGCCGCCATTGTTCGTGCCACCGGCCGCGAAACTCCAGCGCACAGGTGATCCACAGGTCGCTGGCGTGAAACCGTACGATTTCCTGACCCGAATGCAGAATGCCCCGATTTCCGGTCCACGCTCCGCGCAACGGGATCGCGACGATATCGCCGTTCGGGGTCACCCGATTTCGCGCCGCCATTCCCACGCCTCCCGGCCAGCCGCTGCTGCGGCGATAATGGTGGCATGCCACGATCGCATGATGTGCGAATTGCCCGGGTTTATGACTCCCGCGGGTCGGACGACGGGGAACGGGTCCTGGTGGACCGGCTGTGGCCGCGGGGCCTGAGTAAGGACGCCGCCGATTTGGACGAGTGGTGCAAACAGGTCGCGCCGTCCAACGAGTTACGGACCTGGTACGGGCACGATCCGGCCCGGTTCGACGAATTCCGGCAGCGGTATCAGGCCGAGTTGACCGATCCGGAGCGGGCGGCCGCGCTGGCCTCGTTACGAGACCGGCACGGCCGCCAGACCCTGACCCTGCTGTCCGCGACCAAGTCGCTGGACATCAGCCATGCCGCCGTCCTCGCCGACCTGATCCGCGCTAAGGAATAAGGCAACTAGGCCATGTCCTAGCCCTTGGCGACGAGATCCCGCGCGGCCGTCTCGATATGCGCCGCGTCGATGCCGGACGCGCCCAGCAACTCCTGCGCCGTGCCCGAGCCGGGCATTTCCCGTACCGCCAGGTGCGCCAACCGCACCGGGGCGACCTGCTGCGCCAACAGCGCGCCGGCGACCGCCGATCCGAGCCCGCCCTCGGGATGGTGATCCTCGGCCACCACGATCCGGCCCGCCGTCGCGGTGGCGGCCGCGACCAGCGTCTCGGAGTCGATGGGCTTGACCGAGTACACGTCGATGACCCGGGCGTTGATCCCCTGCTCGGCCAGCCGATCGGCAGCGGCCAGGCACTCGTGCAGCGTCACCCCTGCCCCGATCAACGTCACCGCATCGTCCGATGAGGACCGCAGCACCTTCGACCCACCAACCACGAACTGCTCATCGGCGCCGTACAGGGTCGGATAGCCACCGCGGGTGGTCCGCATGTAACTGATGCCGGAGGTGCCCGCCATCGCCCGTACCAACGCCGCCGCGCTGGTGGCATCACACGGGTACAACACGGTGGAACCGTGCACGGCCCGGATCATCGCCAGATCCTCCAACGCCATCTGCGAAGGACCGTCGGCGCCGATCTCGACGCCGGAATGCGAGCCGACCAACCGCAGGTTGGCCTGGGAAATCGCGGCCATGCGAATGAAATCGTAGGCCCGGGTGAAGAACGCGGCGAACGTCGAGACAAAGGGAATGTAATTCCGTACGCTCAATCCCACTGCCGCGGCGACCATCTGCTGTTCGGCGATGAACATTTCGAAATAGCGGTCCGGATACGCCTTGGCGAATTCGTCGGCGTGCGTAGAGTTGTTGACCTCGCCGTCGAGGGCGACCACGCGCAGGTTCTGACCACCGAGCGCAAGCAACGCATCGCCGAAGGCCTTACGGGTCGCGACCTTCGAACCCAGTTCATAGGTCGGATTCGGCGTGAGACCGTCCACTTCGGACAGTGTCGCGGCCACTCCCGGCGCGGGCAGCGGCCCACGGACCAGCAGATCGCGTTCCCCGCCCAATTCCTCAATGCCGCGCTGCGCCAGATCCTCCGGCAGCGGCTTGCCGTGCCAGCTCTCGTGGTCCTCGATCTCCGAGACGCCGCTGCCCTTCTTGGTCCGGGCCAGGATTACGGTCGGCCGGTCATCGCCCCCCGTCACCGCTTCGCCCAACACCGCGTCGATCGCCTCGACGTCGTGCCCGTCGACGGTCAGCACGCGCGCGCCGAACGCCTCCGCGCGCCGGGTGTACGCCTCCAGGTCCCAGCCCAGTTCGGTCGGTCCGCGTTGGCCGAGCCGGTTGACGTCGACGATCGCGATCAGGTTGGACAGCTTGTAGTACGACGCCTTGTCCAGGGCCTCCCAGATCGAGCCCTCCGCCATTTCGCTGTCGCCGCACAGCACCCAGACCCGATAGGGCAACTGGTCGAGGTATTTGCCGGCCAGCGCGACCCCGACGCCATCGGGCAGGCCCTGGCCGAGCGACCCGGTCGCCACGTCGACCCAGGGCAGGACCGGCGTGGGGTGACCCTCCAGCCGACTGTGGAAGCGCCGGTATTCGGTCATCAACTCCTCATCGGAGACCACGCCCACGGCCTTGAAAACCGAGTACAGCAACGGCGAGGCATGCCCCTTGGAGAAAATGAGGTGGTCGTTGTTGTCCGCGTGCGGGTTGTCCCAGTCGTACCGCAGGTGACGGGTCACCAGTACGGCAAGGAGGTCCGCGGCGGACATGCTCGAGGTGGGATGTCCCGAGCCCGCGCTGGTGCTGGACCGGATCGAGTCCACCCGCAGCTGCTTGCCCAGCTCCCGAATCGTTGCCACGTCGGGGCTGGTCGCAGGTTCGCGGCTCTTGGTCACGGCGCTCACCCTTTCTGGTCAAATATCGCGTTATCGGTCAAGGCCGGCCGGTCGTAGTACGGCCGTTACTTCGATCTCCAGTCTGATGGTGGGCCACACGTTCTCCGTGATACCAGCCGGGCGCGCCTGCGAGTTCCACGGGCCTGCCATACCGGAAACCGTTACCCGAACATTGGCCGCGTAATAACGCGGACCCCGGAGTTTCGGCTATGTGGGTCGACTATCGCCGCCGGAAGGCGCGATGGCGGTGGCCGTCGCGGGCCTCGTGCGCACCGTGCACCCACAGCACACGGCGGTGCCGGGTCACCTGCGGTGTCGGCGCGGGCTCTGCTTCGGCGGAGGCGGCGGCGCGCGCGTCGGCCCGTTCCCGCTGCGGTACGACCGTGTACTTGGGATCGCGCGCGGACTCGACGCCGGCCAGGTAGACCCCGTACCGCAGCGACAGCGACCCGGCGGCGAGCAACACACCACCGGCGGCCGAGGCGACCCGGGACCGGCGACCGACCAGGGCGGTGAGGGCGCCGAGTCCGGTCAGCGCCTGCGCCGTCCACATCCACCCGCCACTGCGGCCCTTCCGGTATGGCTCGCCCACCAGGCCGAGCCGGCGCTCCATCTCCTGCGAGCTGGCCAACTCCATGCCGGCACCGACCAACGCCATGTGCGCCACCCCGCCCGTCTCGGCGATCGGCGCGGCGATCAGGGCCACGCCGGCGGCCGAGGCCATCGCGCTGCCACCGAACATGAACGGCATCTCCGGGTGCGCCTCGTGCCAGGCCGGGACCGCGGAATCGGCGATCAACACGGCCGTATAGGTCGACATCACCGGCCCGAGCGCGGCCGCGCCGAGCCCGGCCAGCCGGCCCAGCCCGCGGGCTACGCCAAGAACTTCGCTGGCCGCGGCCGCGCCGGCCAGGGGACCGTAAACCGCGAGCGTCCACGACCCCATCGACAGCGGCGATGTGGGCTTGAAGACCCGCAGCATATTGACGAATCGGGCCGGCCGACCCAGGTCATGCACCAGCGCCAGCACGCTGCCGGCAATGCCGACTCCGGCCGTGACACGCCCGACCCGGGCCAGAGCCAACCGCCCGGTCAGGTCGGCCGCCGCGGCCAGTATCGAGGACGAGCCGGACAGCCCGCCGAGGAACAAATACAGCGGGACATCCGGAGACTTCCAGGTCGGCGCTTTGAGCACCGGCCGGCCGTAATACGATTCGAATTCCGGCTGCCGGGAATTACCTGAAGCCGAATTCCCAGCCGCTGAATTCACGGGCCACCCCCGATCAACGTGCCCACGACTCCGGCCGCCACGGCCGCGGCCGCTCCGGCTAAATAACCCCACATCTTTCGTATGTCCCTTGTGGTCACCACCGGATCCGGCGGAAAACCGTAGACCTCAGGCTTGTCCAGTAACAGAAAGAACGCGCCGGCACCGCCAACACCGTCATCGGGCCGCTCGTTGTAGAGCTGGGCCTGGGTCTCACCCTCCAGTTGCAGCTGGGTTACCCGGGCATTGGCCCGTTCCCGTAGCTCATCCAACGGTCCATATTGGATTGATTCGGTTGGGCAGGCGGTCGCGCAGGCCGGCATCAAGCCGGCCCCGGTCCGGTCGTAACACAACGTGCATTTGAATGCCCGGCCGTCGCCCTCGCGAATATCGATAACGCCGTACGGACAGGCCGTAACGCAGTAGCCGCAGCCATTGCAGACATCGGGCTGCACGACGACGGTGGCGGTCTCAGTACGGATCAACGCACCGGTCGGGCACACGTCCAGGCAGGCCGCGTGCGTGCAGTGCTTACAGACATCAGACGCCATGAGCCAACGCACCCCGGCCTCGTCCTGAGTGGACGGAGTGGACTGAGTGGGCGCCTGGCCCAGGTCCGCGGCCAGTTGGTCATGCCGTTCCGGTACGTAGATCGGCTGCTCGATGAATTTCACGTGCCGCCAGGTGCTGGCACCGAGTTGACCGGTGTTGTCATAGGACGAGCCGAGTAGCTTGATGCCATCCTCGGGTACGTCGTTCCATTCCTTACACGCCACCTCGCACGCCTTACAACCGATGCACACCGACGTATCGGTGAAAAAACCCATGCGGGGCGGGGGTTCTGAATACCCGGCGTCATCGGCTACGTCGGCCAGCGGGCCGGACAGCCGCTCGGTGAGGCTTCTGTGCTCAACCATGATCCGCCTCTCCGTTACCACTTCCATCGATCAGTCCGGCGCGCCGTTGGTACGACCGGACGAACTCCACCAGGGCCGGCCCGCGCGGCCGGCGGCCGGGCTGGATATCGCACGTGGCGACCTTGGACTCCTGAATCAAGGTGTTCGGGTCGAGCGCCATTGACAACAGGTCGTTGGCCGAGTCCCCTGTGGACACTCCGCGCTGCCCCCAGTGATAGGGCAATCCGACCTGGTGCACGATCCGGCCCTCGACCCGCAGTGGGTTCATGCGCCGGGTGACCAGCACCCGCGCCTCGATCGCGGCCCGCGCGCTGATGATCGTGGCCCAGCCCATGTGTTCCAACCCGCGCTCGGCCGCCAGCGCCGGCGACACCTCGCAGAAGAACTCCGGTTGCAGTTCGGCTAGATACGGCAGGGTCCGGCTCATCCCGCCGGCGGTGTGGTGCTCGGTGAGCCGATACGTGGTGTAGACGTACGGGAAAACCTCCGACCGAGGCGGGTTGTAGAGGTTGTCCGGCCGCGGGTAGCGCCGCGCCACCGGGTTGCTCTGCCGGCCGTAGGCCTGGTTGGCCACGGGCGATTCGGCTGGCTCGTAATGCGTCGGCATCGGCCCGTCGGCCAGGCCGACCAGGGTGCTGAACCGCCCATCGGCCAAGCCTTTCGGCAAGAACAGCGCCGCCTTGCCATCGCCGCGCATGATGAACGCGTCGGTGCCGGCGAGGGCCGCCGGGCCGCGCGCGCCGGCCGGAGGCACGTACGTCGGCGGCTTGCTGGCCTCGAAATCGGGGATGTCGTGCCCGGTCCACCGACCCTGCTCCTCATCCCACCAGACGTAGGCCTTGCGCTCGCTCCACGGGCGCCCGGCCGGGTCGGCGGAGGCCCGGTTGTAGAGAATCCGGCGGTTGTTCGGCCAGACCCAGCCCCACTCGCCCGCGACCCAGTTCTGCTCGGTCCAGGGTTTGCGGCGGGCGGTCTGGTTGACCTCCTCGGCGTACGAGCCGCAATAGATCCACACGCCGCACCGGGTCGACCCGTCATCGCGCAGTTGCGTCGAGACAGACAGGGTCCGCCCGTCCGGCCCGGTGCCGTTGATCTCACGCAGCACCGCCTCGGCCGACGGCTCGGCCACTGGGCCCTCCTCCGGGTAATCCCAGGTCAGGTCCAGCAGCGGCCGGTCGCGTGGATCGGTCGAATCGGCCAGCTTCTGGCGGATCCGCCGCCCCAGGTGGTAGTAGAACCACAGGTCGCTCCGGGCATCCTCGGGCGGTTCGATCGCCTTGTGGTGCCATTGCAGCATTCGCTGGGTGTTGGTGAACGTGCCGTCCTTTTCGGTGTGTGCGGCGGCCGGCAGGAAGAACACCTCGGTGCCGATTTCGGTGGTACGCAGTTCACCGGTTTCGATTTCGGGTGCATCGCGCCAGAACGTCGCGCTTTCGATCAACTGCAGATCCCGTACCACCAGCCAGTCGAGATTGGCCAGCGCCATCCGTTGCAGCTTGGCGTTGGCCGAGCCGACGGCCGGATTCTCCCCGACCAGGAAATAGCCCTTGCACCTGCCTTCGATCTGATCCAGCACGGTCCGATACGTGCCATGGTCGGTGCTGATCCGCGGCATCCGGTCGAAATACCAGTCATTCTCGGCCGTCGCGGCGTCGCCGAACCACGCCTTTTGCAGGCTCACCGCGTACGAACGGAAATCACCCCAGAATCCGGCCGGCAGCTGACCTCCGGCGACGTAGGTGTCGAAGTCGTCCTGCCCGACGTGCGGCATCGGTAGGTAACCGGGCAGCAGGTCGAACAATGTCGGCACGTCGGTCGAGCCCTGGATGCTGGCGTGTCCGCGCAACGCCAGAATTCCGCCGCCGGTACGACCCATATTGCCCAACAACAACTGCAGGATCGAGGCCGCGCGGATGTTCTGCACGCCAATCGTGTGCTGGGTCCAGCCCAGCGAGTAGACGATGGCGGTCGTACGGTCCCGGCCGCTGTTGCGCGTCATCGACTCCGCGATCGCGGTGAAATCCGCCGGCGGTACGCCGCACACCCGCTCCACCATTTCCGGTGTGTAGCGGGCGAAATGCCGCCTCAGCACCTGGAAGACGCAGCGCGGGTGCTCGAGGGTGTCGTCCCGCTCGCCGGTGAGCTGCCAGCTCGACGCGTCGTAATTACCGGCCTGCTCATCCCACCCCGAGAACAACCCGTCCAGGTCCTCGGTGTCCTGGAAATCCTCGCCGACCAGCATGGCCGCGTTGGTGTAGTTGACCACGTATTCGCGGAATTCCAGGCCGCGGCTGAGCACGTAATTGATCACCCCGCCGAGGAACGCGATATCTGTTCCGGCGCGTATCGAGACGTATCGGTTGGCCAACGCGGACGTGCGGGTGAAGCGCGGGTCCACATCGATGATCTCGGCCCCGCGCAGCTTCGCCTCGACTACCCATTGGAATGCGACCGGGTGGTTTTCGGCCATATTCGAGCCCTGGATCAGAATGCAGTCAGCATTGACCAGGTCGCGCGGAAATGTGGTGGCGCCGCCGCGGCCGAACGAAGTTCCCAGACCGGGAACAGTGGCGGAGTGTCAAATGCGAGCCTGGTTCTCGATCTGGATAGCTCCTAACGCGGTGAACAGCTTTTTGATGAGGTAATTTTCCTCGTTGTCCAGCGTGGCGCCGCCGAGGCTGGCGAAACCCATGGTGCGCCGCAGCGCGTGTCCGTCCTCGTCGGACTCCTGCCAGCCCTCGCGGCGGGTCGCGATCACTCTGTCGGCGATCATGTCCATCGCGCGATCCAGATCGAGTTTCTCCCACGCGTTCGAATACGGCCGGCGATACAAAACCGTGGTCTGCCGGGATGGCGCGTTCACCAACTGCAGGCTGGCCGAACCCTTGGGGCACAGACGCCCGCGCGACACCGGAGAATCGGGATCGCCCTCAATCTGGACGACCTGTTCGTCTTTGACGAAAACCCGTTGACCGCAGCCCACCGCGCAGTACGGACACACCGACTGGACAACCCGGTCGGCCGTACTGGTCCGTGCCGTCAGCTGGTCGGTCCGCCGCGATCGCGACGCGCTGCCTCGTCCGAGATTGTCAGCGCCGGTGAATTGCCGATAGACCGGCCAGGATTCGATCCAGTTGCGCACGCCCACGGCCGCTCCTCACATCGAGCGGCCACGCCCTCTCATCCCCGCAGCGCCAGCCGCTCTGCTCGGGATCGTCGCATCGGATGCTACGTCAGCGGCAACAGGGTCGCCACCGGGGGCTGACGTGGATTGCCGGGGCCCGTCGAGGCCTCCGCGGCCGTCCGGAGAACGTGCGTTCTACGAACAATGGCTTAAAAGCAGTCGATATCCGCACACGGCACCCGAGAAACCCGGGACGTGACCCGGGCACTGCCGGGGGCGATCGGGTCCAGCGGTCGCGATCATAATTTTTGACAGGACAAACACCGCCTGAATCGGGAGTGCCGCAATGACCGTCGATTCCGGACCTGGCGCGCCTAACCCATCGGCTGATAAAGGCGTTCAGCGCCGGTCGTACCGTATTGCGGCAATACCGATCCCTCCCGATTTGCACAACAATGCGTTCGAGCTGCCTTGCATACAGGCCGAGCGTGGTCCAAGATTTTCTGCGGAACCGAACGGATTCGCTGATCCGCATCCGGGGCCGCCGACCGTTACGGTGGGTGGATCGGCAGCAGACCAACCGGAGGTGCGACGTCTTCCACAAGTAGCTGTCAATTCACGCGTAAGGACTGAGCAATGGACGTGACATTTACCGAGTCCGCGTTCCCACCATTAGCGCTTGGATTTTTCGGCTTGGGTACGGGCTACTTGATCTATGGTCCGCAGGAGCTGGCCGGCTGGCCCCATCGGGACGAGCGGGTGGACCGAGCTACTGGCGCCTGGGGAATTTGGATGCCGGGCTTCTGTCAGTTCGTTACCGGCGTCATTCTGTTCGTCGGGCTGACCTGGCTTCAGGTATTCACAAAAACCCCACCGCTGTATATGGCTGCCCTGGCGTTCTCGGCGTACGGCATTCACTGGTTCGCGATTGGCTGGAACCGCTATCGGGGCAGCGACCCAAGGCCGAACGCGGGAATGTGCGTCGCGTTCATGGTTGTGTCCGCCATGGGTGCGACCGTGTTCTTCAAGGTCAGCGACTGGCCCGTTGGGCTGTTGTTCGTCTTCCTGTTCGCCGTTTATTTCTTTGACTTCTTCGCCTCAATCGGTTTGGCGATCGGAGAGCGGCTGCTGGGCTTGATGCACGTTGTGACAGGTGCTTGGTTGATGTACCTGGCCTACGCCACCGTGGTCGACTTCGCGCTCGGATACCACTGGCGGGTCTAGGCATCGCCGGTTGTTACCTGGATACGTGACCAAGCACACGGACGATACTGCCTGGTTTGCGCGCTTCTTCAGATGAGACTTACTTGTCATCACCGCAAGAAGGAGCAGGCTCGTGACAACCGAAACCAACCATCGTCCGCTCATTGTGGTCGGAGTTGACGGCTCCGAGGGATCAGAGAAGGCGCTGCGCTGGGCCGAGGACTACGCCGAGGTCACCAAGGGGACGCTGCGGATCGTCTACATCTGGCGCTATCCGGCCGCCTACGGCTTCGAAGTCGCCGACCCGGACTTTCACCCCGACGAATTGGCCAGGACGACGTTGGAGGAGGCGACCAAGGACCTGAAGCTGCCGGCCGACCGGGTTGTTCGTTCTCTGGGTGAGGGCTCGGCCGCTGAGGGCCTGCTCGAAGAGTCCCGCAATGCTGACCTGCTCGTCGTCGGCTCGCACGGCCGAGGCGCGTTCACGGGAATGCTCCTGGGATCGGTCAGCACGCACCTTGTTCATCACGCGCATTGTCCGGTCACGGTGGTGCATTAGTACGTCGTTGTTCAACCGGCGTTGGGATTTGTATCCCGGCGCCGGTTGTTTCGTTCGGTGTCGATGTGCTGCGATTACTCTGCCGGCGAATGCGGATGAATGTCTCCTCTGGACGGGGTGGCGCACATACAGACGCAGCGGTAAAGGCAGGGCTCAGGTCGGGCCGACAGATGCCAGGAAATCCGGGCCACGGCGAACTAAGCTGACGCTCGGTTGCCGACGCCGAGGAGCTCGCATGCCCGGACAGTTCAGTGGTACGGCAGTGATCAATCGTCCGATTGACGAGGTGTTCGAATTCCTCGCGGCCGGTACGAACGACCCGAAGTTCAGCCCGCGCGTGCTGGAGATGCGCAAAGAGCCCGACGGCCCGTCACATCTCGGGACGGTCTTCGTCAGCAAGGTCAAAGACGCCGGAATGACGACCAACCGTCGTTTCGAGCTGACTCATTTCCAGAAACCGACGTCGATTCGCTGGGCTGAACGTTCGAAGAATATGGTCACGGTGCCCGAGGGCGGTTACGACCTGGAAGATCTCGGCGAGTCGCAGACAAAGCTCACGATATTCAATTCCTTCGAGGGTCATGGCCTGGGCAAACTGCTGGTCGGCGTGGCCCGCCATTCGGCGGCCAAGGATGCCGATGCCCTGGCTGAGCGCATCAAGGATGCGGTCGAAGCGAACGAGACCGGACCGACGGCGTAGCGAACTGGGGACACCGCGATATGACCGCACCGATGATGACGAGACGAAACGATGAAGCGAGCAGCTACGACGCCTACGTCGACGATCAACTGGTCGGGATGATCGCGTACGAGACCGCGCCCGGTCGGCTGATCCTCACCCACACCGCGATACTCCCGGAATATCAGGGACACGGTTACGGCAGCGCGCTGGTGCGGTGGGTGCTGGATGACGCCAAGTCCCGCGGGCTTACGGTCACGCCGATCTGCCCAACTGTCGCGAGTTACATCCACCGGCACAACGAGTACGAGTCGCTCCTGGACCCCGAGCACCGCGGGGTGTACGACGACCAACGCTAATCAGTCCGCTGTGGACTGATTGAGATCGGGAACTTGCAGTGAGTGTGACACCAGAGCGATTTTGCGACCGAAAAACGACCCTCACGTCACCTTCGCTGCAATCAGGCACGTGCTGCGCTTCGAGACCGATCTGCCCGTCAAGCTTGACCCATTCCTCCCGCTCACGACGTCATCACGAAGAAACCGCTCCCGCATCCTGGGAATTGAGCGCAGTCGACTCAAGTTAAACCAGGTGCATGGACGCAACAGGCGCCTACAGCAGGATCACGAGGAGTACACGATGAGCACCCTGACACTGTGGAGCCGGCGCGACCCGTTTGCCGAGTTCGACGCGGCCCGCCGTCGCGCGTTCGGCCCGACGGTGCGCCCGGTCCCCCGTACCAACGGATTTGTTCCGGCCGCCGAGCTCGACCGCGATGGCGACGACGCCGTCGTTCGGCTGGAGCTGCCGGGTCTGGACGCCAGCAAGGACGTCACCGTCGAGGTTGACGGTGGCCGGTTGGTCGTCAAGGGCGAGCGGCGCAGCGAGCGCACGGAGAACAGGACCGGTCGGACGCTGCGTGAGGTCCGGTACGGCTCATTCGAGCGGTCGTTCGGTCTGCCCGAGCACGTAACCGCCGACGCGGTCAGCGCCTCCTACGACGCTGGCGTGTTGACGGTCCGGGTCGCCGGTGTCTACACCGCCCCGGAGAGCTCGGCCAAGCGCATCGCCGTCACCACCGGATCGACCACCCCGCAGGTCGAGGCCCCGGCTGAGGATGGCACGCAGGAGCCCACGAAGTAATTAGTACGGGTTAAATGAAAGGCCCCCGATCCGCGCAGGATCGGGGGCCTCTTTAATGTCTGACCAGCGGTGGCGCGGTGGCTGTGTGTCGGAACGGCGCGTCCATCGCCCAAAACACCACCAACGCAATCGCGGTTGAACTCACTATGTACCACGGCCAGGGACCCAGAGCCGTCAACAACGTGGCATTCGACGGCGGCCGCCGTAAGTACATGTAATTCCCGCCGGAGCCGATATTGACAAATGCCGCCAGCAGGGTCAACAAACATGTGCACATGAAAACCCGCCGTACGGCGCCGGGTCTGGGGTAGACGGCCAGCGCGATTACCGTGATGAACGCGGCCACCACCACCCCGGTATGCAAAACCACGTATTGCATAAACGCCAGTTGCGGAAATGGCGCCGACACGGTCGGGGTGGCCAGCGCCAGCGCGCCGCCGGCCAATCCCCAGAAATACGTTAATTCGTAGAGCAACGGCACCTGCAGCCAGAACGCGGCCGGCGCGATCCACCCGGTCGCCGTACAGATAAACAATGGCAGGTCCGACCCGGCCGACCAGTGCCCCGCCATGGCCGGCTCCACCAAGCGGCTGACCATCGTGGCCAAGAGCAGCACGCCGAGCCCGCGGGCCACGCCGAGTACCCAGGGTCCCGGCCACTTGCGGGCCGCGACGCAGACGCCCGCGCACCCGACCGCCGCCACGCCGATCGAGGCGACATAGGCTTCGGGTGAGGGAACCACCCTTCCCATTCTGTTCCTCGGTTGCGCCACGCAACCGGGCGATTTCTCCGGTACGTACGGCGATATCCCGGATGTGCGGTGAACTTCTGTCGGTGCCGACCGGCATTATCGGCTGGTGACGTATCGCGAGCGCGCGACCGGGATTCCCGGCGTGGTGTTGTGGCAGCGGCAGGTCGGTCCGACGCCGACCACGAGCCGGATTCTGCCCGACGGCTGCATGGACCTGATCTGGGATGGCGACCGGTTGTTCGTGGCTGGCCCCGACCAGACGGCCCGCTCGTACCACGATCCGGGCGGCAGCTCATACGTCGGACTGCGGTTCGCCGGCGGCACTGGCCCGGCCTGGCTCGGCGTGCCGGCCGATGAAATCCGCGACCAGTGCCCGGATCTGGCGCAGCTGTGGACTCGTGGCCGAACGCATCGATTGGCCGGCGAAGTTGCGGCCGACCCGGTGGCTGCGATGCAGGAGTGGCTGTACGACACGGCGGCCGAGGCGCGTCCGGACCCGATCGGCCCGGCCGTACTGCGGTTGACCCGGGCCGGGGCATCGGTGGCCGGCATCGCCGACCGGGTCGGGTTCAGCGCCCGCCAACTGCACCGCCGGTGCCTGCCGGTATTCGGGTACGGTCCGCGCCGGCTCGGTCGGGTGCTGCGGCTGGGCACGGCGATCGACCTGGTCCGGGCCGGCAAGCCGCTGACCGACGTGGCCAACGACTGCGGGTACGCCGACCAGGCGCACCTGAGCCGGGAGATGCGCGCGCTGGCCGGCATCACACCGACCGGCCTATTGCGGGAGCTGCGCGAATAGGTCGACCGTAATTCCGTCCGGGTCGTGCAGAACGGCGTACCGCATTCCCCAGAACGCATCGAACGGGGCGAGATGGCCCTTGTACCCGGCTCCGGTCATATTCGCGTAAGTCGCATCGACCTCGGCCGGCGAATCGCAGGCGAAAGCGAGTCCGGCCCGGCTGCCGCCACCCGGCGGCGCGCTCCAGCCCGGGTCGAACGAGCGCATCGTCTCCTCGGTATCCCAGGTCACCCGTACGCCGGCGGCTTCGATGTCGACATGCGGTTCTTTATCGGCATCGGCCGGGATTGCCAGCCCAAGTCGGCGGTAGAACGCCAGGCTGGCCGCCATATCGGACACAAAGATTTCGAAAACAGCAGGTCGTAATGTCATGTGGCCACCGTAGGCGTTTGGCGCTCACCGGTCTTGGACGTTTCGGACCTGTTTACTTGTAGTCGCCGTACAGCCGGGCGACTGCGTTGTATTCGGCCACCGAGTTCGGGTCCGGTCCGGCCAGCGGCAATGTGTAGATCAACGAACCGTCCGCGACGTGCTGCCCGGTGAGGTCGAGCGCGGTACCGACAACCGTCGCCACGTAATCGGCGCTGGTCTGGTAGTTCGGGTCACGGGTCCGTTCCGCGCCCAGGCGCTGGGCGTACGTCATGTACAGATACCGCAGGTTGTGGATCTGTTCGGAATTGAACGCGGTCGCGTTTGACTGCGGTGTCCAGGCCGGAATTCCGGTCGCCTCGAATCCGGGGTCGCTGATCGCCAGACCGGTTCCCGACACGTCGTCGAAGTAGGCCGACACGGCGAAATTGCCGACGCCTTTCTGCTCGCTGACCCGCAGGGTCAACTCGGCCGAGGTTTTGCCGGCCAGCGCATCGGTCACGTCAGCGGTGATTTTGTGCCAACCGGTGGTATAGCCATTGACGTCCTCGGATGCGACGACGGTCCCGTCAATAACAGCCTGGATCGTATGGAATCCGGACGTGGCACCGGTGAGGAAATCGTCGTTCACCCAGAACGACAACGTACGTTTGGCGGCCGAACCATCGACCCGGATCTGCTGGCTGACCCCGCCTTCCTGCCCGGCACTGGACGTAATCTTCGCTGGGTAATGCACCTGCAGGCAGGAATTCCCGTCATGGCAGCTGACCACCGAGCCAACGCTGCGCCCCTCGGATTCGGCTTCCCGGGCGTCGGCGGTACTCACGATGCCGGTCGACTGACTGCGATACGGAAAAACAATGCCGTCGATGTCATTGCGGTAGTCGGCGAGAATCGCGGTCGCGTTGGTCAGGTCCGGGTAGTACATGATCGTGGAGAGGGTGAACCAGGGCGCGATGGACTTGGCCGCCGAGCGCATCTGGCCAACATAGTCGGGTGTGAACCGGAACGAATACGGGCTGTTGTTCTCTGCGGTATTCGCACCGAAATCGTCAACGATCATGCCGCGGATATTCTGCTGCTTGCTGGCGACCTGCGCGACATTCGTTGCCCAGGCCTGATAGTCCCAGCCGAACGGCTGGTATTGCGGTGTTGTGGTCGGATTCGTGGTCGCGTGTGATTCGCTCGGCGGCACGATATAGACCAGCACGTTGATGCGTGCGTGGGCGGCGGCGGTGGCGAAGCCGGGCAGATCGTCCCATTGCGCCTGAGTGATGGTGCTCGGATCCGCGGTGCCGTAAAGCGGGCTGGGATAGATCAGGTACGCGTACGTATTGATGTGCGCGCCCGCCAATTTGTTGATCGTGGCCGTGTCGTCAATGTGCGCGACGCCGTCGCTGCCGACCGGTCCAACGATCGGACTTGCGTAATCACCCAGCACCGCAGTGCTTTCGCTGGCCGCGCTCGAGCGAAGCGGTTGATGATGCCAAGTCGCGGTCAGGCCGGCGGCCGCGACCATCGCCGCCGCCGACGCCGCGATCGCGAAACGACGTTTCCACATAAAAGCCTCCTGTGAGATGACCGTCAGCCCTTTGACCGTCAGCCTTTTTGGTGCTCAGCCTTTGACCGCGCCGCGCATGCCTTCGAGAATGTGCCGCTGCATGATGATGAAGAAAATGACCACCGGCAGCAGCGACAGGACGGTACCGGCCGCCAGGCTGCGGACATCGGTGCCGCTGATGCCGGCCAGGTACGCCACGCCGAGCGCGACCGGATATTTGCTGGAATCCTTGAGCACCACGAGCGGCCAAATGAAGCTGTTCCAGGTCGAGATGAAACCGAAGATCGCCATCACGGCCATCGTCGGCCTCGCCCCGGGCAGCATGACGTGCCAGAAAATGCGCCAGTCCCGGCAGCCGTCGATCGCGGCCGCCTCGACCACGACCCGCGGAATTCCGGAAAACGCCTGGCGTAGCAGCAAAATGCCGAAGGCGGACAGGACGCCGGGCAGGATCACACCCTGATACGTATCGGCCATGCCGAGATCGGAAACCACGATGAACCGCGGTACCAGCATCAACTCGCCGGGCAGGAACATTGTGGAGAGGAACATGAAGAAAAAGAACGTACGGCCACGGAACCGCATCACCGCAAGTGGATATGCGGTCAGCGCCGACACCAGCACGTACACCGGGACGCCAATCCCCACGTACAGCACGGAATTCAGAAGGTAACGCGGATACGGGACCGAGGTCCACGCCTCCTTGAACCAGGTCAGCACCGGCGGATGCGGAATGAATTGCGGTGGGAACGAGAACACCTGCTGCGAGCTGGGTTTCAGCGCTGAGGACAGCATGATCAGGAATGGCCCGACAAAGGCCAGCCCGATCACGATCAGCAGGACGTACATCCCGATCCGGCCCAGCCGGCGCCGGTGCGCCCCCGGGCTGGAGCGCCAACCCCGATCGGCGATAGTCACAGTGTCACCATCCGACCGCGGGTGATCCGGTAGTTGAACAGCGCCATCGCGATCAACAACACCCACAGCACCAGGCCCATTGCCGAGGCGTATCCCATCTGGTAGTTCTGGAATGCCGCCTTCCAGATGTAATACCCGAGGGTCAGGGTGTGATTCTCCGGGCCGCCCTGGGTCATCACGTAGACCGAGGTGAAAACCTGCATCGCGGCCATCATTTCCAACGTCAGCGTGACCGTAATGAACGGTACGATCAACGGCAGCGTGATATGCCGGAGCCGTTGCCAGGCTGAGGCTCCATCCACCCGGGCCGCCTCGTACACATCGTTCGGAATGGCCTGCAGCCCGGCCAGATAGATCATCATGTACGTGCCCATCGACGCCCAGCCCTCGACCAGGATCAGGGCGAAGATGGCCCAGTGCGGGTCCAGCAGATACTGCACGGGTTGGTGCAGCACGTGCAGTCCGGTCAACATCCAATTCACGATTCCGCGCTGATGGAATACGTAATTCCAGGCAACGCCGATCGCAACCATCGAGGTGACGACCGGGAGGTAATACACGACCCGGAAGATCTGGATGCCGCGGATGCGTTGGTTGACCAGGACCGCCAACAGCAGCGGAATCACCACCGACAGCGGGATCAGGCCGATCAGGAAGATCAGCGAATTACCGAGCGCGGTCCAGAACTGGGAGTCGTGGACCAGCGCGCGAAAGTTGGCCAGACCGATGTACCGCGGGGTGTTCACGACGTCGTATTTGTAGAACGACAATTCGATCGCGGTGACGGCCGGCCAAGCGAAAAACAGGCCGAACAGCACCAGCCCCGGTGCCATGAACAGATACGGAGTGAACCAGCGCTGACCCAGCACCCGACCGGCCGGCTGCTCACTGCGCCGGGCCGCGGCGCGGGATTTCGGCCGGATCGGCTCGGTCGCATTCAGCACGGGCGTGCTCGCCATCATGCACCTCCCGCGCGGCTGGTGGCGACCTTGCATTGACGTCCGTTAGCCAGATATAAGACGGCCACAATTAGCTGTCCGTAAACTAAAACCAGCGGTCGGTAATGTCAACGCCGCATTAGCCGGTGCATCGGGCGACCTTGACAAGCCATACTCGCGCGGTACTCTCTGTCCGTAACTGTGATAACGGACTGCCGTAATGTTGCCAACAAGTTACCCGCATTCACTCCGCACCCTCGCCCGGAGGTCGTCATGCGCAGTTCTTCGCGTCGTTGCTGGTGGCAGGCGACAGCCGCGGCGGCCACGCTCGCGTTGACACTGACCGGCTGCATTTCCGGCGGGTCGAATAGCGGATCAAATGCCAAGAGCAACGATCCCAAATTTTCCGGTACGGTGCAGTTCTGGACGATCAACCTGAAAAAGAACTACAACAGCTACATCACCGGGCTCATTAACACGTACGAAAAGAAACACCCGAAGGTCACCATCGACTGGGTCGACGTTCCCGGTCAGGACATCGCGACCAAGCTGCTGGCCGCACTCGCCTCGGGAAAGGTGCCGGACGCGGTCAACATCGACTCCGGCAATCTGGGGCAGTTCCGCCCGTCGTTGACCAACCTGAATACATACTTCAGCACGAGCGATCTGGCCGATTTCCAGAGCAACCTGCTCAGCTCGCTGCGTTCGGGCGGCAGCCTCTATGCGGTGCCCTGGTACAACGGCGGCGCTCCGGTGGGCATCTACAACACCTCGATCGTCAAGAAGGCCGGCTTTTCCGCCAGTTCGCCACCGCAAACCTACGACGATGCGCTGCAGCTGGCGGCCAAGACGTATGACGACACCAAGGTCTACGGGATGAACGACCTGCCGACCTACAGCGTATTGCAGTACTACGGCATCAAGGTGCTCTCGGCCGATAAGAAGAAGGCGACGTTCGACACCCCGCAGGCGGTCGCCATCCTGCAAAAGTTCAAGCAGGCCTACGACACCCACGCGATCGCTCCGGGCGCGATCACGAAGGACACCCGCAACTATCCACAGAGCATCGACAATGGGCAGTTGGCGTTCACCCCGAACAGCCTGCCGTTCACGTTGCTGAACTATCAGAAGAACTCCCCCAACATTTACGCCAAACTGGCCGTCACCAAGGCGGTGCACACCACCGACGGCAAATACCTGCTGGCCGGCCAGCAGACGTTCGCCATTCCGAAGGCGTCCAAGCACAAGCAGGCGGCGAGTGAGTTCATCAAATACGTGACCGACGCGGCCAACCAACTCGCGTTCTGCAAGATCGTCACGATCTATCCGTCGACGGTCTCCTCGGCCAGGGACCCGTTCTTCACCGACATCAAGGGCAATACGCTGGCCGATCAGGCTCGTCGCATCGCGGTAGCCGAGTTGCCCGAGCTCGAGGATGGCCAACTGGGCACCGGCAGCGACGCCCAACTGGCCGAGGATTTCTCCGATCAGCTGGCCGCGTTTATTCAGGGCCAAAAGAGCGCACAGGACGCACTGTCCACCGCGGCCGCTCAGTGGGACAAGCAGTTGTCGGGATCAAAGTGAGCATGCCGGGCCCGCTGCGGGTGGGAATTGTCGGCGCCGGAATCATGGGGCGCGGCCATGCCGAGGTGCTGGCCGCGCACCCGGACGCGTCGGTAACCGCGATCGCGAGCCGGACCCGCGCTCATGCGGCGGCTCTGGCCGAAACGTATGGCGCCACCGTTTTCGACGACTATGAGAAGCTGGTGCGATCCGGCGTGGTGGACGCGGTTTCGGTTACCACACCGGATAATCTGCACGCCGATGTGATAGTGGCTGCCGCCGAAGCCGGGCTGCACATTCTGGTGGAGAAACCGTTCACCACCGACGTGGCCGACGCGGACCGCGCGGTCACAGCGATCCGAACCGCCGGCGTGGTGGCGATGTGCCTCTACAACCACCGCTGGGTTCCGGCTTACAGCCAGGCCAAGGATCTGATGGCGCAGCTGGGCGAGCCGGTGGTCGCGTACGCCCGCAAGGACGACGCAATTCACGTACCGACCGAGATGATCGGCTGGGCCGCCGATACGACCTGCGCCTGGTTTCTGTCCTCACACGACATTGACCTGGTGACCTGGCTGGCCGACGACCAAATCGTCGAGGTCTCGGCGCGGGCCCGGCACGGGAAGCTGTCCACAATGGGCATCGACACGCCGGATGCGGTGCAGATCCAGGCCCGATTCGGCCGCGGCGCCATCGCGACGTTCGAATCGGCGTGGATCTACCCGAATACGTTTCCGACCATGGTGGACAGTTACATCACGCTCGTCGGGGAGGACGGCGTATTGCAGCTGGACCGGCAGAAGGAGAATATCCAGGTCGCGACCGCGGCCGGCTATCACTATCCCCGCAATATGCTGCAGCGGGTAATGCATGGCATTCCCGGCGGGGCCTACCGCGACGCGATCCACCACTTCGTCCACTGTGCACTGACCGGCACCGAGCCGTTGATCAGCGTGGAGAGCTCCCGGCACGTCACCGCGGTATTGGCTGCCGCCCATACGGCCATGCGGACCGGTCGGAGCGAGCCGGTGCCCCGATGAAGTTCGTCGAAAAGCCGCCGCACGTGCACCCGACGCGCATGCGGCACATACCGGATCATGAGCTGTTGGCCGCTCTGGATCCAACCGCCTCGTCGCTGGTCGAATGGCGTACGAAGCTGCTCCGCAATCGCCGGCCGGTATGGGATATCGCCCGCTGGGCCTCGGGTGTGCGCGGGTCTACGGCCGCGCTGGAAGCGATCGCTACGGCCGATGAGGTCTGCGACCGGCAAGTGGATTTCACCGATCGCGGCCACGGCCGGTCTCGCCTGTACGGATTCCACTATCTCGGCTGGCTAACGCCGCTGGTCTCGGCTTACGAATTGACCGGCGAACCGCGGTACGGCCGGGCCTGGGATCGGCTTTTCGGTCAGTGGTACGACACCCGGGACAACGTGGTCGGTGACTGGCCCGGCCTCGATGTCATCTGGTATTCACTCGGTGTCTGTGGCCGCTCGGCCGTGATTATGCAGGCACTGGCCGCGTTCGCGGACGAACCGGCGTTGAGCCAGCGCCGCTGGGAGCAGATGCTGGCGACCGTCCTGGGTGGAGCGCGCTGGGCGTTCGAGGAGCACGACGAATTCCGGCACGGCAATTGGCAGCTGGCCTGTTGTGCGGAATTACTGCACGTTGCCGGCGTGCTCGGTGAATTCACCGAGGCGGCGCAGTGGGCGCAGCGAGCCCAGGACCGACTGCTGGAGCACCTCGAGCTGGACGTCTACCCCGACGGCGGGCATTACGAACGCTCGCCCGGATACCACGCCATGTGCCTCAATGCGCTGCAACGGGCCGCGGTCGTGGGCGAGCAGTATCTGGATTGGACGGTCCTGACCGGACACCCGCGATTCCGGGCGATGCACGATTGGCTTATCGCGCTGGCCGATCCAAGCGGTTGGGTGCCGGCGTTGCAGGACAGCGGAATCGTGTGGCCGGCCGCCGCCCTGCTGCGCGGGCACTATCTGCTCGGCGATCCGGCCTACCGGGACCTCGCCGCGCGGTGGCTGGGTCCGCGGCTGGCTGAGGAATCGGCCTGGTTGCCGCCGCATGACCCGCCGACGGTCGCCCGTGGGTCACATGGCTCGGGGCGTCTGGAAAGCAGCCGCTACGCGGTATTCCGTACCGGCGCCGCACGCGAGGATCTGCTGACGGTCATTAATTACGGCCCGTACATCGGGCATGAATTGGAGCCGCACAGCCATCACGCGGCCCTCGACTTCGTGATTTCCGGCTGGGGAGTTCCGCTGGCGTGGGAGGCGGGCGGCCCACCGTCCTATGACGACCCGGGCTATTACGACTGGTTCCAGGCCCCGGTCGGGCACAACACCGTTGTGGCCACGGGCGATGAGTTCACTGAGGACCGTCGGGCCCGCTTGACCGAGTTCCTGACCCACCCCGAGATCGACGTGTTCGCCGGTGAGCACCACGGCTATCGGCAGGTGCACCGGCGCCGAATCACGTTCATCCGGTCCGACCCACGACTCTGGCTGGTCACCGACCGGCTGGCGGCACCGGCGACCTGGCTGCTGCATGGCACCGCGCCGTGGTTGCCGTGCGGGGCGGGATATGCGCCGGCCGTGGGCCCCGGACTGCTGGTGCTGCCGTCCCGGCCCGCTGGCGTCCAGCGGAGTTCCGGGCCGAGTCGGATTCCCGATCCGGCCACCGGAACGGCAGAATTCGGCACCGTGCATACGCTCGCGCTGCAGCAGGACGACGGCGATTTCGACGTTGTGCTGGTGCCATTCGCCGATACCCCACCGGAGGTCGGAATTCGTACGATCGACGACGCGATCGAGGTCACTCTCGGCTCCACAGTGGACCTGATCGCGGCCGACAGCTGGAGCCGCTCGACCGGCGCGCGAGTGACGTGGAGCGGCATCGATGGCTGAGCCTGTGCTGTTCGATGTTGATGTTCTGGTCGGACGGCATCCGCGACGTGAGGTCGGCGCCGGGACCGTGGCCGAGCTACTGTCCGCAATGGACCGGGTCGGCATCGCCCAAGCACTGGTCGGCCACACGCTGTCCTGGCTGCACGAGCCGGCGACCGGAAACAAGCGGCTGCTGGAACTGACCGCCGACGAGCCGCGACTGCGCCCGTGTTGGGTGATGTTGCCGGAATCCTGCGGCGAGGTCGGTCGACCAGAGGAATTCGCCACCGCCGCCACAATCGCCGGCGTACCAGCGATTCGGGCCTACCCGCACGACCACGGCTATGACCTGGCCGGTCCGGACGCGGCCTCGATGCTGGATGCGATCGCGGCGACCGGGCAGCTGCTTCTGGTTGACGCGACGCAAACCACCTGGCCGCAGTTGGAAGCGGTGGCCACCGCCCGGCCGGCGCTGCCGGTCGTCGTCTGCAAACCGGGATATCGCTCGTTGCGCCGAATAGCCGGAATTCTCGACCGAACCACGAATGTCCACATCGGCCTGTCGAACTTCTCCTCGCACTGCGGGGTGGAATGGCTGGCCGAGCGGTTCGGGGCGCACCGGTTGGTGTTCGGCACCGGCAGCCCGGAACATGATCCGGCCGAGGCGGTCACCCGGCTGCTCTATTCCGAACTGGACGATGCGGCGGTGGCGACGATCGCGTCGGGCCAGCTGCAGCGGCTGCTCGGCGAACGGGTGAGCACGGCATGAACCCGCTCGCGACCGCGGTATGGCAGCGCCGCCCGCAGACCGATCTGACCATTGTGGACGCCCACGCGCATGGCGGCCCGTACAGCCTTTTCTACATTCCCGATGCCGACGCCGCCTCGATGGTGCGGGTCATGGACCGGTGCGGCGTATCGCGCGCCGTTCTGTCGACCAACCTGGCGATCCAGCTCGACGCGAGCGCCGGCAACGAGGCCACCGCTGCCGCGCTATCAGCGCATCCGGGCCGCCTGCTGGGATATGTGACCATCAATCCGTGGCAGGATCCCGAATCCGAGGTGGCACGCTGGGCCGACGATCCACGGTTCGCTGGGTTCAAGCTGCATCCGGATCTACACACGTATCCCTTGACCGGCGCCCGGTATGCATCGGTCTGGGAATTCGCCGAGCGCACCGGCGCACCGGTATTGACCCACACATCGGCGCACTCGGCCTACAACGACCCCAGGATGGTGGAAAAGGTCGCCGACGCCCACCCGAAGGCGATAATTCTGGCCGGCCATGCCGGCGCCGGTCAGCCCGGTTTCGACGCCGCGACCGAGGTGGCTGCTCGGCATCCGAATGTGGTGCTCGAGTTGTGTGGATCGTTTGGGCACGGACAGATCATCGAGCGGATGGTGGACGCGGTCGGATCGCGCCAGGTCGTATTCGGCTCGGATTTTCCGTTCATCGACCTGCGCTTTTCCCTGGGCCGGGTACTTTTCGCGCGGTTGAGCGAATCGGACCGGGCCGCGGTGCTCGGCGGTACCATCACCCGTCTGCTGGACTGGAGGTAGTTCGGCCGGGTCGTACCATCGGGTCGTCAGCATCGTCAGGGCTGACAGCAATAGCGCCGCCAGCGAATGGAGTCGATGTGGTTGCCGCAGTTCGATCGGAGGCACGTTCCCAGATCGTCGTCGGCGTGGTCGGCTCCCGGGACCTGGTGGAACGGATTCTGTTGCTCGGCGGCGACGACACCGCGCACGACTGGCGGCTCGTCGGCGCCTCGCATTCCAACGAGCGCGAGACGTACGAGACCTTCCGTAAGATCGAGGGAAATATCGACGTCGTGCTCTTCACCGGGCCGCTGCAATACGATATCGCCAGTCAGGCCGGTGAGCTTCTCGTTCCCGCGACCTATGTTCCGGTCAGCGGCGCCTCACTGTATTCCAGCCTGCTGCGTGGCGTTCTGGCCCACGACTGCGACCCGGCCCGGGTGAGCATCGACTCGATCGCACCGACCGACGTCGAGGAAGCGTACACCGAGATCGGGGTCGACATTTCCGGCGTACATACGTTGGAGTACAAGCGACCGGAATCGGCCCGGGAATTCTTCGCGTTCCACGAAAAGCTTTACCGGCAACGCAAAACCACCGCCGCGCTCACCACCGTCCGGTCGGTGGCGCAACAGCTGCACAAGGCCGGAATTCCCGCGCTGCGCATGCTGCCGACCGCGAACACGTTACGCACCGCGGTGAATACCGCTGCCCTGCTGGGGACCGGGAGCCGCCTGGAGGAGGGTCAGATCGCGATCGTCATGGTCGAAGTGGCCGCCTCGGCGCGACCGGGCCGGTCCGGTCCGAGCAACTACTGGCAACAGGAGTTGAAACTCTCGCTGCACAAGGCACTTCTGGCCGACGCGCGGCGAATGGGCGCCACCGTCATACCGCGCGACGAGAACGGTTACGTGGTGACCGTGACGCTGGGATCATTGGCGCAGGCCACCGACGGGCTCCGTGCGGCGCCATTCCTGGACCGCGTGCGCACGGAGCTGGGGCTCGCCGTCGAGGTCGGTGTCGGGTTAGGCCGCACCGCCCGGGATGCCGAGGCGCACGCGCTCGTGGCGGTCGAAAAAGCCCGCGCCGCCGACGCCACCGCCGCATATCTGGTCGGCGCGGACGGCGCAGTGTCCACATTGCCATCGCGGCCGCACCGCAAAACGCCCGACCTGGAACCGATTCCGGATTCGAAAGGGCTGGACATCCTGCGCCGGCTGGCCCGCGAATTGCCGAACGAGGGCTCCGGGCCAACCGTGGTCGATGCTGACACCGTGGCCGAAGTTCTCGGTGTGACCGCGCGCAGCGCCCGCCGGACACTGGCGAGCCTGGCCGAGGGCGGGCTGGTCTGGCCGATGCCCGCCGTCCGGTCGGCCCAGGCCGGTCGGCCCCGCCAGGCCTATCGGCTGGTGGTGGAGAAAATTCCTACGGAAGAAATCACCGATCAGCCGAATTCCAGCCGGCGCTAAGACATTCACCCGGAATCAGAATTGCCTTTTCGTAAATGTTTCAAATCTATTGACCGTCACGCATGGATGCCCCGTACCGTAGGCATATGAGCCGTAATCTGGACCGAAGCAGTGATCTTTACGCGACGGCGCAGCGGTATTTGGCCGGCGGTGTTTCCAGCGATGCGCGGCGCATGCCGGGTGTGCCACTGTACGTCGATCACGCGGCCGGAAGCCGGCTGTGGGATGCCGACGGAAATTGCTACGTCGACTACGTTCTGGGCCAGGGTCCGGCCATTCTCGGGCACTGTCCACCCGCGATAACGGACGCGATAACCCAGCAGGTTCACCGTGGCATCGTTTATTCGGCCCAGCACGCGAGCGAGGTGGCCGTCGCGGAGTTGCTGTGCCGGATGGTGCCGGCGGCCGAGCGGGTCCGGTTCAATACGGTCGGCTCCGAGGCGGTGCACGCCGCGCTTCGACTGGCGCGCGGGCACACCGGTCGGGCCAAGATTCTCAAATTCGAGGGGCATTACCACGGCTGGTTCGACCCGGTGCTCTACAGCGTGCACCCGGACCTGACCGTCGCCGGGCCGGCGGAGCATCCCATCCTGGTTCCCGGATCCATTGGTCAGGCACCGGCCCCGGATCTCCTTCTGGCCCCGTGGAATAACAGCGAGGCCCTGGCGCGGATACTGGCCGACAACGCCGGTCAGGTTGCCGCCGTCGTCATGGAACCGGTGCTGTGCAATACCGGATCGATCCTGCCTGATCCTGGATATCTGGCCGAAGTGCAGCAGTTGTGCGCCGAACACGGGTGCCTGCTGATCTTTGACGAAATCATCACCGGATTCCGGCTGGCTGCCGGCGGTGCTCAGGAATACCTCGGGGTCACGCCCGACCTCGCGGTTTTCGGCAAGGCGATGGCAGGCGGAATGCCGGTCTCGGCACTGGTCGGCCGGGCCGCGATCATGGACGACATCTCCACCGGAAAGGTCGCTCACGCCGGGACGTTCAACGCCCACCCGGTCTGCATGGCCGCTGCCGCGGCGACATTGACCATTTTGGACGAACAACGCGACGAGCTATACGACCGGCTCTACGCCATGGGCCGGCGGCTGATGACAGGACTGTCCACGGCGGCGGCGAAATCCGGCGTACCGCTGCTGGTCGACGGGCCGGGACCGGTCTTCCAGACCTATCTCGGCGCACCAGACCCAGTCCGGGATTATCGGGATTTCGCCGCCACCGACCGGGCCATGATGACCCGGCTGCATACCGAATTGCTCGACCGCGGGGTCAACATGGTGCCCCGCGGCCTGTGGTTCCTCTCCACCGCGCACACCGAGGACGACATCGAGGAGACCATCGCCGCGGCAACCGACGCATTCGCCGCTCTATAGGCGGACGGGCTCCCCACCACGACGAACGGATTCATAGACACCGAGCACCAACCCGAGCGCCCGGCGACCGTCCGCTGTGGTCACCTGTGGAGTTCGGTTGTTCTGTACGGCATCGACGAAGTCCCGGTATTGGGCCAGATGGGCTCCGTCCACATCGAGCGTCAGGCCCTCCATCTCCGCCACATCAACGTGATTCGCCGAATCGGCCCCGCCGGCCGGCTCACCGTCCATTGTGTGCAGATATTCCAGCCGTTCCCGTTCGATGAGAGCCAGGCCGCGATCGCCGTTGACCAAAAGCCGCACCGTCCGGCCCGGATATGCCGCCGTGGTGGCGGTTATCGTGCCGATCGCGCCGCTCTCAAAGCGAACGGTGGCCGCCACCGTGTCCTCGACCTCGATCCGCTCGTGGGCCAACATGTCGCCGAACGCCGTCACCTCCACGGGTTTGCCGAGCATCCAGATCAACAGGTCGACCGCGTGAACGCCCTGGTTCATCAGCGCACCGCCGCCGTCCTGCGACCACGTGCCCCGCCAGCCGCCGGAGTCGTAATATTCCTGCGACCGCCAGAACGTCGACTCGACAATGCCGGACGTCACCCGCCCCAGCGACCCAGCCACGACCGCGTCGTGCACGCGTCGCGGTGCCGGTTGAAAACGCCGCTGGCTGATCACCGTCACTGTCTTGCCGGAACGTTTTTCGGCTTCGATAACCCGGTCGGCCGCGGCCAACGTAATATCGATCGGCTTTTCGATCAGAACGTGCTTTCCCGCATCCAGTGCCTGCACCGCCGCATCCGCGTGGCTCCCGCTGGGCAGGCACACGCTCACCGCGTCGATGTCATCGCGGGTCAGCAGCTCATCGATGCTGCTCAGCGCATCGATCTTGTGCCTTTCGGCGATGACCTTTGCCCGCTGTGGATCGGAATCCACCACCGCGGCGAGCTCAGCACTGCCCGCCATCGACTCGAGCAACCGAGCATGCAGCGTACCGATGACGCCACAACCGAGCAATCCAAACCGCACAGCTACCCATCTCCGTCCATAGTGGCCCGACCTGCTATCCCTTCACCGCACCGAGCATGACACCCTTGGTGAAATGCCGCTGGATGAACGGATAGACGACCGCTATCGGCACCAGCGAAATCACCAGGATCGCCATCTGCAGCGATGGCTGTGGCGGAAGCGCGGTGCCGACCGAGAGCTGGTCGACGGTGAGCGAGGAATTGTTGACGACATACGACCGCAACACCAACTGCAGCGGCCATTTCGAATTGTCACTCAGATACAGCAATGCGTTGAAGAACGCATTCCAGTAACTCACGGCGTAGAAAAGCCCAACGACCGCGAGCACCGCTTTCGAGAGTGGGAGCACGATCCGGAACAGCGTCGACAGTTCACCGGCGCCGTCGATTCGGGCCGCGTCCAGCAGTTCCTGCGGCAGATCCATGAAGAACGCCCGGACCACGATCACATTGAAGCCGCTGACCATCACCGGCAGAATCAGCGACCAGTACGAATTGAGCAGATGCAGTTCCTTGACCATCAGGTACGACGGGATAATGCCGGGCGTGAACAGCAGGGTGAACAACACCGCCAACAGCATCGGCTTGCTGGCGAACGATCCGGGCCGGGACAGCGAATACGCCAACAATGACGTGCAGGTCAGCGACAATGTCGTGCCAACAATGGTGACCAGAAGCGACACCACCAGCGCCCGGCTGACCACACCGCCGTCCAGGATCGCGCGATAGGCGTTCAGGTTCGGGTGATGCGGCCACAGCACCAGCCCGCCGGCCGAGTTGACCTGATTGGCGTCGGCCAGGCTGGTCGCGATCACGGCCACGAACGGCCCGATGACCGCGACGCAACACACCAACAGGAGCAGACCCTTGAACAGCCGGACCGGCCACGGGGGCACCACAATTCCGCGCGTCTGGCGGGGTTTTCCGGCCGGGCGGCGGGCACCGGCCCACCGCGGCACCGCTGACGTGGAGGCGCTCATGATTGGTAGATACCTCGCTCTCCGAAAGCATGTGCCAATTTGTTTGCGCCCAGAACCAGAATTACGCCGAGCACGCCCTTCACCAGCCCGACCGCGGCTGCGGTGCCCCAGCTGCCCGCGAGCACGCCGTTGTTGTAGACGTAGGTGTCCAGCACCTCGCTGGTCTGCGTACCCACCGCCGGTTGCTGCAGCACGATCTGCTCGAACCCTACGGTGAGAATGTCACCGAGCCGCAGGATCAACAGCAGGATGATGACCGGCCGGATTCCGGGCAACGTGACATGCCACAATTGGCGCCACCGCGATGCGCCATCGACACCGGACGCTTCGTAGAGCTGAATGTCTATTTGCGACAGCGCGGCCAGAAACAGAATGGTCCCCCAGCCGGCGTCCTTCCAGATCACCTGCGCGGTGATGAGCTCCTTGAAGACGCTCGAATTGCCGATCAGGTGAATGCCGGAATGGCCGTGCCGCCGCAACCAGTTCGAGAGCAGACCCGCATTGCCGAGCATCTGCTGGAAAATGGCGACCACGATGACCCAGGACATGAAGTGCGGCAGGTACAGAATGCTCTGCACCACCCGCTTGAGGCGCTCGGAGAGCAGGCTGTTCAGCATCAGCGCCAGACAGATCGGCACCGGGAAGACGAAGACGACCTGCAGTATCGTGATGATGAGCGTATTTTTCAGCGCATTCAGGAACGCCGAGTCGCCGTTGTAAATGATCGAGAAATTACTCAGTCCGCTCCAGGGCGAGTCCCAGATCCCCAGGTACGGCTGGTAGTCCTTGAACGCGATGACGTTTCCGAGCAGTGGGATGTAGCTGAAAATGAGGATGACGAGCATCCCCGGCGCACCGAACAGGAGCAGCCAGCGATCGCGCCGCGCCCGGCTCCGCCAGGACAGCCGTCGTTGCCGCGCCGGGTCGGGCTGCGTTTCCGTACCGCCCGATCGTGGGATGACTGCATGTGTCGCCATAACGCCTCCGACCAGTCATCGAATTCGGCGGTGATCATGTCCTGCGGTCAGCCACGTGCACATTCCGGCGGATTGCTCGGACCCACGGCATCACTCCGTTTCGCGTGCGGAGACGGTCGATCGTGGTGCGCCACAGGACCTACCGGGCAGTAACGCCGGTGCTCGGTAGCCATGCATACGCTTGCATGAGTTGATTAGCGTGTCAACCCACGGATTCGGAAACTATTCGGTCGTTCAGCACGCGTTGGGTATCCAGGCTGGGTACGGCGCGCAGGCTTGACAGCGTGCGGCTCCGCCGCCAGCATATTGAGGTGCAAGCGCTTGCACGATCACTCGACATCGACGGCAGGTGCCCGAATGACCCTAGCGATCGACGGCGGACCAGCAGTGCGCACGCGGCCCTTCACCCGCTGGCCGCCCGCGCCCACACCTGAGCAGCGGACCGCGCTGCTCGACGTTCTCGACTCAGGGGTCTGGGGATCGCACGAGGGGACCAGAGTACGGGATTTCATTGCGCAATTCAGCGCCCGCCATGGCACGCGTTATGGCGTGGCCGTCACCAACGGCACGCTGGGCTTATTGGCGGCGCTGCGCGCCGTTGGGGTGCGCCGCGGCGACGAGGTGATAGTTCCGCCATTCACCTTCGTCGCGACCGCGACCTCGGTATTACTGGCCGGCGCGACGCCGGTCTTCGCCGACGTGCAGGCCGAAACCATGATGTTGGACGCGAACTCGGTGGCCGAGCGGCTGACCGAACGCACGAAGGCGGTCGTCCCGGTGCATCTGGGCGGAGCGGTCGCCGACGTGGACGCCATCCGAGCGGTCGTGCCTACCGGGCTGGCAATTGTCGAAGACGCGGCCCAGGCCCACGGCGCGGCATTACGCGGCCGACCGGCCGGGTCGCTCGGCGATATCGGGTCGTTCAGCTTCCAGTCGAGCAAGAACATGAGCGCCGGCGAGGGCGGCGCGATTGTCACCAACGATGAAGGCATTTATCAGGCGGCGTGGTCGGCGGCCAATGTCGGACGCCGACCGCAAGGTGGTTGGTACGAACATCCGGCGGTGGGCTGGAATCTGCGACTCACCGAATTCCAGGCCGCGGTACTCACCGGTCAGCTGGACCGGCTGGACGAATGGAACGCGCGCCGGGAGGCGGGCGCGAGCGTGCTGGCCAGACGGTTGTCCGAAGAGATCGCCGGTTTTCGGGTTTTGCCGACTCCGGAGTCGACCACCACGCATGCCTGGCACCTGGCGCTGATCCGTTACGAGCCGGCCGAATTCGGCGGGGTGGGCAAGGAACGGCTTGCTGCTGCCGTTGCGGCCGAGGGCATACCGCTGTCGGCTGCTTATCCGCTGCTGCACCAGGATCCGGCGATTCGGGCCGAGTCCGGTCGGGATGACGATATGCATTGTGCGGTCGCCGAGGAATTCGGTCCCCGGACGCTGTGGTTGCCGCAGAACGTGTTGCTCAGCGACCCGGAGGACCTCGAGGACGTTGTGCGGGCCGTGGCGAAAGTCCAGCACGAACTGAGCTGATCAATTGCCAAGGTTCGCCAACTGATCGTGTAGGCCGAACAGATCGGCCGCGTTCTTCCAGAACAGCAGCTCCTCCTGCTCACGGGTCGGCGCGGCGTCAGCCACGAGTCCAAACGCGACAGCCGGATCAATCAAGGTCGCGTCCGTACCGAACAACAGCTGGCGAATCGGCGCATGGGCCAGCACATGCCGGAAACGCATCGTCTCGGTGAGCGAACAGGACGGTTCGAGATACAGCCGGTCGCAGTCCCGCGCCGCCTGCGCCGCCAGATCCCAGCGGTCGGCCCCCATATGCCCCGCCACCACGCGCAGTCGGCTGTTCTGGGCCAACAGCTCGGGCAGTACGAGAATGTCCGGGCCCCAGGTGTGGATCAAGATCACCACGCCGAATTCGTTCAGCATGGCGAACGTTTCCCGCATCTGCGGCGAATCGATCGGGCGCAGCGGATATCCAGTGTGGATCTTCACCCCAGACCACAGACCCGAGGGCAGATGCCGGCGCAGATCGGCCGCCGCCGCGTCCGGATCGTTGGGGTTGACCACGAGATAACCACGCAGCCGCGGTTGCGACTCTAAAATCGGGCTGAGGCGCGCATTGCCGCCGGGCGCGTCGTAGACCACTCCCTCGGCCGCCGACACCAACTGAATCGTGATGTCGTACGCATCCATCAATCGGATGTTCTCTCGGGCCGTGCCGATATCCATGGCAAAGAACCACGGCCCCCAGTGACCGTGCACGTCGATGATCGGGTGATCAGCCACCGACTTTCCTTTCGCCGTCGAGCAGATCGCGCAGCGTGCCGCCGGCCACGGCTGACCAGTCGGTGTCGGAAATTCGCGCATGACGCAGCCGGATCGTGGCCGGTGAGGTGGCGTGCAACGGGCTGCGCGAACCGAAGGCCAGATGCCCCGCCCCGACTTCGCCGACCACGGTCTCGATCGAATCCGGTGCGTTCAGCAGCCGGGTCGAGGCGACGAAACCCGGCTCCTGCCGGGCAACCAGAATGAAATCGGCCAGATGGTAGGCGTGCACGTCGAGGAACACCACGCGCGCAGCACGTTCGGCGTAAGCCTGCCAGCAGACCCGGAAATCGCCCTCGACCAACAACACCAGGTTGCGCCGCAGGGCCTCGTCGACCACATGCCGATAACCGGGAAAGGTCGGGGCGGCCGATTGGTTCGCGAACAGCCGTACCGCCCGCACCCCGGCCGCGACCATCCGGTCCAATTCGGACTCGGCCCGCAACCCATTGCGCAGGTTGATCGTCGCAGCCGGGTACCACCCGTCAAGCGGGCTCACCACGTCGATCGTTTCGGTGTTTCCCTCGATGTCGTCGAACCAGGCGCCGCGGGCCGAACAGGCCACCGCGCCGCGGATTCCGGCTTTGTCCAATGTGGTCCGTACCGTCGCCAGGTCCATCCGTACCTGGGCCCGGGGCGGCCAGGTGCCGAACAGTACGTCGCAGTCCAGCGCGATCGGACGGAGTCGGTCAACCATGGGCCGGCACGGGTAGCGCGGCGGCCACTGTGGACAGTATCCGCACCGGAGCCAGCAGTTGCTCTGCCGACAACGGCCCGGTCCCCGAGTCGAGCATCGCGGCGAATACGTCGACCGACGGGCGGCTGTAGTGCTCCTGGAGCCGGAGTTCGTCGACAATGGATTCGCCGGCCCGTTTGGCCACAATCCGCCACGGCACCGCCTTGCGCGTGTCGGGGCGGACGAATTCCATCACCACGGTGGTGGGGCCGGCGCTCGCGGTCACCACAACCGCGTCATCCAGCGAGTGCACCACGAGGTCCGATAGCGACCGGTCGGGCAGCAGAGCCAATACCAATTCGACGATGTGAATCCCGTAGAAGAAGATGCCGGCGTATTGGCTGTCCGGGTCGGCCGGTCCGGTCACGATCAAGGTGTCCACACCGGACTGCAGCCGGGCGGCCAGGCTGGTGATCTGCGGCGAATACCGCAGTGCGCTGAACGACGTGACCGGGATTCCTTTGCTACCAGCCAGATCGAGAATCGCTTGCGCATCCGGCACGTCGCAGGCCAGCGGTTTGTCCACCAGAACCGGCAAGGACGCCTCGAGTAACGGTGTCGCCTCGGCGCGGTGCTGGCGGCCGTCGCGGGAACACACCACCGCCGCGTCGACCAACCCAAGCAGATCAGCCGGCGCGGTGACGATCTGGCTGATATCTCCGGCCGCGGCCAGGGCTCGGTTTCGTTCCGAATCGCCACCGGCCAGGGCGACGACGCGATGGTCGGGATACCGCTTGTCGGCGTTGAAGTAGCGTACGTAATGATCGGCGTGGCTGTTCTCGGTCCCGACAATTCCTATCCGCACCGGGTCTCCTCAGTCGGTCTACTTCGGACGGTCAACGAGCGACGAAATGCCCGTGCACCTTGCGTATCGCCGTGGCGATGTCGTCGACATCCTCATCGGTATAGTGCTCGTTCCACGCCAGTACCATCAGCGTCTGGTTGATCAACGTCTCGGCCGCCGGACAATCCCCCACCGAATAGTGGATCTCGGTACGCGCCGGCGGTGCGGTGAACGGGAATCCGGACTTGCCGTAGACCTTGCGTTCGGTCAGCGCCGGAACCAGATACAGCGGACGGTCCAGGTACCCGCTGGAAACCGGGATCCCCTCGGCCCGCAGCGCCGCGCCGTACCGCGCATTATCGACCCCGACGACGGCCGGGTCGATGACCAACGGAAACAGCCAGAACGAATGCCGGTCAATTCCGGTCGGCAGGTGCAGGCCGGCCAGATCGCTCAGCTGATCGACGAGCCGCTGGGCCGATGCTCGGCGGGAATCGATCACGCCGGGCAGCTTGGCCAGTTGCGCGTGCGCCACCGCACCCTGCAATTCGGTCATGCGGTAATTGAAGCCGTGGAACACATGCGTTCGCTCGCCGGTGTCCCGCGGCCAACCCTTGTCGGCGAACAATCGCATATGCCGATCCAGCGCGGGATCATTGGTGATCGTGAGTCCGCCGTCGCCGGAGGTGATGTGTTTGGATTGCTGCAGGCTGAAACAGCCGATGTCCGCGCGCGTGCCGGCGTAGCTGTCGCCGCCCGGCGGAACCGCGAGATAGGCCTGGGCGCAATCCTCGATGACCGGGATATTACGTTGCCGCCCGAGAGCCACGATGTCGTCGATCGGCGCGCCACCGCCGAAAAGGTGGACCACAATGATGCCGCGGGTCCGCTCGGAAATGGCCTGCTCGACGCTGGCCGCCGTTATGCAGCCGGTCAACGGGTCGACGTCGGCGAAGATCGGAACGGCGTTCTGCGCCAGCACGCCGACGATCGTGCCGAAATCCGTGATGGGCGGGACGATCACCTCATCGCCCGGTTCCAGATCGAGTGTGGACACCGCCAGGTGGATGGCCGAGGTTCCCGATGTGCTGGCGACGGCGTGCCGCGCGCCCAACAATTCGGCGAAATCCGTCTCCAGCGCGGGCACCTCCCGCCCGCCGACGCGGGACAGGTTGCCGGACTCGACCACCCGCCGCAACGCGTCGATCTCCTCGATCCCCAGCGTGCGCCCGGCCGAATCGCCGTTGGTCGGAAATGGCCTGCTCCGGACGGGAGAACCACCGTCGAGTGCCAACCGCAACGGCGTCTGGGAAGACGTCATAACCGCATCTCACCTTTCCTGGCCGCAAAAACACAGACCGGATCGGACGCAATATGGCGGAGTGCAAACGCTTGCGTCAGGTATCGTGTCGTGCCGATACGACCGTGTCAAGGCTTAATCAATCCTGGCCGCCACGAGCGGCGATCGAAAGCCCGTGTTCCGCACGGACCCCGGGGGCCCTATCGGGTCCGGCGCGCCATCCGGCCGGTCGACCCCCGGGCCACAAATGCACCGGAGAGCGTGATCTCCTGAATCCGGTGTTCTTTCGGTGAATCCAACGCGTCGATCAGCAAATCAATTGCGGCCCGGCCGGCCTCGGCGATCGGCGTGGCTACGGTGGTCAGGGTCGGCAACGTCATCGAGGCGAAGAAGATGTCGTCGCAGCCGGACACGCTGATCTGGTCCGGAACCCGCAATCCCCGCTCAGACAGGCGATGTATCGCGCCGAGCGCGACCACATCGTCGAAGGCGACCGCGGCGGTAGCCGCACTGTCGGCCACCGCGTCACCGGCGAGCACGCCACCTTCGAATGTGGCCGGGTAGGGCCCGAGAACGTCGACCTGCATCCCGCTTTTGGCGGCCTGGCGGCGCACGCTGTTGCGCCGTTCGCGGTCCGACCAGGACGAGGCCGGTCCGGCCAGGTACACGATCTTGCGGTGGCCGAGCGAACGCAGGTGCTGCACCAATTGCCCGAGGCCGTCGCGAGTGCTGCAGCACACCGATGTGACGCCGGATATCGAACGGTTGACGCACACCAGCGGCCGCTGTGTGGCCAACTCGCGAATCTGACCGGCCGGCGACCGCGGCGAACACAACACGAGGCCGTCGACCCGACCGGACAGATCGCGGATCAGCGCCTTTTCCCGGTCGGCGTGTTCGTCAGTGTCCATCAGCATCACGCCGTAACCACGTTCGTAGGCCCGATCTTCGGCGGCCCGAACCAACGGCGGAAAGAACGGGTTGGCGATATCGGGAACCAGCAGGCCCAAAGTGGTTGTGCGTCCGGTCACCAGGCCCCGAGCCGATCGATTCGGCTGATAGCCCACCCGCTCGGCGATGGCGAGAATCTCGGTCCGGGTCTGCTCACCGATCAGCTCTGGTCGGGTGAACGCACGCGAGACGGTCGAGACAGAAACACCCGCTTCCTCGGCGATTGACTTCAGCGAAGCGGGTCCCGACATAGACGCCCTCATTCCGACCAGTGGGCTTGTGGCCCGACGTTGACAGGGTTCGCCGCGACTGGGCAAACTGTGCAAGCGTTCGCAGGAACCTGCGGTCATGGTACCTAAGTTCCGGTGCGCACCAACCAATGCCGGCAGACATGGAGCGTCGTGCAGGGCTCAAAGACCGTCCGGTTGGCCATTGCCGGACTGCGGCATCCGCATATCGAGACGATCATCGACGAGGCTCGGCAGCGTACGGACGTTGAGCTGGTCGCGATTGCCGAGCGGGATCCGGCCGTACGCGCCGAGTACGGGGCAAAACTGCAAGTACCCGACTTTGCCGACCACAACGAGATGTTCGCCACGACCGCGATTGATGTCGTCGGCATTGGGGCGATCAATGCCCATCGCGGCCCGATTGCCGCGGACGCTCTGCGGGCCGGCCTGCACGTCATCGCCGACAAGCCACTGTGTACGAGCTTGGATCAGCTCGCCGACATCGAGTCGGCCTGGCGCTCAGGCGATCGCCTGCTCTCAATCGCTTTCGAGAAGCGGTTCTACCCGCCGACGCTGGCGCTCGGGTCGCTCGTGGCCGGGCGGGAGTTGGGTCGGCTGGCGATCATCGCCGCCAGCGCGCCGCACAAGTTGACCCGGTCCCGGCGTCCGAACTGGATGTTCGATCACAACGCTTATGGCGGCGTAATCAACGATCTGGCCGTGCATGACATCGACCTTCTGCTGCATTTTTCCGGCGCGAAATCCGGTCGCCTACAGGCGTTCGCTCGCAATACCGGCAATACCGATCGGCCGGAATTCCAGGACACGGCGATCGTCACCATGAGCACCGACGACGGGCTGCTGGCCACCTTGGAGGTGCATTGGCTCAGCCCCGAGGCAGCGCCGTACCACGGCGACTACCGGATGCGGCTGGTCGGCACCGAAGGCACGGCCGAGCTGCTGTGGAAGGACGGTCGGCTCGACGTGGCAACGCACAACCGTCCACCATGGACACCGCCGCTGCCGGAGCGGTTGCGCCCGGCCCAGGATTTCTTTGACGCCGTATTGGCCGGAGGATCACCGAACATCACGGCCGAGGCGTCGTTCGCCGCGACCAGAATCGCCTTGTTGGCCCAGCGCAGCGCCGATCAGGGCGGTACGCCGGTCCGCTGGGATCTCACGGGAGAGGCGACGCGATGATCGAGGTGACCGGACGGCTGGTGGGCAGCGGCCGCGCGGTGCGGCTACGGCTCGCCGATGGCCGCATCGCCGGGATCGCCGACGCCGGGGCGGAATCCGGACTGTGGATCATGCCCGGACCGATCGATATCCAGGTGAACGGGTACGGCGGCCACGATGTGAACGCCGAAGACGTCAGCCCGGACGTGATCGAGGCCCTGGTACGAGCCGAGTGGGCGGCCGGCGTCACGGCGATCTGCCCGACGATCATCACTGGCCCGGAGGACCGGATCTGCACTGCGCTGCGGGCAATCGCGCAGGCCCGGGCGGCCGACCCGCTGATCGCGCGGGCAATTCCGTGTGTGCACGTGGAAGGGCCGTATATCGCCGACGATGACGGGCCGCGTGGCGCGCATGATGCACGATATCTCCGTAACCCGGACCTGGCCGAATTCGCGCGCTGGCAGCAGGCGGCCGAGGGGCTCGTCGGCATTGTGACCCTGGCCCCGGAATTGCGCGGCGCACCCGAATACATCGCCGGAATTACCCGGGCCGGTGTCATCGCCTCGGTCGGCCACACGGCGGCCGCACCGGCCGATATCGCCGCCGCCGCGGCCGCCGGTGCCCGACTCTCCACCCACCTGGGCAATGGCGCCCATCCGGTCCTGCCACGCCACCCCAACTACATCTGGGCGCAGCTGGCCGAAGACCGGTTCACCGCGAGCCTGATCGCCGATGGCCATCATCTGGACGACGCGACGTTGTCGGTCATGCTGCGGGCCAAGGGAATCGACCGCTGCATTCTGGTCAGCGACACCGTTGCGCTCTCCGGAATGGCGCCCGGCCGCTACCACACACCGGTCGGCGGCGAGGTCGAGTTGACCGCCGACGGCCGGTTGACCATGCCCGGTTCGACGCTGCTGGCGGGAGCGAGCAAGACGTTGGCCGAATGCACGCGGCGACTGGGCGAGATCGGAATTTCCGGCGCGGACGTGGTGGCGATGGCGGCCCGCAATCCCGCTCGCCTGCTGAATCTGGATCGGGGCGAGTTGCACCTGAACGACATTGTCCTGCTAGACGGCGAATTCGGCGCGCCGCTGGCGACCATTGTCGGCGGCGAAGTGGTCGCCGGCACCCTGCCGTAGCACTGAAAAGCATGGCAATATCGGCATATGGATGCCGACCGGTTGACGCAGTTGCTGGACGAAGAACGGAAACGATTCGGCGTACCGGGCCTGGCGGTCGCGCTCGTCGCGGACGGCGATGTGGCATTGACCCGCGGGTTCGGGCACCGCGACGCGGCGGCGGCTGAGCCGGTCACCGACAAGACGCTGTTCGCGATCGCCTCCTGTACCAAGGCTTTCACCGCGACGCTGCTGGCCACCCTGGTCGGCGACGGGCTGCTGGACTGGGATACACCGGTACGGGAATATCTGCCGCATTTCCGGTTACATGACCCGGTCGCCAGCGAATTGGCCACCGTCCGCGATCTGCTGAGCCATCGCACCGGGCTGCCGCGACACGATCTGAGCTGGTATGCGAATCCGCTTTTGGACCGGCCCCAGATCATTGACCGGCTGCGCCATCTGCCATCGTCGGCGTCATTTCGCAGTACGTGGCAATACAACAACCTGATGTTTCTCACGGCCGGTTATCTGGCCGGCGAATTGCTCGGAACCAGCTGGGAACAAGGCATTCGCGATCGGCTGCTGGAACCGCTCGGCATGAGCAATACCTGCTTTTCGCCGGCGGAAGCGAGCGCGACGGCGGACTGGGCCCGCGCGCATATCGAAAGCTATGGCGCGCTGAGCGAGGTGCCGCGAGTGAATTTCCCGGCCTGCGGGCCGGCCGGCAGCATCTATTCCTGCGCCGACGACCTGGCCCGCTGGCTGCTGCTCAATGCGAACGACGGTCGCATCGGTGAGCGCGAGATCATCGCCCCGGCCGCATTGCACCAGACCCGCAAACCCACTATGCCGGTTGGGGATGACGGCCCTTGGGACGAAATACTCAGCGTCGGCTACGGGCTGGGCTGGGTGGTCGAGGTCTACCGTGGACACCGGATCATCCAGCACAGCGGCGGAATTGACGGGTTCAGCTCGCGCGTCGTCCTCGTACCGGAAAAGGGATTCGGCGTCGCGCTGCTGGCGAACCTGGACGGCACTGGTCTGCCGCAAGCCTGCGCGTACCACGCGATCGACGCGGCACTCGGCCTCGAACCGCTGCCCTGGGGTGAGCGGCTTTATGATCGCGAACGGAGCTTGCGGGACGGCGTTTCGGCGGCCCGCTCCCATCGCGAGAACTCGACGTCAACCAAGAATCCGCCCACGCACCCATCTTCGGCGTACAACGGCCGTTACGAAAATCCCGGCTACGGCACCATCACCGTCAATCTGGATGGCGACACAGGCACACTCGTGCTCGGTGACCGGACCTTCAGCCTGAGCCATCGCAATTACGATTCCTGGATCGCCTCGGCTCCGACGATTGAACAGACCAGCGTGGTGACATTCGGTCAGGACGCGGACGGCGAGATCGACGCGCTGCGGGCGGCGTGGGAGCCGCTGGTGGCGCCGATCGAATTCCGCCGTACCAGCGATCCGGCACTGTCCACACCGGACGCGCTCGCCCCGTACACCGGTACGTATGCGCTGGGCACGGTCCCGGTACGGATCAGCATCCGTGACGGTGCTTTGGAGGTCGCGATCAAGGGGATTGCTGCGCAGCGGTTGGTCCCCCGCCGCCCGGACGTGTTCACGGTCGAGGGCGATTCGGCGGCCCGAGTGCGATTTTCCCGGGTGGACGGAGCGGTCACCGAGGCGATTATCGAACCCGATCAGGGCATATTGCGGCGCACCCAGGACAGCCAGATTCGCGGATCCTGACAACCGCGCCCATAGCGGACCCGCCATCGACCGACGAAAGTCCCTTACCGGACGGGGCCGATGGCCCTATCTCAATCGCGGCCGCAGCTGTGTCATGAACCTGATATTCCGGTTATCGGGCGGAAGGAGTCCGCGATGGCGGCTGAGCAGGAGGCCGCCCGGCTGGGCGTACTGGTCGGTGTGGACGGATCCAGAGCAAGCCTGGCCGCCGTCGATTGGGCGGCGCAGCTGGGCGCAGATACTGGCGCGCCGCTGACCCTATGTCTGGTCGTTCCCGATGACCCCTCGTTCGGTCTGCCGGCCGACCCAAGCATTGCCGAGGATGTGCGCGAACGGGGCAAAACCGCGCTGCACCAGGCGCGTGAACACGCGTTGCGATCCCAGCCGCACGCGAACCTCGCGATCGAACTGGTGTCCGGTCAACCGGCGGCGACGTTGTGCGATATGGCCGCCCGAGCGCAATTGCTGGTTGTTGGCAGTCACGGCACCGGGTGGTTCGACCGACTGCTGATCGGATCGACCAGCACGCAGGTCGCCGCCCATGCCCCGGGAATCGTGGTAGTGACCAGAATGGAAGGTCGCCGGGTCGACGGCCCGGTTCTGGTGGGAGTGGACGCATCGGCGCAGTCGCAGGCGGCGCTGGAATTCGGCTTTCAGACAGCGGCGCGGTTGGATCGTGGATTGCTTGCGCTGCACGCGTACGGCGCGCCAGCGAGCGCTCTGGCGTTACGCAAGGAACCAGCGGTCGCGGGCCGGCTCGCCGCAACCGAATTGCTGGACGAGGCGTTGGCGCCGTGGATCGGGAAGTTCCCGGGCGTACGGGTACGGCGGGAGGTTCAGCAGGGCTCGGCCAGCCGGATCCTGGTGCAGACCAGCATCAATGCCGCGCTGGTGGCGCTCGGGTCCCGGGGTCGGGGCGGATTCGCCGGGCTGGCCCTGGGTTCGGTGAGCCAGCATGTTCTCGCGCTGGCCAGCTGTCCGGTTGCCATTGCTCATTAATGCAATTACCCCGCGTACTCCCCCGCCGTACTTCCAGGCCTGCTCCGCCGGGTACGAAAATCACTCGCGCTGGAATGTGGACGCGCGTACGGTCGCCGCTAATACAGTCACCGAGGAATTCGGACGGTCCAGTGTTCATCTAGTCGACGGTTTCCCAAACCCGGCAGAAGCGCGCCGATAGCGCGCTCTTGCCGCGCCCGTCACTGGTCGAACAACCCTGGATCGGAGATTTCGGTGTCTGCTGTCTGCGATATCTGCGCCAAGAAACCACAATTCGGCAACAAAGTCACCCGTCTCGGCCGTAATGCGCAAAAGCGGCGGGTGCAGGGCCGGGCCAAACGTCTGTTCCGGCCGAATGTGCAGACGGTTCGCGTCGTTATCGATGGCACCCCGCGGCGGCTGACCGTATGCACCTCGTGTCTGAAAGCCGGCAAGGTGACCCGCCGCGGCTAGCGGCGTCTGACCAGTAATACACGGGATTGCCTGTCCTGCTTGGGAAACTCGAGATTCTGAAGTCTCAAGTGGTCTGAGCGGGAGGGCATTCCGTGGGTGAATGGTATCGCCGACGGTCCGCGTTGTGGTGTTCGCGGGACTGCCAGAATCGCTTATGTGGCGCCGATTGTGACGATTTGCTGACCAGCAGTAATTCGTTCCTGGGTGGCTCCTCTCCCGGCCAGAATTGTCGGTGGGTAGTTCTAGAGTTTTGGGTATGAGCAGCACGACGAGCATCGGCCCGCGTCCCGTGTCGGATCTGATCGGGTCGTTGCATGCTGTCGTGGAGGGGTTGGTCGAGGCGGAGTGGTGGCGGTTGACCGGTCAGGAGTCGGCCGATTGCATGGAAGGAATGGAGTCGGTATTTCGGCTGCTGGAGTTCGCTCGCTCGCGCGAGTTGGCGGATTTTCATGCCCGGGATTTCGCCGGGCAGCAAGCCGGCTTATCCACCGAAGCATTCCTACAAGCCCGGCTACGCCTCTCACCCGGCGAAGCCAAAGTCCGAGTCCGGTCGGCGCACGAGTTGGCCGGGTCGGTCAGTGTCTCGGGTGAACTCGTCGAACCGGAATTGCCGGCGACCGCGGCCGCGGCCTCTGAGGGT
>JBEDUI010000042.1:0-36645 GCA_040414495.1 Mycobacteriales bacterium
CTCGTCGGACATGACCTCATCCGCCGGCTGCGGCGCAGGCCGCCGAACCGGCCGTTGGACACGACCGTCTGGACGACGGTCCCGAGCCGTGGCCTCGGTCCGCGCGACACCTTCGCCCCGGGCCGCACGCTGCGCCCGGCGTGCCCGACGCGCCCGCTCGCGACGTACCTCCTGCCGCAACCACCACAGGTAGCCGACCAGGAGTACGTCCAGGCCTACCTGCACGATCCACAGCCGCGGTCGCCAACCCAGAGCCAGCAGCGCCGTGATGATCGCCAACATGACGATCGTGCCGAGCGTCCGGCGCCGGCGGGCCAGCATCTGCGCCCGGGAGTTCGAGATCGGCCGTCGCACCGGCTCGGCCTGCTCATTCGTCACGGCCTGGTCGACCTCGGCGGACTCGACCAACTCCGTCTCGACCGAACTGTCCACTTCGGACATCTCAGCCCACTCCTCGGCGACCTCGGTATCGGCCGAGACCTCCAAGGTGTCCGCTTCATCCGCGTCGGCTTGATTGGCTGAGCCGCGTCGGGCCAACATCCGGACCGCTCCCCCAAGTCCGCCGGCGCCTTCTTCGACTTCGTCGTTGCGACGGGTGAACATCGGCACCAACACGACGACCCACATCACGACGAGGACGATGACGGTCAGGATCGTCGATCCCATCTGCGTCCCTCCCGTCACATCCACCACAGCGGTGACAAGACGCTAACCATCGGTCCCGCGCCGTGGCGGGAGGTGCGGCGGTGTGTCGTACGAAAGTCTTGACAAATGCCTCAGAGCTCTGTGATCGCGCAGGCACACAGCGCAAACTTACGTACCCGCGTCCGCATCGAGCCGATACACAAGCCCGCGCGGACAATCCTCCACCGTGAGCGCGTAGCCGATGTGATCGCGGAATGCACCATCAATGTCGAGGTAGCGCACAAAAAGCGCTTCCTCGCGAAATCCCAGCTTCTCCACAACGCGACGGCTACGCGCATTTTCCGGGCGAATGTCCACCTGCACCCGATGCAATCCGACCGGCCCGAAACAATGGTCCACCGCCAATGCGACAGCGACCGTCATGACACCCCGGCCAGCAACCTTCTGATCAATCCAATAACCGATCTGCGCCGAACGCAGAGCGCCCCGAACGATATTGGCCACGGTCAACTGACCGACCAGTGCATCGTCGAACGTGACCATAAACGGCAGAATCAGGCCACTGCGCGCCTGCGGCCGCATCCGATTCCACATCGACGCATACGCCGCGCTGGAATGGCGGGCACTCCAGCTTTGTGGCGACGACGGTTCCCACGGCGCCAGCCAGTCCTCATTGGACAGTCGTAGTCGACTCCACGCCGCAGCGTCACGCAACCGCGGCGGACGAAGCCCGACCCGACCCCGGCGCAATGTCACCGGCCAACCCGGATGCCGTCGAGTGCTCACCGCACCTCACGAACCCGCAAGCAGCAACGGCATGACCATAACCGGACTGCCTTCATCGATCGCCGTAGTCCGCTCGTCCACAACAATCAGGCAGTTCGCCTGAGCCATATGCGCCAACAGATGCGATCCCGGCCCGCCAACCAACTCGACGCTGTAGCTTCCGTCCCGCTCCCGATGCAACAAACCCCGCCGGTATTGCCGACGATCGGGCGGGCTGGAAAATACGCTGAGCGAACGCGCCTGGACACTACGCCGGAACAATCGCCGCTTTCCCAACATCAGCCGGATGGCCGGCCGTACGAACACCTCGAACGAAACCAGTGCGCTGACCGGATTTCCCGGCAATCCGAAGAACGGCGTTCGCCCCGGGCCGATCGTGCCGAAACCCTGGGGCATCCCCGGTTGCATCGCGATCCGATCGAACGACACCGTGCCGATCTCGCTCAGCGCTTCTTTCACCACGTCGTACGCGCCTTCACTGACACCGCCGCTGGTAATCAGAATGTCCGCGCGCAGCAGCTGACCCTCCAAAATGGACAGCAGCTTCGGTTTGTCGTCCGGCACAATACCCGCGCGGTAAACCTCGGCGCCCGCATCCCGTGCTGCCGCCGCCAGCGAATAGCTGTTGACGTCGACGATCTCACCCGGACCCGGCGTCTGCCCCACCTCGACCAACTCCGAGCCGGTTGAGATCACCACCACCCGCGGCCGTGGCCGCACCGATACCCGCGATCGCCCTACCGCCGCGAGCAAACCGACCTGAGCCGGCCCGATCGGCGTGCCCGGAGTGACGGCGATATCGCCCGGCCGAACGTCCTCACCGGCCTCCCGGATGTACGAACCGCGCTCGTCGGCGCGGGTGATGCTCACCTGCGCGACGCCGCGATCGGTCCACTCCACCGGGATCACCGTGTCCGCCCCGATCGGCACCGGAGCGCCGGTCATGATGCGCAGACACTGCCCACGCAGCATGCCCTGCGGCGCCTGCGATCCGGCCGCCACATCACCCACGACCGGCAGCTGGACCGGATTAGCCTCGGTCGCGTCCCGGACGTCCTCGTAACAGACCGCGTAGCCGTCCATCTGCGAGTTGTCGAAGCCCGGCAGCGGTGCGGTCGCCACCACCTGCTCGGCACAGAGCAGGCCCTGCGCATCCAGCAACGCCAGCTCGATCGGATCCGGTGTGTTGATCTGCGCCAGTACCCGATCCAGCTGTTCATCGACGGTACGCAAAGCGGGAGAGCTCACCGCTGATCCAGCTCCGTCACAAAGTCCTTCAACCACGCCCGAAACTTGGGCCCAATGTCCTCACGGTCGCACGCCAACCGCACAACGGCACGCAGGTAGTCGCCACGATCGCCGGTGTCGTACCGCCGACCCCGGAAAACCACGCCGTGCACGGGCACACCCGCATCGGCCATGCCCTTGATCGCATCCGTCAGCTGGACCTCGCCGTTACGACCCGGACTCGTCTTCCGCAGCGCGTCGAAGATGTCTGGGGAAAAGACATAACGCCCGATAATGGCCAGATTGCTCGGTGCCTCGGCCGGGTCTGGCTTCTCCACCATGTCCGATATCGCAACGACGTCGGCGACATCCGTCGGTGTCGCCGCGACTGATCCGTACAGCGAAATCTGACTCTGCGGCACCTCGAGCAACGCGACCACCACGCCGCCGTGCGCCGCCTGCGTCGCCAACATCGTCGACAGCAACGGGTCACGGGCATCGATCATGTCGTCGGGCAGCATCACCGCGAACGGTTCGTCGCCCACGTACGGCTCGGCGCATGCGACCGCATGTCCCAAGCCGCGCGGCGCGCCCTGCCGGACGAAATGCAGGTTGGCCATCTCGGCCGACCGCATGATCGATTCCAGCCGGCCAGCGTCGCCTTTCTTCTCCAGGGCCGCTTCAAGCTCCGGCGCCCGGTCGAAGTGGTCGGCGATCGCCTCTTTGCCGCGGCCGGTAACCACGAGCACTTCGGACAATCCACATCTGACGGCTTCCTCCACGATGTACTGCATCGCGGGGGTGTCGACAACCGGTAGCAGCTCCTTGGGCACTGCCTTCGTCGCAGGCAGAAAACGCGTGCCGAGACCCGCCGCCGGGATCACGGCCTTGCGCGGTGTGATGGGTGTGCTGCTGGTCACCGGCCCGACCTCACCTTTATGTCATAGCCTTCGAGTCGCACCATGCAGTGGAGCGTAAACGGTGTCCGCCGCAGGCCTGCGCCCCCATAAGGCCATGTCGCTCATCAAGTCAGCGCATCCTGTCACATCGCAACCGCGTGGTGTGACGAGAGCACCACCCCAGTGGACGGAATGGCCAGCGATGGCGCAGGATAGGAGTTAGCAGTCCTACTCTTAGAGTGCCAATACAGGAGGTCGGTGTGCCGACGTATCAGTACGCCTGCACCGTTCCATCGTGCGGCCACCGTTTCGAGGCCGTCCAAACTTTCACCGAACCGGCATTGACCATTTGCCCGGTGTGCGATGGCGGGCTACGCAAGGTCTTTTCCCCGGTTGGGGTGGTCTTCAAGGGCTCCGGCTTCTACCGCAATGACAGCCGGAACTCGGACAACAAGAAGCGCGCCTCGTCCAGCTCCAGCGAGAAGAGCGACTCCAGCTCCACCTCGTCGAGCAGCTCGGCCTCCAGCGACTCGTCATCGTCGACCTCCTCGAAGTCGGGTTCGTCGGATACGAAGAGCACCGCGTCCACGACAACTTCTAGCACCGGTCAAGCCGCGAGCAGCTGAGTTATCCACAGGGCGCCCGGTCATCCACAGATTGATCGTGACCGGTAGATCGGCCAGATTCGCGGTCGTACCTTCGCGCCATGCCTGCTGCTTCGCCGGTTCGTCCGGTCCTTCTCCGTTGGTCGTCACTGCTGTCCCGGCTCTACGGGTGGCCGCGGCGGTTGCTCGCACTGGCTCTGGTGCTCGCCGCCGCGGTCCTTGCCACCACGTCGCATCACCGTGCCAGCCCACCCACGGTTCCCCGTACCGTCCCGATCCTCGTAGCGGCCCAGGATCTGGCCGCCGGCGCGACGATCGACCGTGCGTCGTTGCGATTAACCGACTTGCCGGCCGCCGACGCGCCCTCGGGTGCATTGCATTCCAGCGCGGCCGCGCTCGGCCGGACGATCGGCGCCCCGGTTCGCCGCGGCGAGGCGATAACCGATGTGCGCCTCGTCGGCCCTTCTCTGGCCACGGCACTTGCCGGTCCGGGCGCGGTCGCGGTTCCGGTACGACTGTCTGATGTAGACACCGTCGCGCTGCTGCGGCCCGGTGATCGACTCGACGTATTGGCCGCACCTCCCCGCGGCGAGAGCGGTTCGGCCAGGATCGTGGCCAGAGACGCCCGCGTGATGGAAGTGCCCTCGGTCAATCCTGAGTCCACAGCGGACGGTGCGCTCGTGGTCCTTGCCACATCGGCGAATGCGGCGCGAGCGCTGGCGGCGGCGACAACGGTCGGTCAGGTCACCGTTACCCTTCGTGCGAATAATTAGCTCGCTGCATCGGGGCCAGCCGCCCGTTAGGGGCAGAGAGGACTACTCAGGTAATGCTCAAAGGATTTCGCGACTTCATCTTGCGCGGCAACGTCATCGAGCTGGCGATTGCGTTCGTAATGGGCGCCGCATTCAACGCGGTTGTGCAGGCGTTCGCGACGGGATTCATCGGCGGCTTGATCGGCGCCATTGGCGGTACGCCGGACTTCAGCAGTTGGGGTTATAAGGTCAACGGCAGCAAGATCGTCATCGGCACCACGATCAATGCGCTGATCAACTTTTTGATCGTGGCAGCGGTGATCTACTTCGCCCTGGTGCTTCCGATGAACAAGCTCGCCGAGCGCCGCAAGCGCGGTGAGGAGCCGAGCGACGAGGCCCCGGTTACGACGACCGAGGAATTGCTGACCGACATCCGTGACCTGCTCGCGCACCAGAACGGCAATGGCACGGCCGCCGGACACGCCACCGCGCCTCGGTCCTGACCGCCGGCCTATTCGTAATGGGGAGGGCGCTGCTCACGAAGCCAATCGTCTGAGCTTTGTGGATATTCGCCCCACGCGGCGTCGGTTTCATCGAAGGGGCGGTCGGGCAGATTCGGCTGCTCCTGGTCGCTTGGCACGGAGTTTTTCGGGGTTGGTTGTTTCGGCGCAGGCTGTTTGGGCGCGGCGCGGTTACGCTGCTGCCCTGGCTCGGACGACTGGTTGCCGGACGGCCGGCCCCGGGTCTGGTCGTCGGTCCGGTCGTGTGTTGGCTCCTGCACCGCTACCTCCGCGTGGTCTGCTGCCCAGTATGCGAGAACCAGCCATCGGGGACATTGGCCCCTGCCGTCGACGGGATCGCGACGGCCGGCGGAGAATGGCCGCATGGTGATCGTGCACTACTGGGCGGCGGCCCGCGCGGCGGCGGGTTGTGCCGAGGAAAAGATCCAGGCCGGCACGGTCGGCGAGCTCGTCGCCGCCATCACGCGGGAGCACGACATGGACCGCATCCTGACGGCCTGCAGCCTGCTCGTCGACGGGGTCGCCGCGAGGATCGATCAGCCGGATCGAGTGATCGCCGACGGCGTCACCGTTGACGTGCTACCTCCATTCGCCGGAGGCTGAGCTACCGACGTCGGGCGTCCGCGGCAAAGCGGCGTTCAGCGGCATGTCGGGCGAGCGGATTACGGGCTGTTGACCCATTCCTCGGCGCCATCGGTAAAGACCTGCAGTTTCCAGACCGGAAGCCGCGCCTTGACCCGTTCCACCAGCTCCTCCACCGCCGCGAACGCCTCCGCGCGGTGGGGCGAGCTGACCGCCGCGACCAGCGCCAGATCACCGATCACAAGGCGGCCGACCCGATGGCTCACCGCGACCGCGGTCACTCCGGGCATGGCCCCGATCTCGGCGACGATCTCAGCGAGCACCGAATTCGCGGTCGGATGAGCGACGTACTCCAGCTCCTGCACCGAGCGACCGCCGTCGTGGTCCCGGACAAGGCCGGCGAAAATCGAACATGCGCCGCTGGACGCCCGGTCAACCGCAAGCCGGTGTCGTTCGACCGATAGCGGCTCCTCAGTGACCTCGATCAGCGAGCTCACACGCCACCTCCGATTGGATGGTCGCCGCCGTGGGCCTGATCGAGCAGATGCCCCACCAGCGGACGCAACACAGCGAGTCCATCGCGTACACCGCCGGGCGAACCCGGCAGGTTGACGACCAGCGATCCTCCCGACAGCCCGGCCAGCCCGCGGCTGAGTACCGAGGTAGGAACCCGATCCCGGGCGGCGGCCCGTAGCGTATCCGCGATCCCGGGAATCGGCCGGTCGAGCAGCGGTGCGGTGGCCTCGGGCGTGACGTCGGTGGGCGTGACCCCAGTACCTCCGGTCGTCAGCACCAGCATCGCGCCGTCGGCGATCGCGGTCCGGATCGCATCCGCGATCACGGCCACCTCGTCGGGTACGACGATGGGACCGCGCACGTCGCAACCCCATGCCGTCAACCCTTCAGCCAGGATCCGGCCGGAGTCGTCCGGGCGTTCACCCCGCGCGCTGCGGTTTGAGCAGGTGATCACCGCAGCCGTCATGCCAGCAGGAACTACTGGCCGCTGTTCGCTCGCCGTCTCCGGAACACCGTGGCGATCGTGGGCGTGGGTCTGATCAACGTCGACGCCGCCTTGATCGAAGCCGACGGCATCACGATGGTCGCTACCGGTGCGGCGGTACTCGCCCGACCGGCCGCCGGACTTCGCATCAAGTTGAATGTCGGTCAGCACCGTGGCCTTGTCGACCGCCTTGACCATGTCGACCAACGCGAGCCCGGCCACCGTGACCGCGGTCAGCGCTTCCATCTCGACGCCCGTACGGTCGGCGGTCCGCACCGTCGCGCGAATCGCCACTCCCGCGGTCACAACCTCCAGGTCGACCTGGACACCGTGCAACGCGATCGGATGTGCCAACGGAATCAGGTCCGGGGTCCGTTTCGCCGCCGCGATCCCGGCGATCCGGGCTACGCCGAGCGCATCGCCCTTTGGCACGCCCTCACCCCGCAGCAACTCCACCACCGCCGGCGAGGTGCGCAGCAAGCCACTGGCCGTCGCCGAGCGCACGGTCACCTGCTTGCCCGCGACATCGACCATGCGGGCCGCGCCGTGCTCGTCGATGTGGGTAAGGTGCTCGGCCATGCCACGAGCCTAGTCGCGTCGCCGACCCCGCTACGCTGCACGTCATGCGGGTTCTGGTCACTGGTGGCGCCGGCTTCATCGGTTCTCACGTCGCCGACCAACTCCGCACCGCCGGCTACGACGTACGGATTCTCGACCTGCTCCTGCCGGCGGCACATCCGCAGTACCCGAATCATCGGCCGGATTATGTCGCGCACGAATTAATCGTTGGCGATATCCGCGATCCGTCTACTGTGGACTCTGCGCTGTCCGGTGTGGACGCGGTATGTCACCAGGCTGCGATGGTCGGGCTCGGTGTCGACGCTCAGGATTTGCCGGCGTATGCCGGGCACAACGATCTGGGTACGGCAGTGCTACTCGCCGCAATGGACCGGGCCGGTATTGGCAATCTGGTATTGGCCAGTTCCATGGTCATTTACGGCGAGGGCCGCTATATCTGCGCCGAGCACGGCATTGTGCGTCCCGGCCCGCGGGCCGAGGCCGATTTGGCGGCGGGCCGGTTCGAGCCGCGTTGCCCGATCTGCGCCGCTCCCTTGGCGGACGGACGGGTGCCCGAGGACGCGCCGGCCGATCCTCGGAATGCCTATGCCGCAAGCAAACTGGCGCAGGAACACCTGGCCGCAGCGTGGGCACGGGTCACCGGCGGCCAGGTGGCAGCGTTGCGTTATCACAATGTGTATGGACCGCGGATGCCACGCAATACGCCCTATGCCGGCGTTGCCTCGATCTTCCGGTCGGCGCTGGAACGCGGTGTGGCACCACGGGTTTTCGAGGACGGCGGTCAGCGCCGGGATTTCATTCACGTCCGTGATATCGCGACCGCCAATGTGGCCGCGTTGGAATATCGCGCAGATCCGGGTGCTTTGGTCGCGTTCAATGTCTGTTCCGGTCAGCCGCATACGGTCGGTGAGATGGCTTCACGGTTGGCGAGCGCGTTCGGCGGGCCGGCTCCGGCCGTGACCGGTGAGTACCGGCTGGGGGACGTACGGCACGTTGTGGCGTCGCCTGACCGGGCCAGGCAGGAGTTGGGATTCGTCGCCAAGACGGATTTCGATGACGGAATGCGGGAATTCGCTACCGCCCCACTGCGCAGCTGACGCTGATCACCGGACCCGGTCCCTGGCACGATCGCGGCTAGGAGCCAGCTGCCGTAAGCGGGCCACGGCGAGGCGGCTGCTGTGGACGGACCCGGCGACTGGGTACGGCACGTTGCCGCGGCAAGTGGTGCGACGCGCAGACCGCGGCAACTCTCTTTCAAGCGATAGGCAGGCGCACGACAAAACGGCAGCCGGGATACCTGTTCTCCACCGAGATCGCGCCGTTGTGCGCCTCGACCAGACCGCGCGCGATGGCCAGCCCCAGTCCAGCGCCGCCATCCCCCCGATGCTGCGGCGACCGGGCGCTCTCCCCGCGGAACGCGACATCGAATACCCGGGCCAAATCGTCCTTTGGAATTCCGCCGCATTCGTCCTGTACGGACAGCCACGCTCCATTGTGGTCGGTTCCGGCGGCTACGACGACGGTTCCATCGACCGGGGTGTGGCGGATCGCATTGGCCAGCAGGTTGCGCATCACCCGGGAAAGTTCGGCGTCGCTGCCCCGTACGGTCGGCCACGCATCGTTTTCAGCCCGCACGGACACCCGTTTCGATTCAGCCCAGGCCGACGTCGAGGCCAATGAATCGGAAACCAGATCGGCCAACGACACCGTGTCGAGATTCAGCTGCAGCGCGCCGGCATGAATCCGGGACAGCTCGAACAGGTCGTCGACCATCCCGGCCAGCCGGTCGGTTTCCCCGCGAATACGGCGGTAATAATCGGCCACCTGATCCGGCGTATCGACGACGCCGTCCTCCAGTGCTTCGGCCATGGCGCGTAAACCGGCCAACGGCGTGCGTAAATCGTGCGAAACCCACGCCACCAATTCGCGGCGGCTACTTTCCATCGCGCGTTCGCGCGCCCGCATTTCCCGTTCCCATACGCTCTGCGCCGCCAGCCTTCGGCCCAACACCAGCGCCGAGCCGAGACCGACCACCCCGGCGACCGCCACCACCCACAGCACGACCCAGAAATCGTGCCGGGACAGGAACATCGCGTACCAGGCGCCGATCGTACCGACCACAACGGACAGTACGGCGGTGAGCACGACGACCGAGATATTGACCGTGACCGAGCGATTTTGGGTCAGCCGCAGCAATCCGGTCCCGAGCGCTACCACCGGAATGGCGCAACCCAAGGCAAGCAGCGCGATCTCCAAGGCGTGCGGAATCACGACGAGGCCTCGACTCCGTCACCGTCGTAGCGATATCCGACACCCCATACGGTGACAATGCGCGCCGGTTTCGCCGCGTCCCGTTCGATCTTTTCCCGCAACCGTCGCACGTGGACAGTCACGGTCGCCTGATCGCCGAACGTCCAGCCCCAGACCTTTTCCAGCAAATCGGCCCGGCTGAACGCTTCCCCGCGATTCGACAGCATAAATACCAGCAAATCGAATTCACGGACCGTCAGCGTCAATTCCGCGTCGCCGATACGCGCATCGCGGGCCGACACGTCCACCACCAGGTCGCCGTCCCGCAATACCTGTGGTCCGCGGCGTGGGCTGGGCACGCTGCGCCGCAGCACCGACTGCACCCGCAATGTCAGCTCACGCGGCGAGAACGGCTTGGTCACGTAGTCGTCCGCGCCCAACTCCAACCCGAGCACCCGGTCGGCCTCCTCGCCGAGCGCGGTCAGCATCACCACTGGCGTCGGCAACGTCGCCCGCAACCGGCGGCAGACCTCCAATCCGGACAGTCCGGGCAACATCAGGTCGAGTACCACCAGGTCGGGCGGCTGGGCCAGCGCCCGCTCCAATGCCGCCTCGCCATCGCCGACCAGCTCGACGTCGAATCCGTCGCGCCGCAGATAGCGACCGACCACGTCAGCCACGGTCGGATCGTCGTCAACGACCAGAATCCGGTTCACCACAGGCTCATCACCACCGTCTGTACGCATATTCCCACCGCGAGCTGTGCGGCCAACCACGACCGGCGGTGCCGAGCCGGCAGCAGGGCGCAGGCGACGATCAGCCATGGCATGAACGGCAGCCAGATCCGCTCGACCTCGCCCCGGGACAGGCCGGTCAGGTCGGCGAAACCGAGGGCCAGCAGCGCTGGGCCGGCCAGCCAGGCCACCGCCGAAGCGCGCCGCACTCGGGACAGCGCGGCTACGGTAGCCGGCCCGACCGCGATCGCGAGCGCGGCGACATCGGCGAAGAGGAAGTAGGTGTACGGGCGGGCACCGGCCGCGCCGCTGGCCACCCGCGCCCGGGTCTGGGTCAGCCCGTCGAACCACCAGAATCCGCCGGCGGCGAAGGCCAGCAGCACGCATCCGGCGCCGATCGCGGCCAGTACGAGCGGCGCCACCCGCCGACCCGCCAGTACGGGCACCCACTGCGAGCGCGCCGCTTGCCAGCCCCGCTCCCCGACTGGTGCCGGTCGGCTGCCCGCCTCGCGCGGCACGTCGACATCGCGCGGCACGTCGACATCGCGCGGCGCGTCCACATCGGACCGCGCGTCCACATCGGACCGCGCGTCCACATCGGACCGCGCGTCCACATCGGACCGCGCGTCCACATCGGACGGCGCGTCCATATCGCGCGGCGCGTCCACATCGGACGGTGAATCCAGATCCAGCCGCCGCGCTGGCAAGCACACCGCACCGAGTCGCTCCACCGGAAGCGGCCAGGTGTCCACATCGGACGGACGGCGGGCCAGCACGACTCCGATCGCGACCGGTGCGAGCAACACCAAGCCGTACGACAGGAATGCGCTACAGCCGAGCAATACGCCCCCGGCCAGCGCCTGAATTGCCCCGAGCGCATCGCGGCGGGCGGCCGAACACGCCAGCAACGCGATCCCCCACGCGCTGACGCACAGAAACCACGCATCGGCCGAGACCGCGATCCAGATCGCGGCCGGCGCCAGCGCGAGGAACGGCGCCGCCGCCCGGGCTGACCCCTCGCCGGCGACCGACCGCACCGTAATAAGCACTGCGGGAATCGCCATCGCGCCGGCCAGTACGCAGAATGCCGCCGCAAAACCAGCACCGGACAATCCGACGTACCGCAACGCCCAGAACGTCAACAACGCGCCGGGCGGATGGCCGGCGACATGGGTCGTCCACTGTAGCCCGGCATGCCCTTGAATTCCGCCGGCGAATACGTGCAGAACATTGCCGCCGACCAGCGGCAGGTCGTGCAGATATTCGTCACGGCCGGTGAGCCGATCGGCAAATCCACCGTGGACACCGTCCACCAACGCTAACCCGCAGGACCAGATCAGCCCAACAAATACGGAGAATGCCAATAACGGCCGCCACGCCAGCCGAGCCGCGCCGGCCGGCACCGCGACCACCAATCCGGCCGCCAGCACCAGCAACAAAGCCGTGACGATATTGATTCGAACTCGGACCGGGCCCATCAGCGGTTCGGCGTGCGCGAGCAGGATAACGACACCGCGGCGTTCCAGCGCCAATCCCCATTCGCGGGTTGCCAAAACCAGCGCCGCCGCGGCACCCACCAAGGTCAGATCCAACGCGACCCGACGCGACACCGGCGAGGCCCGCGCGACGCTCTCCAGTCCTAAAGCCACATCTGGATAGTAAAGGCCCACAAGCTCGTGATCCGTATCCGTTCGCGGCTCGTAAGATTTGCTGGATTGAACCATCGGCGTTCTCGGCTCGTAAGATTTGATCCGGCAATTCAGCGCTAGCGTCGCGGCCGTGATCGATATCGTATTTCCGTGCCTTAATGAGGCAATAGCTCTCCCGAATCTGCTGTCCCGACTACCCGAGGGTTACCGCGCTGTCGTTGCCGACAACGGCTCCACCGACGGCTCGGGCGATATCGCCCGACAGTTCGGCGCGACCGTGGTCACGGTCGCCCAGCGCGGGTTCGGCGCGGCGGCCCATGCCGGGCTGTTGGCGTGCACGAGCGACGTCGTGTGTTTCTGCGACGCCGACGGCACACTCGACCCGCGTCAACTGCCGCGCGTCACAGCAGCGGTGGTCGCTGGGCAGGCCGAGCTGGTCTTGGGTCGGCGCCGCTCGCGCTCACGAAATGCATTTCCGGTGCATGCGCGCGTAGCAAACGCTTGGCTCGCTGCCCGATTACGTCATCGGTCCGGTGTGGACATTCGCGACATCGGCCCGATGCGGGCGGTGCAGCGCCAGGCGCTGCTCGACGTGGGCCTGACCGACCGCCGATTCGGCTATCCGCTGGAGATGGTGGTCAAGGGTGCGGCGGCCGGCTGGCGGATCGAGGAAATCGACGTCGACTATTACCCGCGCGCGGCCGGATCGCGCTCAAAAGTCACCGGTACGGTCCGCGGCGCGCTGCGTGCGGTACGGGATATGCGATCGGTCCTCACGTCATGAACCCTACGAACGGACAGATCCTCGTACTAGCCAAGCATCCGGTGCCGGGCCGGGTCAAGACCCGGCTCTGTCCACCGTGTACGCCGGACGAGGCGGCTCGGATCGCGGCCGCGGCCTTGGCCGACACGCTGGACGCGGCACGCCACAGCACCGCGATCCGCCGGGTTCTCGCGTTGGACGCAATTCACTCCACAATGGACGGATTTGAGCTGATCCGGCAACGCGGCCGTGCGCTGGGCGAACGAATTGCGCACGCCTTCGCCGACACCGCACGGCACTCCGCGGCCCCGATCCTGCAACTGGGCATGGACACGCCCCAGGTCGATCCGGACCTGCTCGACGATGCGTTGGGTCGCCTGCGGCAGGCACCGGCCGTACTCGGGCTCAGCGAAGACGGCGGCTGGTGGGCCCTCGGTCTGCACAACGCCGCCGCCGCACAGGTTTTGCGGAACGTACCGATGTCCACACCGGACACTGGTGGGTTGACCGCGCGAGCGATCCGGCAGGCAGGAATCCAGCTCGAATTCTTACCGCGGCTGCGCGACGTCGACACGATCGGGGACGCCCGTGCCGTAGCCCGCGCGATCCCGACCAGCCGATTCGCCGCCGCGCTCAATGCTGCCACCGCGCGCGATCCAGCCACCGCGGGCAATCCAGCCGGGCTCATTGAAGCCGCCGCGGGCAATCCAGCCGATGAGGTCGCATGCACAGCTCGGTGATCGGTTGCTACGACGCCGGACTGCGCAGCGTCGCGGCCGGTGAGGAACACGGTTGGTCGATCCGAACCAGGGACGGTCGGATGCGCGAATTTCCCTTACACAGCTGGTGCGGCGGCCTAGTGCCCGGCGACGAGGCCTTGCTTGGTGCTTGCACCGGACCGACGCTGGATGTCGGATGTGGACCGGGGCGGCTCACCGAAGCACTCGGGCTGCGCGGTTTGCCGGTGCTGGGCGTCGATGTCGCTCCCGAGGCGATCCGGGCCACCCGGGCCCGTGGCGGATCCGCCTTGCACCGTGACGTTTTCCGGCCGATTCCTGGCGAGGGCCGATGGCAGCATGTGCTGCTGGCCGACGGCAATGTCGGTATCGGCGGCGAACCGGCCCGATTGCTCAAACGGGCCCGGCAATTGCTCGCGACCGGAGGCACGGTGTTGTGCGAAACCGAACGGCCAGGCACGCCGATACATCGCCTGCAGCTGCGACTGGAGCGCGCCGACCAGCGCAGCGCCTGGTTTCCCTGGGCCTTGTGCGGCGCCGACGCGCTGGCGGAATTGGCCAGAACGATCGGATTTCGCGACTGTCGCGTGTGGAGCGTGGAGGGGCGATGGTTCAGCGAACTAATGACCGGCTGACCAGCTTGCGTCGTGGCCCGTTCAAACCCGACGCCTTCAGCAGCCCGCTGCACACCGAACGGGTCGCGGCGCGGTTCGGCCTTGCCTTGGGCGTCGCTTTCGCGATCTGTTTTCTGACCGGCCTGGTCAGCCATTACATGCAGCACCAACCGGCCTGGCTGCATTGGCCGGCCTCGCCGGTCTGGCTCTACCGGGTGACCCAAGGTTTGCACGTCGCCACCGGAATCGCGTCAATCCCATTGCTGGCGGCCAAACTGTGGACTGTCTACCCGCGACTGTTCACCTGGCCGCCGGCGCGCTCGGTCGTACATGCGCTCGAACGCGGCTCGTTGTTGCTGCTGGTCGGCGGTTCGGTGTTCGAGGTGAGCACCGGGCTGATCAACGTCGCCCGGTTCTATCCCTGGGCATTCTTCTTCACCAGCACGCATTACTGGGTCGCGTGGATAACCATCGGAGCACTGGTCATTCACGTAGCGGCGAAAGCCACCGAAATCCGGCGCGGCCTGAGCACCCCGCTGCGACAAAGCGGCGAAAATGACAGCAGACCCGGATCGCTCTCCCGGCGCGGTTTCATCATTACGGTCAGCACGGCAACCGGTGCGGTCACGATCGCCACCGTCGGACAGACCGTCACCCCGCTGCAGGATCTCGCGGTCCTCGGGCAGCGGCATGCCGACATTGGTCCGCAACGCCTGCCAGTCAACAAATCCGCGGTGGAGGCTGGAATCGCCGCTGATCCGGCCTACCGGCTCGTCATCGTCGGACCGCGGACGGTCAGCCTCACCCTGGAGGAACTGCGCGCGATGCCGCAGCACACCGTACGGCTGCCGATCGCCTGTGTGGAGGGCTGGAGCGCCGAGGCGACCTGGTCCGGCGTCCGCCTGGCCGATCTGCTTGACCTGGCTCGCATCCCGCACGACGCCGAGGTGGAGCTCGAATCGCTGCAACGTAAAGGCCTTTACCGCAAATCGTCTGTCCACACGCCACAGACCCGCGATCACCGGACTTTACTGGCGCTGCGGCTGAACGGCGAAGAACTCGACCTCGACCACGGCTTCCCGTGCCGGCTCATCGCGCCGGATCGGCCCGGGGTCCAGCAGACCAAATGGGTGTGCCGAGTGGTGGCGCGATGAGACCGGCGTTCGCGCTGACCGGAGTGGGGTTGGCCCTCTACGGCATCGTCGGTCTGGTCGGGTCGACCAGTCAGCGCGGCCTGATTTCGGCCGCGAAATGGTTCATCGGCGGCGCACTTGTCCACGATCTGCTGCTGGCGCCGGTTGTCCTCGCGATCGGCGTCCTCGTAGTCCGCTGGGTACCCGGCCGAATCCGTCCGTACGTACAGGCCGGCCTGTTTATCACGGCGGCATTAACTTTGATTGCACTGCCCTTCCTGTCCGGCCGGGGTTATCACCGTACGAATCCGTCAGCATTGCCGCTCAATTACGGCAGGGGTTATGCCATCGCGGTCGCTGTCGTCTGGTTGACAATAGCGATAGTCGCGTTTGTCCGGTCTCTTCGCCGAGCCAACTCCGCCGACCGTAGCTAGACTCGGCGTGTGAGGGCGGCGATCACCCCGCGGGCGGACAAACAGAGGACAGTGCCATGCAGTGGTGGGTTTGGCTCATCATCATCATTGTCGTAGTCGGCGCCTTGATGAGTGCTGCGGTCGCAATACAGGCCAAGCGTCGTAGCGGCGGCATCATCACGAAACGGAGTCGCTGATGGCTATCCTTATGCGCGCAAAAGAGATCATCAAACGTCCAGTTGTGACACTCGCCGGGGATGACGTCGCGCAGATCAAGGACATTGTCTATACCGGAGATCACGGTGAGGTCGCCGGCTTCACGCTGGCCGGTCGCGGATTGCTGGCCGGACCGCGCAAAGAGGCGCTGGCCTGGACGAGTATCCGCGCGATGGGGCGGGACGCGGTGATAATCACCAGCGAGGATTCGTTCGACCAACGCGGCGACGTGGTGCACAAATCCGAGGCCAAGGGCGGCGACGTCATTGCCTCCCGAGTCATCTCCGATACCGGGACCGATCTGGGCAAAGTGGTCGACGCGGTATTGGATATCGGCGATAAAGCTCATGTGGTCGGTTATGAGATCGAAGCCAGCGAGGCCCTGGGCCGGGCCGGCCGCAAGGTGCTCATTCCGCTGCCGGACACGATCTCGGTGTCGGGCGAGGCATTGATCGTGCCGGCCACGGCCAGCGAATTCGTCAGCGAGGACATGGCCGAATTCGACGCCTCGATCGAGGCCTTCCGAGCCCGACTGCGCGGAGGGCAGCACTGATGCGCTTTTCCGAGGCGAAGAACCGCAAGGTCATCAGCACCGCAGGCGCGAAAACGGTCGGACAGCTGAACGAATTCGTGGTCGACCCGCGCACCGGCCACGTGGTCGCGCTCAAGCTCAAGAAGGCCGCGGGCAAAGGCAACACGCTCTCCTGGAACCATATGAAAGCGTTCGGCCAGGACGCGATCATCGTCGAATCGGCCGACATGATCAGGCCGGCCGAGGGCGATCTGGCAGCCCTGTGCGACAAACGCCGCCGGGTGCTGGGCAAACGGATTCTCACCGAACACGGCGACGAGGTAGGAAAAGTCAAGGACGTCGAGTTCGATCCGGACAGCGGGCTGGTGCGTGCGGTCATCAGCGAAAACGCGGAAATCGAGGGACCGCGGATCATCGGCCTCGGTACGTACGCCCTGGTCGTCCGGCCCTAGCGCTGGCGGAATCCCTGCCCGTTGCGCCGTTTCCGTTGTCGCGCGGGCGGTTACAGCGTCCGTTGCGACGCCTTCGTTGCAGCGAGCGTGACATGAGGGCGGGTTGGCAGTGTGGTGTATCGCAGTTGCTGCAGCGAACGTGACACCAGGGTCGGTCGACTGCGTGCGGCGCGACCACTACCACAGCGAACGTGACACCAGGGTCAGTCGGCTACGTGGGCACCCGCCGTCACCGCAGCGAACGTGACACCAGGGTCGGTCGACTGCGTGCGGCGCGACCGTCACCGCAGCGAACGTGACACCAGGGTCAGTCGGCCACGGGGGCACCCACCGTCACCGCAGCGAACGTGACACCAGGGCCGGTCGGCCACGGGGGCACCCGCCGTCACCGCAGCGAACGTGACACCAGGGTCGGTCGGCCACGGGGGCACCCGCCGTCACCGCAGCGAACGTGACATGAGGGCGATTTCTGAGCGCCACAACGACTCTCATGTCACGTTCGGTGCAACGACGGCGTCGCCCGCCGACCGTCCAGTGTGCAGTCACGCTCGCCCCACCAGAGACACAAACGACGCCGGCGGTACGACCGTCCTGTGTGGACGACGTACCGCCGGCGTCGAGAATGTGACGTTACTGCTGCGGCCAACCCTGCGGCGGCTGACCGGCCGGGGGCTGACCAACGCCGGCCGGATACGGCTGCCCAGGCGCACCCGGCGCACCCGGCCCACCTGGAGCACCAGGACCACCCGGGCCCGGCGCGCCCGGACCAGGCTGACCGGGCCCGGGACCCATCGGCTGCTGACCCGGCATCTGCTGCCAACCGCTCTGCTGCTGGGCCGCCTGCGCCTTGGCCTCATCGCTGACCGGTACCACGGTGACCGCGGTGCCGTAGGCGCAGATCTCCGTCCACACGTCACCCATCTCCGAGGTGTCGAAGCGCATCGCGATGATCGCGTTGGCCCCGCGCGCCTGCGCCTCGCCGATCAGCCGGCCCATGACCTCGTTCCGGCTGTCGATCAATGCCTTGGTCATACCTTTGAGCTCGCCACCGAACATCGACTTGAGCCCGGCGCCCATCTGGGAAAAAGCATTACGCGACCGCACGGTGAGGCCGAAGACCTCGCCGTAGACATGAGTGACCTTGTAACCCGGCACCTCGTTTGAGGTGACAACCAACATGCCGTTCTCCATTCCGTCATCGGCGGATCTGTACTACGACCACGACGCACATCGGGCGGTCGCTTTCCCCAAGCGTCCCACGGACCGGTCTGCTCAAGCATTAACCTCGCCTGCGTGGACGCCCTCGGCATCTCGGCGGCGGCGGCAGCCGCAGTGTGTTACGGCGTCGCCACCGTGTTGCAGGCCCGGGCCGCCCGCCGCAGCACGCGCTCCGAGCACGTCGATCCCCGGCTGCTCATCCGGCTTTTCGGCCAGTTCGGCTATGTCGTCGGCATCCTCATTGACCTGGCCGGTTTCGCGTTGAGCGTCCTGGCGCTGCGTAGGCAGCCGCTCTACATAGTTCAGGCGATTGTGGCCAGCAACCTCGCCGTCACCGCGTTGCTGGTCGCGGTGATCTATCGGTTCCGGTTGAAGAATCTGGAGTGGACCGCCATTGCCGCGGTCTGCCTTGGACTGGCGCTGTTGGGAATCTCCTCCGGCCGGGAAGGCTCGTCCGGCGCGACCGCCGCGCTGCGGTTCGGCCTGCTCGCCGGCGCGCTGGCGCTGGCAGCGGTATCGATCGTTTTCGCCCGCACGCACGGGCGCCCGGGCACTCTCGGCGCGATCGCGGGGCTTGGCTTCAGCGCCGTCGCGGTCGGAGCCCGCACCATCAACTCGTTCGCGCCACTGCAGTTGATCACCGACCCGGCGGCCTGGGCGCTGGCGATCGGCGCGGTGATCGGCGCGTTGTTTTTCGCTACGGCACTGCAACGCGGACGAGTGACGACGGTAACGGCAACGATGACCGTTGCCGAAACCGTCGTGCCGGCCGTCATCGGCGTCACGGTCCTCGGCGACACCATCCGGCACGACTCGGCACCGCTGATCGTCGTGGGTTTCGTCGTGTCACTCGCCGGTACGCTGGCGCTGGCCCGATTCGGCGAGGTACCCGAGGAAATCACGTAAGAAATTAGCTGCGGAATTCATCTGTCCACAAGCGACACGGTCAGCCTCGGCTGCCCACGATGTAGTTCTCCAACTGGGCCGTGGTGGTCACGAGATCGTCGATCCGACTCTTCACCAGATCACCGATGCTCACGATCCCGGCCAGGGAGCCATCCACCAATACCGGCACATGCCGGAGTCGACGGTCGGTCATCAGACGCATGACGTCCTCGATGGCATCACCCGGCGCGCAGGTGGCGACATCGCGGGTCATGATCCGCTCGACCGGCCAGGCCAGTAGCTGCGAACCGTGCTGATGTAGGTGACGCACCACATCGCGCTCGGAAACGATGCCGGCCAACGAACCATCGCTCGTCTGCACGACCATCGCGCCGACCCCGTGCTCGGCGAGGCGCTCGAGCAGCACGGTGATGGTCGCGTCCGGTGGCATCGTGGCCACGGTCGCTCCCTTGCTCCGCACCACGTCCTTGATCTTCATCGTTCCTCCACTGTCGTCGGGTAGAGGCTCGGCCGGCCAACTCGTACCGGCAATGGTCAACATAGTTCAAAGCAGACTCGTACGAAAGGAGTAATATTCGTTGCATCTTTAGACGACAGCCTGATAAGTCCGGTAGCTCACGGCTCGTCGATCTCCCGATAGTGCGCCGCGACGGCCATGTACACAATCCCCTCGTCAGAGCGTGACGATCCGGATGGGAGATAGTGATCGCATGCAGCCCACCCCACCCGGCGCGCCGGCCGCCGACGATGTGCATCGGGTACGGGCCGGGGTGGAGCGGATCGGTCGGGCGATGCTCCAGTCGATGCCGCCGGGCTGGATCCGGCTCGATCTGGTCGCCCGGGTCACCGCCGATTACGACGAGATGCTGGTACGGGCGGTACGCACCGACGGGCAGATCCCGAGCAGCGAGGCCGATCCGCAGGTACGGGCCGGGGTGCTGGATCTGCGGCGGTTGATGTACTCCCCCGCCCGCGGCGCCTGGCTGTCGCTGCGACTCACCGTCGATCCGCCGCTGCAGTTGCAGCTCAACGTCAACTACCACGACGATCCTCTGTGGACACAGCGCGTGCCGCCCGGCATCTACCGGCGTGACCTGCAGGTGTTCCCGCGACCGCCCGAGCAGGTGACCGGCTGGTTGCGGGCCCGGCTGGATGAGGTGGGATGAACGAACACGAGCAGCGGGTCGTCGAACGGCTTTTCCACGTCCTGCCGCCGGGGTGGCGGAGCCTCACATTCGAGCTGCGGATGCTCGGCCGGTACGCCGAATACACCGCCACCGTCGCCCCGCTGATCGGACCGCCGGCCGGGTGGGAGCCACCGCCGGATGTGATCGAGACGTTGGTCGACGCCCGCGGCTCCGCGTACCGAACCGCGCCATGGTTCGGAATCTGGCTACAGCTGGAGTTCCCGCTCGAGGCCAAGTTCGCGTACAACTTCGACCAGCAACCGGCCTGGACCGGGACGCCGCCGCCGCGGGCGTACGCCGAAGAGCTGGAACTGTTCCCGCGCGGCCGTGTCCCCGATTGGCTGCAGGTGGCCGCCGCGACCGCGCCACCGTTGGACGAGACCGGCTGGCCGCTGGACGGCGAACCGCCGCTGACCCTGTTCACCGACCGGCGGCTGACCACGGTCGCGACCGACAGCGAGCTCGACCGGTTCGGTACGCCGGCCGGCAACCTCTGCTTCCATGCCGGGACCGGGTACCCGTTCCGCTCGTTGCCGCCGGACCGACTGGCGCTGGGCTACCACCGGTACCGGGTGACCAGACCGATCGAGGCGTTGACCGGTACCGCGGTGCCCTGGTTCGGGCAGCCCGGCGGTGGCACCGGCTACTACCTGCCGGGCTCGATCGCCGGATTGCTGGCCGACGGGGCGTTGACCGAGGTGCGGCACGTGCCCGGCGCCGACCCGTGGCCGCCCGACCCGCCGGACGCCACGACCGACTGGCCGTTGCTGCCGTTGCCGACCGAACCGCCGCTATCACTGTTCGCCGAGCCGACGTTGATCGACCTCGCGGCCGGCACCCGGGTTGAGCACTACGGCGGTCCGGACGGCAACCTGGTCTACGTCGCAGGAACCGCATTCGCGGCCACCTCGTTGCCGCCGGGCTGGGGCAACCGGGACCGGATGCGTCTGGAGGTGGTACGACCCATGCGGGTGATCGCGGGCACGGCGGTGCCGTGGTTCGACCAACCGGGAGGAGGCGGCGGCTTCTACCTGCCGATGGCGATCCAGGGCCTGCTGGCGGACGGCAGCCTCACCGAGGTCTAGCCGAACGGCAGTCTCAGCGAGATCTAGCTCGAACGGAGCCTCAGCGAGATCTAGCCAGACGGCAGTCTCAGCGAGATCTAGCTCGAACGGAGCCTCAGCGAGATCTAGCCGAACGGCAGTGTCCGCGAGATTTCACCGGATTGCCGCCTATCGAGGCAGGAGCCGTGGATCGGCCCATGAGTGGTGCGCGTTCTCCCCGTGTCAGATCGCCGGTGGCCGCGCTGCCGACCGACGACCGCAGGCCTGACTCGCCGGCCTGCAGAGCATGGGTCGTCAGCTCACCTGCGCGGGAGACTCACCGACGGCGACGATCGTCACACTGCGCTCGCCCTGCGGCGTGCGGTACGAGACGGTCTGCCCGGCGGTGGCACCCAACAGCGCCTGTCCCAGCGGCGAGGTCGGCGTGACGACGTCGACATCGTCGTCGACCTCGGCCAGCGCGCCCACGACGTACCGCTCGGGAGTGCCGTCGCCGAAGTCGATCAGCACGACCTCGCCCTCGCGGACCGTGCCGTCGTGTGTCGTCTCGGCATGGGGCCGGTTGGCCGCGTCGAGCCGGTCAACGAGGCGCCGGATCCGGACGTCGAGTTGCTCGACATCGAATTCGCGCATCGTGCGCTCGGCCTGGTCGGCAGCGTCCTTGCCCTCGGTGCCGGACACCAACTCCAACAGGCGCGACCGCTCGGCCTCCAACTCGGAAAGCTCGTCCTGCAGCCGGCCACGCGTTTCGGGGGAAAGCACAGACATCGCAACCCTCGCTCACTTCACGTTGAACCACTCGACAACGCTGACCAACGTGGCTGAACCCGGCACTGTTCCCGTTCGGCAAATCTTTAGGAAACCTGTCAGGTTTGTCACGGCGCGTATTCAGCTGGGCCGACAAAATCAGTTGCGCGCAGCCGACTGCTGACGCTGCGTGCGGGGATAGATCAGCCGCAATAGTGGCGAATCGGCGTGCTTGGTATTCATTACCCATCGGTAGAGGGTGTGTCCTTCATGAGGTAGGGGTCGGCGATGTGCGGTAATCGGAGATTGGCGAGTCCGCTTGACGCGCCGAGTACAAGAGAATTGCCGTTTATCGAAAACAAGGAGCCCTTCCCGGTGCCCGCATCCGGCCATCCACAAGCGACGCGATGAAGTTCGGCAAAAGCTCGTCCTCATCCACACCGGCCCCCAGTAAGGAATCCCGGCCGTGGCTTCGCCGGTCACTGTGGACGGTCGTGGCTGTCATCGTGGCGGTGCTCATTGGATACGGGGCAATCGTCGGTGTTGCGGTGCTCACAGCAAAGCCGGCTTTGTTCCTCGCCGCTGGGCTGATCATCTTCGCTCTGGCAAATGCGGTCGGAATTTCGCTGGCTACCAAATCGGTGAGTCGCGGCGGCCGGATCACCACGTATGTCGTCTCGACCCTGATCGTGATCGCGCTCGCGGTAGCCGGCGTGGTGCCGCGTGCGCATCAGCACCAGGACACGGCCCGACCGGTCGCCGGAATGCGGTACTGGGATCTGCCGACCGGGTCGCGGTTGGCCTACGTACACCTGCCTGCCACCGGTACCCGTCGCTCCACCCCGGTCATCGTGCTGCAGGGCGGGCCCGGCGTCTCCGACCTCGCCGGTGACGCCCGGTATTTCCGTCCGCTGACCAACGACGGCTTCGACGTGTACGTCTACGACCAGATCGGGTCCGGGCATTCGGGCCGGCTGACCGACCCGAGCAACTACACGCTGAACCGCGACGTATCCGATCTGGAGGCGATCCGGCACACGATAGGTGCGCCGACCGTGGCGCTGGTCGGGAATTCTTACGGCGCATTGCTGGGCTCGGCGTATATGGCGCGGTACGGACGGAACGTGAGCCGCGCGGTCTTCGCCTCGCCCACCGACCTGAAGCCCTCTCAGTTCACCGCCAGCACGATCAACCGGCTCTCCAACGGCGAGCTGCGGGGACTGTTCAGCCGACTGGTCCGGCCCCGGACGTTGCTGGCGTACACACTGTTGCAGGTCAATCCGCAGGCCGCGCACAACTTCGCTGGGGACGCCGAGATGGACACCCGGTTCGACCAGATCTACCGGCAGTCGCAGGCGGCCCAGCACTGCAAGAGCGCGTCTTTGGGGCCGAAGCTGACCGGCCTGGGTTTTTATGCCAACGGCTACCCCGAGTCGGCCGGGGCAAAACCGCACGCCGATTTCCGTACCGCATTGGCCAAGGCGGCCGCACCGGTCATGGTGATCAAAGGCTCGTGCGATTACCTGTCCTGGTCCTCGGGCATCGGATACCTCAAGGCGTTCCCGCATTCGACGCTGGAATACGTCCACAATGCGGGAAACGATCTCTATCACGACCAGCCCGAGACCGTGCTCGGCCTGATCCGCGCCTTCCTCGGCGGACGTACCCTCCCGCAACAGCCGTACGTCGGCACGAAGAAACCCGGCGACTACCAGGGACCCAATTAATCTTTTACTCGCCGTTTAATGGGCCCGACAATTCCCGGCAATTGAACGCACACAAAGCACAGCGGGCCCCTCTGATTTGTTGATCATGAGGTTCCCTGCGCGACACGCCGACAATTCTGTTGGACGCACAAAATTCGGCTGCTCGCGCGAGCCGCCCTAGTTGATCATGAAGTTCCCTGCGCGACACGCCGACGACACGCCGACAATTTCGCAGCGAACCTCATGATCAACACGCGGCGCGGGGCGGAAGCAGCTGCGCGGTGGCTCGGCGTGCGCGGTGGCTCGGCGTGCGCGGCAACCCGCCGGTCGCGCGGCGCGGCGGCTCGGCAACCCGCCGGTCGCGTGGCCGGCCGGCTCGGCGGCGCGACAACTCGACGGCTCGGCGGCCGCGCTCGGGTCCTGATTGCAGCGACCGTGACACCACGGCGGCTTTGGCCGGCCGCGCTTGCGCCCCCGTTGCAGCGAACGTGACACCACGGCGGTTTCGACGACCAGAAAACGACCCTGTCGTCACGCTCGCTGCACATCCGGTGCGACGGGCTTACGCGCGCAGGCTTCTGATTGCAGTCTCACGAGCCAGGATTGAGATTGCGGTCTCGCGCAGAGTTCTGGTTGCGGTCTTGGCGCGCAGGGTTCTGGTTGCCCTCTCGCGCGCACGAACACTTAGTTGCAGCGAACGTGACACCACGGCCGTTTTGAGGACCAGAAAACGACCCTGTCGTCACGCTCGCTGCACATCCGGTACGGCCGGCTTGCGGGCGATTCGAGAACGTTGGCGGCTAGCGTTCGGGAACGCTGGCAGCGCTGCCGGCGACACAGCGTCGATCGGTTGCCCGCCGGCCGAAGGCTGACGGCACCGCGAGGACCTTGGCGACACAGCGGCGATCCGCCGTTGCCCGCCGACGGTTAGCGGCCGCTGCCGAAGGGGTCGTCGGGATCGGTCGGCTGCTCCGGTTCGGCCGCCGAAGACTCCGAAGCGCCAGAGTCCGAAGCGCCAGACTCCGAAGCGCCAGAGTCCGAGGCGTTGGTCTCCGCGGCATCGGATTCTGAGGTGTCGGCCCGGGCCGCCTGCTCCCAGGTGTCGGTCGGCTCCGCATCCGGTTGCTCGGCACCGCCGGGCTGCTGGCCGTTGGTCATCCGACGGAACCAACCGGACAGGCCCAGGCCCTCGGCGGCCGAGCCGAACGTGTCGGTGACCTGCCGCAGCGCCCCGACCAGCTGGTCACCGGAATTCTCGAACCGCTCGCGGTACCCGCGGGCCGCGTCGCGGGCGTCGTCGGCCATGTTGGCGCTGCCGTCATCGGCCCGGCGCGGATAATCCCCGGCGATGATCCGTTCGTAATCACCGGACTCGATCCAGCGGCGGATCTCGGCCGCCCGGACCGCAGTGAACGGGTGCGAACTGCGTTCGGTGTTCAGCAGCTTGAGGATTCCGTCGCGCAGCGTGCCGGCGTTTTCATACTCCTCGGCCTGGGCCAAGAACGCCTCAGTGTCCATTTCGGACAGATGGGCGCCGCCAGCCAGTTTCATGTGTGCACGCCGCGTCGCTTCCGGGTCCTGACAGGCCAGCAAGCCGGCCCGGTCGGCCGACAGCTCCGACTTGCGCTCCCATTCCCGCAAAGCCGAGATCACGACCCGTAGCCCCACACCGCCGATCGGAATCCAACCGACCAGCGAGGCCAGGTTCAGCAGGTGCATTAACAGCGTGCGATACAACGTGTGCCCGGACATGGCGTGGCCGAGCTCATGGCCGAGTACGAACCGCAGCTCGTCGGCGTCCATCAGGTCGACCAGCCCGGACGAGAGCGCGATGAACGGCTTGTCGACACCGAGGGTCGTCGCCTGCATGAACGGGTCGGCGGCGACGTACAGCTCCGGGCGCTCCTCGGCGTCCAGCACACCCAGGACGTCGTTGAACAGCTCGTTGATCTCGGCGAACTGCCGCTCGTCGACCCGCACCGCCGAGGCCAGGTACGCCAACCGGTACTGCCGCTCCTTCAACATGCCCGAAGCGACCCTGATCAGCTGGTCGAAGCCGGTCATGCTGCGCAACGCGGTGAGCGCGGTCCGGTCAGCCGGATGTTCGAAGGCGCGCGAGCTGATCTGGCTCAGGATCACGCGTCCGCCAGTATCGATGATCTCGTCGGTCATGTGATCTCTCCGTCGTGGGCTGCGTTGCCGTCTTCATCGTCGCAGGAGGGTGAGGTGCCCCACCACTGGAGTGTAGGTACGGACCAGAAGCGGTCGACTGGGCGCGGCTCGTCGCAGCCGTCTGCGAACCTGTCTCGGTGACATCAGCCGCCATCTCCGCCGCGCCGTTCCCGCTGTTGCGGCGCTCCGCCGCCGCTACCGGCGTCGTCTTCGCCTTATCCGGTTCACTGTCCTCGACCTGGGTGTCGCGGTTGCCTGAGGTCAGGGCGCATCTGGACGCCGCGACCGGTCCGCTGGGCATCGCGTTGTTGGGCAGCGCGGTCGGGTCGATCATTTCGACGTTCCTGACCGGGCGGATGGTGCGCCGCTACAGCAGCCGGACTGTGGTCGCGGTGATGTGCGCGTTGTCGAACGTGGCGCTGGTCGGTCTGGCTCTGGTGCATTCGGTGGTGCAGCTGGGTCTGGTGCTGGTGGTGTACGGATTCGGGTACGGCTCGTGGGACGTCGCGATGAACGTGCACGGCCACGCGGTCGAGGCGGCCGCCGGTCGGCCGTGGATGCCGCGATATCACGCCGCGTGGAGCGTCGGCGGATTTGCCTTTGCCGGCGTTGGCGCATTGGCCGCCGGCGTGCATCTGCCTATTTCTGTCCACTTTGGACTAGTCGGAATCTGTAGCATGCTAGGCGTTCTGGGCTGCCTGACGTTATTTTTCGACGACCGCGATGTGCCGGCTGACGATGTACCCGCGGCGCCGGCGGCACGGCTTTTCACGACCCATCTCGTGGTGCTCGGCATCGTCATGGCCTGCGCGACGCTGATCGAGGGCGCCGCATCGGACTGGCTCGGTATCTATTTCGACGACGTACGGCACGTCGCCCCGGCTGCGGGCGCGGCGGCGTATACGACATTCGCGGTGGCGATGGCGGCCGGGCGTGGTGCCGGCACGTGGACGATCGCGTGGCTGGGGCGGGGCCGGGCGGTCCGGTTCAGCGGCGTGCTGGCCCTGGTCGGCGTGGCGCTGCTGTTGCTGTCGCCATTCGTGGCCGGGGCGTACGTCGGGGCCGCGTTGTGGGGCATTGGTACGGCGATCGTCTTCCCGGCCGTGATCAGTGCCGCCGGCGATACGCCGGGGCGGTCGGCCGAGGCGATTTCGGCGGTGACGCCGATCGGGTACAGCGGCTTTCTGTTCGGTCCGCCGTTGATCGGCCTGCTGGCCCAGGGGATCGGCCTCAACCGGGCGTTGTGGGTGGTCGGCGCGCTGGCCGTGGTGATGGTCGTATGCGCCGGCGCGGCCCGGGAACGGGTGCACACGCCACCGGCCGAGCAGACTCAAGGGGGCGAGGTGTAGCCGGCGCGGATCGGGGCCTCCGGAGAATATGCCGGAGCTACCTGATGTGGCCAGCCGGTTGAACGACTCCCGGTTCGAAGTCCCGGAACGGCACGGGGAAATGACTGGCACTGCCGCGAAAGCGATCCTGGTTGGTCCACAGTGGAACGACCGGCCAGCCAACTCCGCTGGACTTTATGGACACCCCGAGGCTAATGGGTGTGGCCCCGGTAACCGATGTCGTGCGCGCGGACGGCATGCTCCGGCTCAACTATCTCGTAGATGATCCGGTACTGGCCTCTGCGTGCGCCGTAGCGGCCGCTAACTCGTTATGGAGCGGTTTCCCTGTCCGCCGGGGATTCTCGGCCAGCGGCACCATAGCAAAACTCGATTGCGGCCCCAGCGACGCTCTCGGGGAGTTTGGTGGATATGGCCCGGATGGCGGGCGGGGTGAATTCGATGCAGCCGGGCTCGCCGGTCAAACGCTAGCCGCCCGACGCCGGGCAAGGGCGGCCCGTACGGCGGCCTCGTCGTACGTCTCGCCCCGCGCAATGGCGTCTTCGGCGTCGCGGACGTTCTTCATGGTCTCGGGATCGGCCAGGGCCTCGATCGTGATCTCGAGCCCTTCGAGTTCTTCGGGCGAGATGAGCACGGCCGCCGGGTGACCATGCCGGGTGATCACGACGCGGTCGGGAGTGCGCTCAACATCAGCGACGTACTCCGGCAGATGATCGCGGGCTTCTCCGAGCGGCACCGTAGTCATGCGATTGAGCGTAGCCAGAAGGGACGCCAAAGTCGCGCGGTCTATAGCTTGCATAGCGGGGACTCTGTCCGATCCGCCCGCTTCCCGAATTCGGCGGAACCAGTCACCCCAGCCAGCCACGACATCAAGCCCAGCCATTACTCGGCGGCGGACACCGGTTCATCCCGCGCGGCGGCGAGGCTGTCCACCCAATACGTCACCAGCGCTCTGGCGAGGCTGCCGTCCGGATCGTGGTCGGGATTGACCTCGGTAATGGTGAGGCAGGCCAGCTGGGGATACCGGGCCGCGGCTTCCAGCGCGTCGAAGGTGTCCGGAATGGACAGACCGCCCTCGTACCGGGGACAGTCAGCCAACGGGAAATCCGCGTAATCAATGACATCGACATCGAAATGGCAAATCAACGCCTCTTTATCCCGCAGCCGGAGCAGATCCTGCTCGGCCCGTTCGCCCGCCGTACCGGCCGGGATATCGGTGACCGGCGCGCCGTACAGGCCGTGGCCGGCGTATCGCCGCCACTGCCCGGCCGACAACCGCGCCGGATGGAATCCGAACAGCACCAGGTCATCCGCCGCCACAAGCGGCGCCTCCCCGGCCAACTCAGGGTCGCCGTCGCCCAGCAGGTGTGCGACGCCGCACCTGTCGAGCACACCCGGGCCGTCCTGTGGTGTGTCCAGATCCGCGTCACCGTCGAGATAGAACAGGCCCACCCGGCCCTGCTGGCGTAGCCCGGCCACGGCGCCGAGTACGAGCGTGCAGTCGCCACCCAGCAGCACCGCGGTTTCACCGGCGGCCCACGCCGCGGCGACCGCATCGGCGACCTGCCGTACCGACTCGCGTACCGCGGGTAGGTTGCGCGCCCCGGACGGCGCCGCCGCGGTCGCGAACTGGTGGGCCGGAAGATCACCGGCATCATCGAACGGAATGCCGGCGGCCGAGAGCGCATCGGTCAGTCCCGCCAGCCGAAGCGCGTCCGGGCCCCGCTCGACACCGGGCGCATGCGCACCGGCGCTGCTGGGCACCCCGATCAGCCGTAGTCGTTTCATCCGCCACCCCCGTCGGCCGGTCCAACCAGTGGCCCCAGCGTCCAGCTACTCGCCGCGCGGGTGCAAGACCTCACCAGGCTGGATATCGGTCATTTGGCGCTACGGCCCTGATCGAACCGCTCCTGGTAGCGGCGTTCGGCCTCGGCCAGCAACTCCGGCGACAGCCACGCGAGCGGCCGGACCTCGGTCAGCAGAGGCTCGTCATCCGGGCCTACGTCCACCACCACCCCGGTTGTCACCCAACCCCGGTGCGAGGACGACCGCTTTTGCAGATGCGAGTACTGGCAGATCTGCCGGGCCAGCCAGTCGGTCAACGGACGAGTCCACCAAGCCGCCGGATTCAGCCGGTTTGCCGACAATCCCGGCAGAGGCAGGCCGCTCTCATAGTCGATGCTCTGCCGGTGCCGGTCGTCTTCCGGCCCGTCGGAGAACCGTACGTACGTTTCCAATTCGCCTTCGACCAGGTCGGCCAAATCGTCCAGCCGATCCAAGACCGGTAAATCCATGCGCCTTCTTTACCCCGATTTCTACGGCCCGATCGCTGGCAAACACGGTCAAACAAGGCGGTGTGAATTTCGACCGTGCGGGGTAGATGGAACGCACCGAATCACCGATCAACGCTGGGACATACATGTGGAACATGATGATCAATCGAGTCAAGTACTTCCTGGGAATCCACCCCGCGGTCCCCGGCGAGGATGACGCTCCACCGGATCGGGGAACCGTGATCAGCCGGGCGACCGGCAACGCGGGTGGTTCATTTGTCGGCCGGGTATCCGGCGACGACGAGGGTGCCGTCGGGCAAAGCGGCGCCGAGGCTCGCTCCCTAGACCGGCAAGGGGCAGGAGAATGACAGCGGCACTATTCGGCCGTCCCAAGGAAAAAGAGCTATGAATGTGCTGCGGGCGGCGCGAAACGGCGCCGCCGCCGGTGCGGTGGGGACGGTCGTCCTGGACACCATCACCTACCTCGATATGGCGATTACCGGACGCCCGGCCAGCACCACCCCGCAGGACACGGTCCAGGAAATCTCGCGAATCAGCCGCATACCAATCCCCGGTGCCGATACGGCCCGCTCGAATCGGATATCCGGAATCGGTTCAATGATGGGTTACGCCTTGGGCGTTGGGACGGGTGCGCTGCTCGGTGCGGCGGCACAACTAGCGCGGCCAGAGCCGCGGCTATTTTCCGGAACGCTGACCGCCGGGGCGCTCGCTATGGTCGCGGCGAACGGGCCGATGATCGCCGTAGGAACCACCGATGTTCGGGCGTGGTCGGCCACCGATTGGATACGTGACGTCCTGCCGCATATTGGGTACGGGCTCGGCGCGGCCTGGACATTTCGTCGTTTGCAGGCGTGACATTACAAAGAAACGCGAGTGGCGCGGTTTGCTCACGCCACGGTCAGGGTCCGGATCTCCTCAACCAGTCGCGCGGTAAGAGCAACCGGATTCGTAATCGCCGTACCGACCACCACCGCGTACGCGCCGGCCTGCAACGCGGCCCGGACCTGCGCTGCCGTCTCGTACCTCCCTTCGGCCACCACCGGACAGTCCACTTCGGACGCCAGTGCCGCCACGAGGTCAAGGTCCGGACCGGGTGGCGGCGCGCCCGGACCGGTATGCCCGGCCAATGTCGTCGCCACCGCGTCGGCGCCGGCTTCCCGGGCTTGAACGCCGGCCGGCAACGTATCCACGTCGGCCATGACCGCTACGCCGAGTTCCTCGTGTATGGCGCGGATCTGGGCCCTGATGGCGGTGCCGTCCGGTCGGGGGCGCAGCGTCGCATCGAGCGCGACCAGGTCCGCGCCGGCCCGTACCACTTCGGCGGCGGCCGCGACGGTCGGTGTGATGAATACGCCGGCCGGGTCGCCCAGCTTGCTGATCCCAATAATCGGTACGCCGACGACCGCGCGGATCGCGGCCACGTCGGCCGGACCGTTGGCGCGGATGCCGGCAGCGCCGCCGGTTACCGCCGCCCGCGCCATCAACGCCATGGGCGCAGGGCCGTGCAACGGGCTGGTGCGCGGGGCCTGACAGGACACCACCAACCCGCCGCGCGGAATGGGAAAACTACTCATCCGATCCGCCGCAAGGCCGGCCGCGTCGGCCGTTGCAGATCAACCGTGAGCGAAAATCGGTCGCCGCGATAAAGGGCGTGCACCAATTCGAGCACGCGCCCGCGCGCGTCCAGCGATGTGCCGTGCAACGCCAGGCATGGTTGCTGTTCGCCAATTCCCAACAGCCGTGCGCTTTTCGCATCGGGCATCGCGGTTTCCAATGTGGACTGTCCACTCACGAGCTCAACCCCGTAACGGCTGGCCAGCAGGTCGTACAGCGAGCCGGTCAGGTCGTCGACGGTGAGTCCGGGTACGTAGCATTCCGGAATCGTGGTCCGCTCGATCGCCATCGGCAGGTCATCGGCGAGCCGTAGCCGGGTCAGCGCCAGCACCGGTTCGCCGGCCGGAATGCGCAGCTGCCGGCTCAGGGCGTGATCGGCGTGCTGGTGGCGCAGCTCCAGCACGTGGGTACTCGGGGTGAGCCCGCGCCGGTGCATTTCTTCGGTGAAGGAGGCCATGACCATTCGGCGGGCGATCTTCGGCCGGGCGGTGAACGTGCCGGATCCCTGCCGGCGGACGAGCAGCCCGTCCTCGACCAGCTCGCCGGTCGCCCGGCGCAACGTCATCCGGGCCACCGACCAGCGCCGGGCCAGGTCGCGTTCCGGCGGGAGCATCGCGCCTTCGGGTAGGTGGTTGACCAGGTCCAGCAACCGGGCCCGCAGCTCGGCGACCCGGCCCGTCATCGGGTTGGTCATGAGGCTCCTATCGGTTTACCGCTTGTCAGTGTCGGCCGCCGCGGGGTCCGCGCCAAGGGGTTTGGTTAGACCACTACGCCGTGCGCCCCGGGGAATTGGTCTAGGTGATCTCAGCCGGCTGGCAACCGAGCCGGATAACGTGACAGCAATTCGGCCACCAGGAGGAGCTCCATGACAGCGTCGACCGCCAGCTATTTCCACACCCTGCACCGGATGCTCACCGAGGCCGAGCAGGCCGAGGCACCGGCCATCGAAGCGGCCGCACAGCTGATCGCGACCGCTCTCGGCGCCGGTCGGCAGGTCCGGCTGCTGGGCACCGGTCATTCGTACGCGCTGGCCCTGGAACTGGCCGGCCGGGCCGGTGGCCTGGTCGGGCCGGCCACAATTCACGACGGCGTGCTGTCGATGAGCGAGGGGCTGGATAAATCCACCGCGACCGAACGGCTCGGCGGCTACGGCGAAATTCTCGTTCACGAGGCGGGGATCGCGGCCGACGACGTACTCATCGTCATCAGCAATTCCGGACGGAACGCAGTGCCGGTCGAGGCGGTCCTGGCGGCCAAGCAACGCGGCGCGCACACCATTGCGGTCACCAGCGTGGCGCATTCCCAGGCCACGCAGCCGCGCCCGCCCGCGCCGGCCCGGCTCTGTGAGGTAGCCGACGTCGTGCTGAACAACCACGGCGTGCCCGCAGACGCGGCGATTTCGCTGCCAGGCCTGGCGAATCCGACCGGTCCGACCTCGACCGTCCTGGGCGCGGCGATTCTGAATGCGGTCGGAATCCGGGCCACCGAATTGCTCGCCGCGGCCGGCCGGGAGCCCGCGGTTTACCGCAGCTCCAACGCGTGAGGGCTGTGGTCCCGGCGCCGATCCGCGCCGCCGAAGATCCACAGGACAGGCCCTAGTGGCCATGCAGGCCGCGTTTGAGTTCGCCGATGATCTGGTCGCCGCCGCGTGAATGCCAGGCCTGACGGTATTTCTTCAGGTCGGACATGGGGCGGCGTCCGGTCACGATCTGGTTGATGTAATCCTGCTGCAACGTGTCCATCTGGCTGGAGAGCCGGGTCGAGGTCGGTGAGTAGACCGACGCTGCCGGATTGGCCACTCCGGATTTCACCATCTTTTCGCAATAGTCGACCGCATGCTGGATGGCAACCTTGCCGCGCGGGCTCTGGTAATAGAACGGCGCGGTCCAGGACTCGAATCCGACCACGTCGTTGGCGTTGGCCGAATCGGTACGGGCCACCGGATATCCGTTCTTCATGTCATAGGTGACGCCTTTCTTGCCGAACGAGCCCATGAGCCGTTCAACGCTGCCGAATGGCGCCCACATGTAATCCAGCACCTGCAGGATTTCGTGCAGCCGCTGCTTGTCCTTGGCCACCTTCGCCGGGATTACCGAACGCCCGTACCAACCCGTGCTGATCGGGAACGTAAAGCCCTTGCCGTCCGCCCCCGGCGGCACGAGCAGCTCGATCTTGGGGTTGTCCATCCACATGTCGACGAACGGCTCGTTGATGGCGCCGGCCAGACCGCCTTTGATGAAGCCGAGTTGGCCCGAGGTGAACATCTCCAGCGTTTTCGCGCCCTGATCCCCCAATGCGATCGCGTCCGGGTGGAACGCGCCTGCCTTCCACATCTCACGGGTGAACGCCACCGCCTGCTCGTATTCGTCGGTGTCGATCGCGTTGGTGAGGGTGCCGTTCTTTTCCAGCCGCCATTCGTTCGGCACCCGGAACATCGCGTTGATGAATTGCGCGGTGGAACTGCCAAAAGAACCGCCGTACGACCCGATCCCGTACGTCTTGACCTTCCCGACCTTGCCCTGGGAAATGGCTGCCATCACCGTCTTGAATTCCTCCGGACTGCTGGGTGTGTCCGGATAGCCGAGCTTTTCGGCCCAGTCACCGCGGTAGAGCCAGGTCACGTCGCACAGCGGCAGATCGATCGGAACGCCGAGAATGCGGCCGTCCACGGCGGAGCTTTTCCATTGGTCTGGTCGGATAGCGGCCAGGTTGCGGTATTTCTTGATTTCGTCGCCACCGAGCACATCGGTCAGGTCGGCGAACGCGCCCTGCCGGATCGCCTTGTCCGCTGTGGCCGAGGGAATCAACTCCATGATGTCGGGCATGTCACCGCTGGCCAGAATCGTCGCGATCTTCGCGTCGTACGAGTCGAACGGCACCAGGATTCCGTCGTACGGCGTCCCCAGTGCGGTGTTGAGTTCCTGCCAGTATTTGTTGTCCGAGAGCTTGCTCGGCGGGTTACCCCAGGCGATCGACAGGACGCTGACGCCTTTGGCGTGGAATGGCGCTGACGTGGTTTTGGTCAATGTGTCCGGCAGGACCGGGTAACCCGGCGGGACGCCCTGCACGGTGCTGTAAATGCCGCTGTCGACCCGGGCCGGCGCGATGAATTTCGGCACGTCGGAGAGGGCCTCACCGCGGCCCGCGGTCTCACCGCCGGAGCTTTTGGTGTTACAGCCGGCGAGCAGCGCGGCCGCCGATCCAGCGCCGAGAGCGAGGGCGGACCGGCGCGACAGAACGGGATTGGGCATGGCGGATCTCCTTGGTTATTAGCCTTTGATTGCGCCGGTGAGCACGCCTTTGGTGAAATACCGTTGCAGGAATGGATAGACGATCAGGATCGGTACGGTGGCCAGTACCACGACCGCCATCTGTACCGCTTCGGCCGGCGGTGGCGCACTGTTCGGATTCTGCAGCTGGGCCAGCGGCGTGCCCTGCAGGACGTACTGGTTGAGCACCAGCTGGATCGGCCATTTCGAGGCGTCGTTGATATAGAGCATGGCGTTGAAGAACGAATTCCAGTAGCCAACCGCGTAGAACAACGCGATCACCGCGATGACGGCCTTGGAGAGCGGGAGCACGATACGTACGAAAATGCGCAGATCCCCGGCACCGTCGATACGAGCTGCCTCGAATAGATCGCGCGGAAGCTGCATGAAGAAATTCCGTACGACGACCATGTTGAACGCCGAAATGAGCCCGGGCAAGATCAGGGACCAGTACGAATTGAGCAGGCCGAGATCCTTGACCAGCAGGTAGTTCGGGATGATCCCGGCGCCGAAAAGCATGGTGAACAGCACCAGGTACAAGATGACCCGGCCACCGGGAACGTCCCGCGTGCGGGTCAGTCCATATGCGAGGGTCGTGGTGGCGAGCACCGACAGCGCCGTCCCGACGCCCGTGATGACCAGCGACACGATCAAGGCCCGCGTCACCAGACCGCCCTCGAGAATGACCCGGTACGCGCGCAGGCTCCAGGAGCTGGGAATCACCGAGCCTTGCAGCGTGGCATCGGCTGGCAGGAATGAGGACATCACCACGTACAGCAGCGGATACAGCATGACCGCGAAGATGCCGAGGATCACCAACGCCTTGAGCAGACGGACCGGCAGCGAAGGAACACTCCGCCAGGCCGGCACCTGAATTCGGCTCGAGATCGCCATCAGAACAGCCCCTCCGCCCCGCTACGCTTGGCCAACCGGTTGGCGCCGATAACCAGCAGCGTGCCGATGACGCCCTTGAACAGACCGGCCGCGGCCGAAAGGCCCCAATCGCCGCCGAGCACGCCGCGGTAATAAGCGAACGTGTCGATCACCTCGGCCACATGCGGCCCGACCGCGTTCTGCTGCAGGATCAATTGCTCGAAGCCGACGCTGAAAACCGAGCCCAGTCGCAGGATCAGCAGCAACATGGTGACCGGGATCAGCGCCGGGAGCGTGACGTGCCACATCTGCCGCAGTGGCCCAGCGCCGTCACTGGCCGCCGATTCATACAGCTCCACCGAAATCGTGGTAATCGCGGCGAAGAAAATGATCGTCCCCCAGCCGGTTTCCTTCCACACCACCTGCGAGGTCACCAGGATCTTGAAGGTGTCCGGATTGGACATCAGGTTCACCGAATGCACGCCGAGCTTGGACAAGAGCGTCGCCATACCGCCGGCGCCGCCGAGCACCTCCTGCCAGATCGATACGACGATCACCCAGGAGATGAAATGCGGCAGATAGACGATCGACTGCACGATTCGCTTCAGCCGGTCCGAGAGCAACGAATTGAGCAACAGCGCCAACAGGATCGGCGCCGGAAACGCGAAGACGATCTGCAGCACCGAGATGACGATCGTGTTACGTAGCGCGGTCAGGAAATCGGGATCGCTGAACAGCGCGGTGAAATTCCCGAAGCCGACCCACGGCGAACCACCGAAACCGAGAAACGGCGAGTAATCCTGGAATGCGACAACGTTTCCGGCCAGCGGCAGATACGCGAAAATCACAAAGAAGGCAAAGCCCGGCAGGATGAACGCGTACATCCAGCGTTCCCGCCAGATCCGGCGCCGCAACGCGATCCGGCGCGGTGCCGGCGTCGCCGGTCCCTGGGTGACGGGCGGCTGGGTCCGGCTCGAGATTGTCGCGGACAATCCGATCCCTCATTCCGCTGTCTGTGGATTCCCACCAGTACAGACAGCGGGCCGGACCGCAGCAAGCCCCACAACCAAGCGCGACTAGACCAATTTATTTACCGATCGCGCGGGCCGAGCATCTGGGACCACAGCCGGTCAGCCAATTCGGGCGCCGGCCGAACGCTC
>JBEDUI010000043.1:0-6241 GCA_040414495.1 Mycobacteriales bacterium
TGAAGTGTTCCTCGCTGGCGTCGCCGGCCTCGATCGCCCGCAGCGCGGCGAGTACGGCGTCGATCCCGAGCACCTCCGACACGGTCAGGTCGGCGACCAGCGGCAGGGTCTGCGGCAGGTACCCGAGCACGCCGTCCACGGTCACAGTGCCGGCGGTTGGTCGTAGGTCGCCGGCGATGAGCCTCAGCAGCGTGCTCTTGCCAGCGCCGTTGGGGGCGACCAGGCCGGTACGGCCGGTGCCGATCGCGGCCTGCAGGTCGGTGAAGACCGGGGTGTCATCGGGCCAGGAGAACGACAGGTGGGAGCAGACGATGGATGCGTCGGGCATGTGTGGCGGATCCTTGATGCTGGTGCGGGCGCTGGTAAAAACGCCCAACGGGTAAGGGAAACGACGAAGTAGCCACGGCGAGCGCGCTGCGCTGCAAGCCGTTGGCCGCTGATCTCCGGGGTATCACCCGGAGATGTCGTCGTTACCCGCCACGTGTGCTCCTTATGAGTCCTGACCCCCACCATAGCCTGCGCCGAAACACGGCCGCGGGCCCGCCCCGTACGAAAATAATCAGACGACACCTGCCGCGCACAGACCTAACATGGGCGGTTCGGCTCTAAATCCTCGTCCGTCCGAGACTGGAGGCTGCCCACGCCATGCCCGAAACGGCCGTCGACCCCGAAATCCGCGCCGAACGTGAATACCAAATCAAAGCCCGCCTCGCCCTGCACCGGATGCATCACGAGGTCGTCAACACCGAAACCCAACTACTGTCCTCAGAGGACTTCGACCCCACCATTCTGAACCAGATGTACCTGGCCGCCCGCGAGCAACGGGCGCTGGCGCTGGTCGATCTGCCCGACGTGCCGCTATTTTTCGGCCGGCTCGACTACGACCCGGGCACCGTCTATGCGGACTCGGGCGATATCGACCGGATCTACATTGGACGGCGGCACGTCGAGGACGGCGGCACTCCGCTGGTGATCGACTGGCGGGCACCCGTTTCCGCCGCGTTCTACCGAGCCACCCGGGCCGATCGGATGGGCGTACGAACCCGCCGCCGGTACGGCTTTTCCGATATCGCCGAACTCACCGCCTACGAGGACGAGCCGTTAGTTGGAGTCGAGCGCGGATCGGCCGGAACGCTCATGGCGGCCGAGATCGACCGACCCCGGTCCGGACCGATGCGCGACATCGTGGCCACGATCCAACCCGAGCAGGACGATTTGGTCCGCGCCCCGTGGAAATCCACGCTGTGTGTGCAGGGTGCACCCGGCACCGGCAAAACCGCGGTAGGCCTGCACCGCGTCGCCTTTCTGCTTTATACGCAACGGGATCGGCTCAGCCGTAACGGCGTTGCCGTCGTCGGACCGAACAGCTCGTTCCTTTCGTATATCCGCCGCGTATTGCCTACGCTGGGTGAGGTCAGCGTGGTGCAGACGACGTTCGAGGAACTGGTCGGCCGTACGCCGAAGGTGCCCGAGTCGGCCGAGATCGCCCGTATCAAAGGCGATGCGCGAATGGCGGCGGTGCTGCATCGCGCATTGTGGCGCCATGTCGGCCGACCGACCGAAGGATTGATGTACATCGAGGGCGCATTCCGATATCGAATTGCCGATTACGAAGCCCAGGACATTATCGCCTCGTTGCGCGGCACCACGCGTTATCTGGACGGTCGGGCCGCGGCGGCGCAACGGCTCGCGCATGCCGTACTGGTTCAGATGGAGCGGCAGGCCAAATCGCCCGACGACCGGACCCAGAATGCGGTTGCGCGCTCGCGTCCGGTCAAACAATTGCTGGATTCGGTGTGGCCCAAGGTGACGGCGGAACAGGTTTTATTCCGGCTGTATTCCGACACGGAATTTCTCGATGAGGTTGGCGGAAAGCATCTGTCCACTGAGGAACGTGCTTTGTTGCTGTGGCCGAAACCGTACCGGTCATGGAAATCGGCGAAATGGTCCGCGGCCGACTGCGCGCTCTTGGACGAATTAGCCGATCTGATCGAACGCGGCCCGTCCCTCGATCACATCGTGGTCGACGAAGCCCAGGACGTGAGCCCGATGCAGGCGCGGGCGATGGCCCGACGCGGCGCCAACGGATCGTTCACCCTGCTCGGCGATATCGCCCAGGGGACGACGCCGTGGGCGGTCGATGACTGGTCGACGCTGTTGGAGCATTTCGGCAAGCCCGATGCGCAGCTGGAGGTGCTCGAGCGGGGTTACCGGGTGCCGGCGCAGATCGTCGACTACGCCTCCCGGCTGCTGACCGACATCGCGCCCGGGATCGGTGCGCCGACCTCGGCCCGGAGCACGCAAGGCTCGCTGCACGTGACCGAGACGCCCGACCTGCCCGGCGCGGTCGTGGCCGCCGTCGGTTCGGCGCTGGCCGAGCAAGGGTCGATCGGCCTCATCGCGGCCGACGCTGATCTGCCCGCGTTGTACGACCGGCTGCGAGCCGAGGACCTGGACGTCGCTCTGCTCGGCGAGAGCGAGGATGCGTTGGAGGCGGCCCGGCTGGTGTGCGTACCGGCGACGTTGGCCAAAGGTCTGGAATTCGAAACCGTCATCGTTGTCGAACCCGGTCGCATCGTCGCAGCCGAGCCGCGCGGGCTGCACCGGCTCTATGTGGTTTTGACCCGAGCCGTGAGCGCACTGCATGTGCTGCACACCGAACCGCTGCCGGCCGCCTTGCAGTACTGATTGTCGCCAGGGCGCGCCATAATCGCGGTGTTCTGATGCCGATCAAGGAGGCTCCGCATGGCTGAGGTGTTGTTGTTCCACCACGCGCAGGGCCGCACCCCGGGCGTGGAAGCCTTCGCCGACCACCTGCGAACCGCCGGTCACACCGTGCACGTACCGGATCTCTACGACGGCCGTACATTCAACGATCTGGACTCCGGGGTCGGGTACGCGCAAGAGATCGGGTTCGATGAGGTAGTCGAGCGCGGAGTCCGGGCGGCCGAGGGACTGCCGGATGGGCTGGTTTACGCCGGCATTTCGCTCGGCGTGATGTCGGCGCAGAAGCTGACCCAGACCCGGCCCGGCGCGGCCGGCGCGTTGCTGGTCGCCTCGTGTGTGCCGCCGAGTGCGTTCGGTGCGCCCTGGCCCGCGGGCGTTCCGGTGCAGGTGCACGGCATGGACGCCGACCCGATCTTCGTCGAGGAGGGCGACCTGGACGCGGCCCGGGAGCTTGTCGCGAACGTCGATTCCGGCGAGCTGTTCTTGTATCCCGGCAAGGGACACCTCTTCATCGACAACAGTCTGCCGTCGTACGACCAGACGGCGACCGCGTTACTGCTGCGACGCATGCTCGCTTTCCTGTCGTAGCAACCAGAATCGCCGCTTGTTACTCAGCCGGCGCGAGTCCCGGCTCATTGCCCAGCCGACCTGGGCCGGAACTCGTTGTTGATCATGAAGTTGCAGTTCGTTGTTGATCATGAAGTTGCCGACAAATTTCTCGGCGTGTCGTCGGCGTGTCGTGCAGCGAACTTCATGATCAACAACGTCGGTGGGGCGAGGGCGACCCGTAAGCCTGTTTGACCATGATCGTGAGTGGATTTGGTACCGGTTTCGGGACCAAATCCACTCACGATCATGGTTGGCCCGGAATGCTCGGCTCCAAATCGCCCGCTTGCCAAAACCGCCCGCTCGCGGCGGTACCGCTCGGCGACGTGCTCGGAGCAGACGGCTCGCTTAACGGTCCCCGGATCAAGACTCAATACCGCGCGGCGACGTGCCCGGGGTCGACGGCTCGGAATAACAGGGCCGGGATCACGACTCAATACCGCGCAAACACGCTCCCGGGGCCGGCGGCTCGGAATAACAGTGCCCCGATCAAGATCCTGATGTATTTCGTCGTCATAATCGCAACGAACGCCATCACGATCAAGGTCGAGCGGCACTGAGCCACGCGAGCCGGGGCAGGGCCCGGCAGTAGCCGGACATTCGGCCGGGCCGCAGGCTCAATCCCCCAAGCTAGGGATTTCGACCGGCCGACCGCTCGACGGCCCGGGGCCGACGACTCGGAATAACAGTCCCCCGATCAAGATCGTGATGTGGTTCGTCGTCATAATCGCAACGAACGCCATCACGATCAAGGTCGAGCTGCACTGAGCCACGCGAGCCGGGGCAGGGCCGGGCAGTAGCCGGGCATTCGGCCGGGCGGGGGGGCAGGGCCGGGCAGTAGCCGGACATTCGGCCGGGCGGGGGGCAGGTCCGAGCGGCACGAGCAGAGGGGCACGACCGCGCGCACGCCGGACTCCCCACGAGCGCCGTAAATACGCCGGCGAATCCCGGCGGAGAATAATTCGTCGCGAGCCCAGAAATTCTGCGTACCGGAATTCACCAATCGAGAGATCTCTGGCGCAGATCATTCAGCGACAAAGACCCGGGAAACCCCTACGCGTAAGCGAATTCCGTACAGAGAAATCGCGCTCAGCGGTGAACTCCGGAAATCAAACTCGCGTAATGCATGTCGGGGCGACCGCCCCCTGGCCAACATGTGCCAACCCTTGCCGGAGGCAACGTATGAGTCGTACCACCAGGTATGCCAGAGGCCTGGCAGCTGCAGTACTGCTATGCGTGTCCCTACTAGTGGTCGCCGGTGTCGCCGCCGCCGCACCACCAACCTCCCAGCCGCACGCCCCATCCAGCCAGTGGGCGATGGCGGGCGCGGACCTGTCCAATACCCGCAACCAACCGGACGAGCACACCCTCGGCCCGGGAAATGTCGGTGGACTCAAGGTGAAATGGTCGTTCACCACGGCCACCGGAAGCGGGGTATGGGCGACCCCGGTCGTCGCCGACGGTGTTGTGTACGCCGCGGACTCGGCCGGATTCCTTTACGCCATCGACGCCAAGACCGGCCACCAGTTGTGGGCCGACAACATTCCCAGCCTGTCGCCGAAATTGCCGTCGGATGCGTCCGTACGGACCAGCCCGGCGATTTCCGGTAACGAGCTGATTTTCGGCGACCAGCACCCCACCACTGAGCAGGGCACTGGCGCGCACCTGATGGCGGTGGACCGCGCAACCGGCCACCTGCGCTGGCTCACCACCATCGATTCGCACCCGGCGGCGTTCGTGACCAGTTCGCCGGTCGTGGCCGGAAACCGTGTCTATTCCGGCGTTTCCTCGGGTGAGGAGTCGCTGGCGAACGTTGCCGGATACACCTGCTGCACGTTCCGGGGGAGCATCGTCTCGCTCGACGCCAACACCGGGCACATGCAGTGGCAGAAATTCACCGTGCCAGACAATGGCGGAAAGCCGGACCAGTACAGCGGCAACGCCGTCTGGGGCAGCAACCCGGTTGTCGATCAGCGCCGTGGCCTGCTTTACATCGGTACCGGCAACAATTACACGGTCCCGGCTGGCGTCTGCGGCGAACCGGACCAGACCGGCTGCACGCAACCCGCGGCCGATGACCTGATCGACTCGATCGTGGCACTGAACCTGACAACCGGATCGGTGAAATGGGTTGACCGGATGGAGGACTCGGACGTCTTCACCATCGCCAACCGCGGCGAGGGGCCGGACTTCGATTTCGGCTCCGCGCCGAACCTGTACACCACCACGATCAACGGCAAGAGCCGCGACGTATTGGGAATCGGCCAGAAGAGCGGCGTTTACTGGGCGGTCGATCCGGCCACCGGTAAGCGGATCTGGGGAACCCAGGTCGGCCCGGGCGGCAGCCTCGGCGGCATCGAATGGGGTTCGTCGACCGACGGAAAGCGAATTTACGTCGCCATCGCCAACAACGGCCACATTCCCTACACGCTGAAGGGCAACGGTCCATTCGCCGGCCAGACAATTACCGGCGGCTCGTTCAGCGCCCTCGACGCGGCTACCGGTCAGATCCTGTGGCAGACGCCGGATCCGCAGGGCGCCATGGATCTGGGCTTTGTGTCCAGCGCCAATGGTGTTGTCTACGCCGGTTCCGACGCCGGTACGGGCAATAACATGTACGCCCTGGACGCCCAGTCCGGCAAGATCCTGTGGTCCTTCGCCAGTGGCGGTTCGGTCGCCTCGGGCGCGGCAATTGTGCAGGGCACCGTGTACTGGGGCTCCGGATATCACATCGGCACCGAGCACAATGCGTTGTACGCATTCGGGCTGAAGTAATTACGGAAAGGCTGGTCAGCGTTGATCAGCCTTTTCTCATAGCTCGCGGCGTACCACCGGACGGGCCGGCGCCGGCCGGTCACCGACCTCGCGAAAACCGGCCCGGAGAAATACCGACAACACGCCATGCCGC
>JBEDUI010000044.1:0-53050 GCA_040414495.1 Mycobacteriales bacterium
TTCAAGGGCGGCGCCTTCGGCGCCGCCAAACGCCTACCGTCCAAGTGATCGCGCGTGGTGTGAGCAGTCCGGTGCCGTCCACGGACCGGCTTGCGCGTCGACGCCGGTCCGCCACGTCCGGGCATGCGGCGCCTCCGGCGCCGGTCCCGGCCGCACGGCCCGTCTTGCCGCTCCGCCGCCCGTTCCGCTCGCTGCCAGTCGCGCGAAAGCTGGACCCGGCTCGTTGCGTCGGTACGGGCGCCGAGCTGCTCACCGCATCGACACTGTTCCCGGCGCCTGAATGACGCGCCGGCCAACCACGCGCCGGCTTGCCACCGGTCAAGCTTGACGCCGGCACACGGCTGACGCCTACTGCAGATATGGATACGCCGACGTCAGCACCGACCCGTGGCGAACTGCGCTGTAGCTTCTGCGGGCTCCGGAAACGAAGCGTAGTTGCCGGGCCGGTACCGGAAATCGCTATCTGTTCCTCGTGCATCAGGCTGTGCGTTGAGATTCTCAAGGAGAACGCCACACTTGATCACGACGACTAGCTAGCCATTCCCTCGGCCGAGATCCTGTCAACGCGACAGGTCCGCGTCCAGGGCGCCTTACGGCGTCGCTACGCGATGGCGCAAGCGCCACCCTTGACCCGGCCCAGCCGCTTCGAACGCCGGCCAATACGAGGGAACGCCGGAAGAATGTGGACAGGTGAGTTGACCCCACGACTGACCACAACCGTGACCACATCAGCCGGTCCGGACGCACCGCTACGAGAGGGACAGCGCGCCTGCCAGGCGGGGTCGAATCCCGATGCTCGCCCCTGGGGGTCAAGGGGTCGCAGGTTCAAATCCTGTCGTCCCGACAGGCAGGAACGGTCCGCCGACCAGGGCAAACGCCCAGGTCAGCGGGCCTTTTCTTTGTCAGGTCCGCTCTGCTAATGCCCCTAATGGCCACAGCGATGGCCACACGACAGATGGCCTTCGACGCTCGAGGGGCTGCGCGACCTTGGCCGTTATAGCGGACGGCCGACGACGTCGGTCGCGGTCGAGGTGAACTGGATCGGCGACTTGCCGCCGGGGGCCGGACCGAACCACAGCTCGTACTGCCCGGCCGTGGTCGTCGGTTGGGTGTAGAGCAGTTCCCCGGACGGTGCGCGTTCGACAATGTCCCGGGAGTCCGCCGCTTTGCTCCAGTGGCCTGTAGCCGGTGAATCGAACGTGCCAGTGCCCATCGCTGGCCGGGGCGTCGTCTGCTGCACGGGTGGCCACGGTGTGTCCGTAGAGAAGGAGCACGTGCCATTCTGCTGTTGCATGTGCGCCCAGCCGATATTTAGCCGGTCGCCCGCGAACCGGATGGTGAGCGCCTCGCTTTCCAGGGCCGGTCCGGTAATCGAGGCCGAGCTTCCCGGATGGCTCATGTCGGCCAGGCCGAACTCGCTGTCCGTCCCGCACACGCCCTCGGTGCCCCAGGCGACCCAGCGCCCGTCGGTGGAGACCGCGATCTTGCGTACGCCCGGGTCCCCACCGCCGCGGCCGATCAGGAACGTGCCGCCGTCGGGCCGTACCCCGAACGCGCCGTACCCAGCCGACGCGAACCGCGCCCCGATCACGGTGACCGATCCGCTGGCGCCTTCTACCTGCCACGACATGAAGGTCGGCAGGCCCGTTCCGCTGGTGTTGTTGACCCGCACGCCGTGCAGCCGGCTGGCCGTGGCCGGTTCGTACGTCGCGAGCACGTTGGCGTCGTCGTTGGCGGTGAGCACCTGGCCCTTGTCGTTGAACGCCACGCCGAGACACGTGGGCGTCGGTGGTGGCTCTTGCTGGTCCGAAAAGCAGTCAACGGTTTCCTGGCGGCGCGATTCGACGTCAACGAACGTGAGGTGTTGCCCGTCGGCGGCGGCGAACCAAGCCCCGTCGCGGCTGAAGGCGATCCGGGGTGCGGTGTCGCCGGGCTGCATTCCTTCCACCGGGATTGTGCTGCCGCCGGCGGTGGCCAGCTTGACGCTGCGGTCGGCCGCTACGTACCCGGTGACGATCGTGTCCGGTGAGACCTCCGAACCCGTTGGCGGAGCCGTCGTCGGATGCTTGTCGAGGTAGTCGGCGGCGGCGACTGGGTCGAGCAGCCCGGTGCCGAATTCGTCCGATCGGATGCCGGCCTGCTGACCCGGAGCCGGCCGGGTGGACCGTACGATCGCCTCCCGAATCGCCGCCGGCGTGGCCTTCGGATGCCGCGCCTTGAGCAGGGCCGCGGTGGCCGATACGTACGGCGCGGCCATCGAGGTGCCGCTCTCGTTGCAGGTCGGCTGATTCGGCATGAGACAGGTCGACTCGATGCTCTGGCCCGGGGCGGCGAGATCGACGCTGCTGTTGAACGAGGATCCGCTGCCGCGCTTGTGGTTGGCTGCATAGTTGGCGACCGAGAGCACGGTCGCGTCGTACGCCGCCGGATAACGCAGCTCGTTGCGTTCCCGGCATTTGTTGATTTTCAGATTGGCGCTGTCTTTCTCGCCGCAGTTGCCTGCGGCCGAGACCGCGATCACGCCGGACTGCTCGGCGTAGATCAGGCCCGCTTCCTCGGTGCTGGAGAAGTCGCGGTCGCCGAACGACATGTTGAGGACGTCCGCCCCGTGGTCGACGGCCCAGCGGATGTACTCGCCCGTGTCCTTCAACGGGCCGGCCCAATCGTCGCCGTACTTGTACTGGTCGTTGATCAACCGGGCTCCCGGGGTGAGACCGGTAACCCGCATGCCGTCGTCCTTCGCAGCGACGATGCCGGCGACATGAGTGCCGTGCTTGCCGTCACCACTCCGATAGAGGCGCGCCCACGGTGCCTTGTCGACGACCTGCCCGGCCAGGTCGGGGTTGGTGTCGTCGATTCCCGTGTCGATGATGGCGACCTTGACATCCGCGTTGGCCGGCCAGAGCTTACGCACCTGGTCGCCATGCAGGTCCTTCAGCGCCCACTGATCTACCGGGGAGTCCGGCCCCAGCGGCGGGAGCGGGTCGGTCGGCTCGGGTCTGGTCGGCACATCGGCCGCTACCACGCCCGGGTCGGCCCGTAATTCGGCCAATCGGTGATTCACCTGGTCCGCGGGCACGGCCTGTTGCCGGTACGCCAGGCAGTGGTTCACGATCCGCAGCACGGTGATCAGCTTCTGCCCGGGTCGGGTTCGGGGAGCGGTGGGCGCGTTCGGGCAACTCGGACGCGGATGCGCCTGCTTCAGCAACTCCACCCGGATCGAGGGCCCCGTACCGACCCCGGGCACCTCGTCGCGGTTGACCGCCCAGATGCCCAGCGCCGCGCCGATAGCGGCGATCGACACCAGAACAGGACCGATCGTCTTAATACGGTTGCCGGCGAACATGGTCGAACTTAAGCACATTTCGGCTCATGCGGCGCCGGGCGTGACAAAGAGGGCCGCATCCACACCCTGCAAACGACCGATCAGCTCGCATCGGCAACCGCGACGAAACCGAATCGAGCCGAACTGCCATTCGCTCGGCCGAGGTCGTCTCCACGCCCCTGGCGCACGTCGAGAAGCAGCCAATACGAGGGAACGGGGACGTGCAGTCATTTAGCTATGCCGCCTCGCAGATCAGGCGGGTAATCGAGGCGCCCAGCTGCTTGGCGATGGGTGGACAGAACACCTAGGCGGTGACCAGTGCGCGGTAGGCCTCGCCGTATCGCGCGGCCACGTGCGACCCGGCGGCGCGCATGATCGGCGCCATTTCTTCCTCGAAATCCCATGGCCGTCCGGACGAGGCGTTCTGGCTCCGGTGGCACCGATACGCGTTGAGCTTGGTGTCGATGACATCGGTGACGTCAATAAAACGGTCCGCGTCATCGAATGCCGGGATCCATATTTCCCGCACCCGGTGCGGTGCGAAACCGTCGCGGACCAGATCGGGAAAGGAACGGCCATTCGGCGCTTCCGGGAAAGCCGCTGTCATCGTCGCCTTCCCGACCGCGATGTGTTCCCAATGGTTGATGTGGTTCGGCCCGTCCGTTATCCGGTGCGGCGGAAGAGTCAGAATCAGCTCGGGCCGGAACCGGCGGATCTCCCGAACGATGTCATGCCGTAGCTCCGGCGTGTCCTCCAGCGAGCCGTTGCTGAAACCCAGGAACGAGACGTCCTTGACCCCGAGGATCTGCGCCGCGGCCATTTGCTCGGCGGCGCGGGTGCCGGCGATTTCCTCGTCGGTGGCGTCGATGTTGGAGCCGCTGCGGGCACCGTCGGTGCAGACGGCGTAATTTACCTGCGCGCCCATTCGCACCAGCTTGGCGACCATCCCGCCGAAAAGGTATTCGGCATCATCAGGATGAGCGATGACGGCCAGTACGGATGAGATTTCCTCGAGCAGCATCGGCATGAGATCTCCTATTCTCCGCGGTGTGGGGCGAGCTGCCGTGGGGTGCCTTCTGTACTGAACACCTCCGGACGCTACAAGATCCTGCTGTAGAACACCGGCACGCGCCATGGTCAAAACTGTCGTCGGTGATGGCGCGGGGTAGGTTTCTGCTTGTGACAAGCCCAAATATTTTGTGGATCAGCACCGACCAGCAACACCATCAGGCGTTGAGCCCGCTGGTCGCGACCCCCGCCATCGACAGCATCGCCCGCGACGGCGCCAGATTCGATCGGGCCTACTGCACCAATCCACTGTGCTCACCATCCCGTTCCTCGATGATCACCGGGAAATATCCGTCCGCGCACGGCTGCTGGACCATCGGCACCAAACTCGACGAGTCCGAGCAGACCGTCGGCGATATTCTCGGCGCCGCCGGCTACGCCACCTCGCTCATCGGCAAAGCGCATTTCCAGCCGCTCGCCTCCACCCCGGAGCTGACCTCGATCGAGTGCCAGCCGATTCTGCGCGACCTGGATTTCTGGCGTGAATTCGCCGGTCCTTACTACGGTTTCCAACACGTCGAGTTGACCCGTAATCACGCCGACGAGGCGCATGTCGGCCAGCATTACGCGATCTGGATGGAGCAGAACGGATTTACCAAGTGGCGGGACTTTTTCCGTCGCTGGCCGACCGATCCGGATGAGCCGGTACGCCGGCACCGCTGGGATCTTCCGGTCGACATGCACTACAGCACCTGGACCGCGGAGCGCTCCATCGCGGCGATCGATTCCGCGGTGGCGGCCGGGAAACCGTTCTTCACCTGGGCCAGTTTCCACGACCCGCACCCGCCGTATCTGGTGCCCGAGCCGTACGCTTCGATGTATGACCCTGCCGATGTGCGGCCCGGTCGGCTCGAGCCCGGCGAGTTGGACCGGATGGCCCCGTGGTTTTCCCTTACCCAGCAGGCAGATCCGGATTTCTCGCGGTGGCAGGAAACGCCGTACGCCAATCACGGATTCAGCAGTCACCGGGTTGCTGAGGATCAGTTGCGCCGCGACATCGCCGTCTATTACGGCATGATCAGCCTGGTCGACGACCAGGTGGCGCGCATTCTCCGTCGGCTCGACGATCTCGGCGTCGCGGACAACACGATCGTCATCTTCACCACCGACCACGGCCATTTCCTCGGCCACCACGGATTAACCGCCAAGGGCGCCTTCCATTACGAGGACCTGCTGCGGGTCCCGCTACATGTCCGGTGGCCGGGGCGGGTGCCGGCCGGGTCGCGCTCGGAATCGCTGCAGAGCCTGGTGGACCTGGCGCCTACCATACTGGCGGCGGCCGGATTACCTGTGCCGCAGGCGATGCAGGGCGTCAACCAACTGCCGGTGTGGACGGGCGCGGCCGCGGACGCGCGCGATCACGTCATCGTGGAGAACCGGCACCAGCCCACCGCGGTACATCTGCGTACCTATATTGAGCGGCGCCACAAGCTGACTGTCTACCGTGGACAGCCGTGGGGCGATCTCTTCGACCTGGCCGAGGATCCGGGCGAGATCGTCAACCGCTACGACGATCCAGCCTACGCGACGGTACGGCACGAATTGGCGCTGCGCGCGCTGGATCACGAGTTGCAGAGGGAATCCAGCCGGTACGAGCGGATCGCGGTGGCCTAGGCTCTGTTGGTGGCTGCCCGCACCAACTTGCTGACCAGATGGCGACGCCGGTGACCACAAACATCAAACCCCCGCGACGGCGGGGGTTTGATGGTCTGACGGACTTCACGTGATGGGCTCAGTGCTCGACGTCAGAGAGCAAGAACTCGACACCACCAGTGGCGAAGTCGAAGGCGTCGCGTGCGACGGCCACGCCATTCTCGTGCTCAAAGGCTGCCACGGCCGTGTCGTAGTCAGCGAAGTAGAGGTCGGCAGTGCGCCACCGCGGCCTCGGGGTGCCGTCCTCCTTCGGAAAGACCTTGCCGTACTCCGCCCGCAGCAGGTCGGGCACCTGCGCGACGAGATCCTTATGCTGCTTGTAGCGGCGCTCGAACTCGTCCTCGTCGACCGGGTTGGCGTAGATCATGGTGAGCTTGGCGGTCATTGTTTTTCTCCTTAATAGATAAATAGGTCTGATTGCGATTTCATTGCCCTGCGCCGCTACGGAGCGCGGGCGCAGCTGCCACACCGGGGTGGAGGCCGTGGCCACCAACGCGACGAGCGCTCAGGGGGTCGTGGCATCGGAACGTCCGTATCCCTCCAGCAGACGAAGCCAGATCTCGCTGAGCGTCGGGTAGGCGGGGACCGCGTGCCAGAGCCGTTTGAGCGGGATTTCGCCGGCGATCGCGATCGTGGCGGCGTGCAACAGTTCGGCTACGTCAGGCCCGACGAACGTCATTCCGATGATGACCTTTCGGTCCTCGTCGACGATCATGCGCGCGCGACCGGTATAGCCGTCGGCGTGCAGGACCGCCCCTGCCACCGAGCCGATGTCGTAGTCGACGACTCTCGTCCGGTATCCCGCGCGTTCGACCTGCGTGGCGGTCAGGCCGACCGCCGCTACCTCCGGGTCGGTGAAGATGACCTGCGCTACGACGCTCGAGTCGGCCGTGGCGGCGTGCCAGCCCCACGGCTCGTCGTCGACAGTGCTGCGGAGCGCTCGGGCGACGATCGCATCGCCGGCGGCACGGGCCTGGTATTTGCCCTGATGGGTGAGAGGCGCGCGCCGGTTCACGTCCCCGACCGCATAGAGCCAGCCATCACCAAGCGGGCCGCGGTCACCGTCGACGACCCGCATCGTCTCGTCCACCGGAAGCCACGTCCCGGGTTGTAGTCCGACGTGCTCGAGACCCAGGTGGTTGGTGTTCGGTCCACGGCCGACCGCGAGCAAAACCTGGTCAGTCTGAACTTCGGTGCCATTCTCAAGGGTGAGCACTGTGCTGCCGTTGGCATCGAGTCGAGCCGCGGTCACACCGTTGCCCACGTCGACGATGACGCCCATCTCCTTGAGTGACTGCGTGACGAGGTCTCCGGCAAAGGGCTCGTTGTTGGGCAGGACGCCGTCTCGCGCCAGCATGGTGACGTTCGAACCAAGGCGAGCGAAGGCCGTTGCCATTTCGGCTGCGACCACGCCGCCTCCGATGATGGCCAGGCGGTGTGGAACCTTGTTCACCGCGGCGGCCTCGCGGTTCGTCCACACGGGCACATCTGCCAAGCCCGGAACGGGTGGCTTCAGCGCGTAAGAGCCGGTGGCGATGACAACGGCGTGCCGCGCCGACATCCGAGTCGTCTGTCCCCGGACATCGGTGACCTCCATCGCGCGCGGGCCCGTGAGGCGGCCCCATCCACGGATGAGTTCAATGCCAGCCTGTGCAAGCCACTGGACCTGTTCGTCGTCCCTCCACCGGGAGGCGATGCTGTCGCGTCGCTTGAAGATGGCGCGCACGTCGGGCGACGAGGTGATGGCCTCGCGTGCGCCCGGCAGACGCTGTGCGGCGTGCAACGCGGCGGTGCTGCGCAGCAGCGCCTTCGTGGGCATGCAGGCCCAGTACGAGCACTCGCCGCCGACGAGCTCGTTTTCGACGATGGCGACGCTCAGACCGCCCTGCACGACCCGGTCGGCGACGTTCTCGCCGGCCGGCCCGGCGCCTATGACGATCACGTCGTAGGTGGATGTGTCGATCGTGGGCATCTCAACGCGCCTCGCTGAGCTTGTTCTGGTGGCCTTGGCGCAGCAGACGTACGGCAGAGACGAGGAAGAACACACCTCCGAGAGCGGCGTAACCGGCGAACACCGTCATCGAGGTCGCGCCGCTGGCCTGGCCGAGGAATCCGGCGCCGGCGATCACCGAGATACCGCCGCTGAGGATCATGGCCACCTGGCCGCCAAGTACCCGCCGTCGCTTGAGTGCGACGACCAGCTGCACCAGGCCGGCGACGATCGCCCACACCCCCCAGGCTCGAAGAACAGCCGGAATGTCGCCGGCGGCGGCGACCGCGAGACCAATTGCGGCGGCTGTGCTGACCGCGACGTTCACATAGAGGGCCCGGTTGCGGCTCGAACGGGCATCGATGATCGCCGATGCCACGTCGAACGCCGGGTAGAGGATGAGCAAGCTGATGCTTCCGGCGTCGAGTGAGGACCCGAGTGCGGCGAAGGTAGCTGCCCAGGCGGCGGCGAACACAAACCGGGCGAAGTACAGACGTCGGAGGTGGTCACCGGTATTGGCGGCGCTGGGAGCTGCTCCGGACATGGGTTTGTCTCCAGACTGAGGCGGTGTGGCTGCGGTTGTGGTTGAGCGCGCGCGGGTCATCGGGTGCTCCGGGCGGCAGTCTCGATCAGATGAGTGACCGTGTCGGGATGGCTGACCATCACCGCGTGCGAGCCGTCGGCTTCGACGGTGTGCGCATGGGCGCGGGCGGCCATAAAGCGCTCCACATCAGGAGCGAGCGCCTGGTCCTGCTTAGCGACGAGGTACCACGACGGGATGGTGTGCCAAGCAGCGTGCGGGCTGGGCTCGGTGACGGCACCACTCGCCGCGGGACGCTGGGTCGCCGCCATCTCGGCCGCGATCGTCGGGTTCACATCACCCGCGAAAACCTGCCGGAACTTGGCCCGGTCAATGATGACGTTGGTATCCGTCGTGCCGTTCGCGTTCTGCACCGGGTACGGCACCACTGGGAGGTCTGGGAGGGGATGCGCGACCTTCATGTGAATGAGATCGTTCACGGACTCGCCCTCATCCGGCGCGAACGCCGCGATATAGACCAGAGCCTTCACGTTCGCATTGCCCGCGGCCGCGTTCGTGATCACCGCGCCGCCATATGAGTGACCAACCAGAACGATCGGACCCGGGATACTGCGCAGCAGACTGGCGACCGCGGCACTGTCCTGAGCCACACCCTCCAATGGGTCCGCCGCGGCGACAACTGGGTAGCCGGCCCGACGCAACCGATCGATCACGCCGTCCCAACTCGAGGAATCGGCCCACGCGCCGTGGACCAGCACAACGGTCGGCTTCACGGCGGACGGCGTTGTGGCTGGGGAAGTCACCGCCGCCTGTGGCTTGACCGAATCCGAGCGCTTTACCGATTGCGCCGACGTGGGCGCCGCCGCGACGAGCGACGCGACGGCGACCAGAACGGCCGCCCCAGTACTCGCACCGATGAGCGCACGGCCCCTACGACCACGGACATTCATGACAACCTCCAGAAGGTAGAAAGACCGATCGGTCTCGTGTCAGTGAGTCTTATGGGATCCCTAGTTGGTGTCAAGACCGAACGTTCTATCTCTGTAGGTCGCCTACGTCACATCAACTCTGTGTTGTCGTTGGAGCGTGAGGCGCTACGTCGCCCGACCGGCCTCGGTCGCCGGCTTCAAAGAGATGTGCTTCAGCCGATCATGTGTTGCCATCGCTCGATGGCGACACCGAACGTTCTGTCGATATGCTTGTCCGATGACGAACACGCCTAAGAGCCAGCGCCCCTCCGAGGCTCGCGATCGATTGCTACGCACAGCGAGCGCGATCTTCTACGCAAAGGGCATCAATTCTGTCGGCGTCGAGGAAATCGTGTCAGAGGCCCGGGTGACGCGAGCGACGTTCTACCGACACTTCCCGAGCAAGGAGGATCTGATTGTTGCCTACCTCAAGGCGGCCGACGACGCCGTTCGCGCGCAAGTGAATGCCATCGTCGAGCGTCAGCAGCCGGCCCAGGACACGATTCGGGAGATCGCGGCCTGGATAGTCGGCCAGATCAAGAGCTCGGACTTTCGCGGATGCGCATTTCTCAATGCTGCGGCCGAATATCCTGATGCCGGCAGCCGCGTGCATAAGGCCGTGCTCGAACATCGCGCGTGGTTTCAAAAAGTTGTGCAGGCCGAGCTGGAGCGGCTGCGCGGCGAACCGGCCGAGGCCGGGGCCCAGTTTTTCGTCATGATCCGCGACGGGGCGATGGCCGCCGGGCGCCTGGCCAACCGCGACGCCGTCTGCGAGGCGTTCCTGCGCGGCGTGGAGGCGATGCTGGCCTATCGGCCCATCGCTGACTCAACCAGTAAAGATCGTCGACGCCGCTGAAGTGCAGCTGACAGATCAGCCCGCGTAGAGCCGAAATACAAGCCGAGCGTATGTACATGCATTTCTCGGACGCTCACTGCGTAGGCGTGATCGCTCCCCATTCCGCAGGCGCGACATCGGCAATTGATTCGGAGAAGACCCAGCGGCGGCCAGTGAAGTCCAATGCGGCATATTGGCGCTCTCCGTATCGATGGTCTGAAGGCTCCTCGACGATTTGAGCACCGTGAGCCCGAGCGCGATCGCAATGGCTGTCCGCGTCAGCGACACGCACCATGACGTAATCGTCCGGAATACGGCTCGTCTCGCCCAGTGCGCCGGAGACTTTCCGGATTGCGATCGCCCCGGAGCCCACGGCAAGCTGTGCTCGGTGATCCTCGATCCGCCATCGCAAATCGAAGCCAAACGCGGCACATAGCCAGTCGACCGCCTGCGCTACGTCGGGGTAGCCCAGCACCGGAATCAGTGCATCTTGCGGCATAGAACGGTTTGCTCGCATACGACCAGCCTCAGCAGATATGGGTATTTCCGCCCGATCGGTAAATGGGGGTCATCCTGGCCGGTGAACGCCTCATGATCAAGGGCGTCCGACGAGAGGTCCCGCCGGACACCATGCATTACACAATTACCGACACAATTCGTTCGGGGTTATCGAGGAACACCCACTGTTGACCGTCGGGCTGCGCTTTGACGCCGAACCGGTTGGCGTGTGGTCGGCCGACGTCCACCCACCAGTGGTGCGCGGCTTCGATTTCATCCCACAGCCGTCGCGGTCCGAATTGGTGTACGGGAAATACCTGCTCGTTGGAGTCGTCGTCCGTCACGTGGATGGACGCCCAGGAATGGCTGTCCGGGTCGAGCGCGTAGACCACGTAGCTGTCTTCGTCGGGCACCGCGACGGTTCTGCAGTCGTTCACCCGCAGTCCGATGAGGAACCTGATGTGCCGGTCGCCGACCGGCTCCCACGGGTGGAGCGTGCTTGTCCGCTCGTCGTACGCGTCGTATGGGCTGACCACATCCTCTACGGCGGCACGGGTGGGTCGCTGCGCCCGCAAATACATGAATGCGAAGCTGTCGTCGGTGAACGTCCCAACCGCGCTGCCGTCGTCCTGCACGACCATTTCCAGCAACGCGCCATTGTCGTACGGCGTGCCCCATGGGGTCATGATCCGGCCACCGATGCGGGTCTGCTGGATCCACGGCACCGGCACACGGTGGACGGCGGCAGTGGACATGACCCGGTCATAGGGCGCGCCCTGCGGGTAGCCCAGTGCGCCATCCCCGGTGATGACGGTCGGGGTCAGCCCGGCCTCGGCCAGTGCTTTGCGGGCGTGGTCGGCGACTGCCGGGTCGACCTCCATGGAGATGACCTGATCGTCGCCGATCCGCGTCGCCAATAAGGCCGCATTCCAGCCAGTCCCGGTGCCGATCTCCAGCACGCGGTGCTCAGGTGCCAGAGCCAACCGATCCAGCATCTGTGCCACGATGCTCGGCGAACTGGACGAACTGGATTTCAGCCACGGCCGCTCGGTCGCGACACCGTCCTCGACCTGGGTAATCACCGCATCGTCGCGGTAGACCAATTCCTCCCACCGCTGCGGATCGTCAGTGCGTACCACCTTGACCATGGGATCGACACTGTCGTCCCAAATTGTTGCGGGAATAAATTTGCGACGATCCACCCGAGCAAAGACGTCCATCCACAATGGACCGACGCGTAGTGAGGCGACGAGCGAGCGGTACGCATCGTTCATTTCTTCTTACCGTCCTTGGAGTGTTTGCCTGAGGAATCCTTGCTCGGGTCTTTCATTGGCCCAGGCTTGCCGTCACCCTTTCTGCCGCCGCCGGTGGACGGGTCCTCATGCTTTCCCATCAGTAAATCCTCCACGACCTGTAGACACTGTCGTCGTAGTAAGCGACCCTGCCCGCCGATCCATTGAGAGCCGCGGTGGCAGCTCTCATACCCAGCGGACCGCGCCGCCAGGCGGCACGTCGCGTAGCCGGTGGAAGTGTTCGATGCAGTACAGGCTTACGCCGAGCTCACGATGGCTCACCTCGACCACGGCTGGAGCAGGACAGCGACGGCACATCTGAGCCGAGAGCGATGAAGGACGTCGCCACCACGCCTGCGCGCACATGCGGCAAGTAGACCATCGCTGAGATCGTCGAAACAGATTGCTCGGATTAGCTCGGGTTAGCTCGGCGGTGCAGTAGAGCTATGTCTGCCCGTTCCCGATACGGCATCCTTACGCCGTCAAGCGAAAGTGGTGAATCTGTGGAACAAGCCAAACCCGCGACACGGTTGCAGGCCGCGCGACTGGCCTTCGGCTGGAGTCAGTCGCGTCTGATCGTGGCGTTGGAGCGGACCGCTGCCGCGCTGGGAGTCCCGATCCAAGGCCGACCGGCACTCAAGGTGTCGATATCGAGGTGGGAGAACAGCCGTACCGAACCGAGCGAGATCTATCAGCGGCTGTTCCGGATCGTCTACAAAATGAGCGACGCAGAGCTGGGATTCGACGCGCCGGCGCCGATCGACACTGCACTGACTTTTCCCGCATCGTGGCGCGACGGCGTGACGCATGCCAGCACATTGTGGGCCGAGGACGCGTGCGGCGATATCGTCAGTGCCGCCTTCACTCCCAGCGGATTTGCCCCGCCCGTGCTGCGTTGGCTCCTGGGCGAGCGGGACACTCCGCAACGCACCCGCGGCATGCCTATCGGGCCTCCGCACATTGATGCGATCCGCCAGATGACCGGCTCGATGAGAGCGATCGACAATCAATACGGCGGCGGGTACGCCCGGCGGAGCGTAGTCAGGTACCTGCACCACGAGGTAACGCCGCTGCTGCGCGACGCCCGATTCGACACCCGCCTGGGATCGCAGCTGTTCAGCGCGGCGGCCGAGATGACACAGCTGGCCGGCTGGATGACCTATGACACAGGCAACCACGGGCTGGCGCAGCGCTACCTGATCGACGCGCTTCGCATGGCTCACACCGCCGGGGATCGCGCGCTCGGCGCCGAGATCCTGGCCGCGATGAGCCATCAATGTACTTATCTCGGGCTCGGCGGCGACGGCGTTGATCTCGCCCTCGCTGCCGGACGCACCGCTGCCCGGGCCGGCGTCAGTGCCCTCGTCGCCGAAGCTGCGGTCCTGGAGGCGCACGGTCAGGCGAATCAGGGTGACGAGCGCACCTGCACCGCGGCACTGGGTCGCGCCGAGCGCGCGCTCGACCAGGCGGACCGCAGCGCCGACCCCTGCTTCATCAGCTACTTCGACGAGGCGTACCTGTCGGCCAAGTTCGGGCACTGCTTCCGCGAATTGGGGAAACCGCGGCAGACGAAGCGGTTCGCCCTACGCTCACTCGACATGGACGAAGGCTATGTCCGCGGCAAGATGTTCAACCTTGCCCTGCTCGCTACCGCCCACGCACAGGCCGGCGAGGTGGATGAGGCCTGTGCTGTCGGTGCCCAGGCACTCACGATTGCCGTCGACCTGCAATCCGACCGGGCCGTCGGCTACATCAACAACCTCCGCCGGCACCTGGCATCACACGGCAGTGCGCCCGCAGTGCAGCACTTCGAGTCACGCGCGATGCTGGCGATCAGCTAACCCCTCGCTCGCGGCTTCGAAGAGCCCACACTTTCAACAGCCCGACCACTGAGCCAGCGCCAGCGATCGCCCCAGTCTCGGTCAGCCGGACCGCCTCGGCCAGATCGATCCAGCCGATCTCGTAGGCCTCATTCATGTCGCGTGCCTCGCCGGTGTCAACAGCGCCGCGCGCCAGAAACAGGTGGTTCTCCGAGTCGATCGTCGACGTCATCGGCTGGAACGAACCGAGCCGCTCGATCGAGCGGGGCCGCCAACCGGTCTCTTCAAGCACCTCACGTGCCGCCGTCTCCTCCGGCAGTTCTGCCGGATCCATATAGCCACCGGGCAACTCCCAGACCCAGCGGTCGATCACGAACCGGTGCCGATGCAGCAAAAGCACCCGGTCTTGATCATCGAGCACCACTACGGTCGCGGACGGCGGGACGCGCAGGACGTGCTGCTCGAACCGGGTACCGTCCGGCAGTTCGACTGCGGCGACGCTCAGCACCGCCCGGCGCGTGTCGTCAATGATCTGCTCGCCGTGGATAATCCACTCGTTGCCCTGCCTGATTTCCTCAGCCACGGTGTGACCCTATCGACCATCTGGCGGCACCGGACGCCTGGCGAGTCACCATTCGATCGCGGACGCCAGCCGGCTTCGCCGCGAGGTCAGCCGCCGGCGTCGTGTGGACGACGCCGGCGGCAGGCTTTAGATGACGGGGCTGGCCGAGGTAATTACCAGGGCTGCAGTCCGGTCGGCCAGGCGGCGTCGCGGAATGCGCTGTATTCCAGCCGTGCGTACGATTTGTCGAACGTGAGCATTCCCAGCTCGGAAATACCGTTGTAGGCCTGGTTGTAGTTCTCCCGTTCCTTGTAGTCCTTGAATACCCAGAGCGTATAGCCGGCGACGTAATCCGACCGGTCACCCAATTGTGCCCACTGCCCAGTAAACAGACCCGCCTCCCATTCCTCGGTGCCGGCCTGGTCCGCCGGCCCGTGGTTGCCGGGAAATGCCCAGCTGCCATTCTCAGTAATAAGAATTGGCTTGTCGGGGTGCTGGCTGTGCACGGTGTCGAGGGTCGGCCCGAGATCGGTTACCTTCCCACTGAAATAGCCGAAGTATTCGTTGAAGCCGAGCACGTCGGCGAATTCGTACGCCGGATCATATGCGGTCGCGGAGGCCCAGGTTATCGGCCGCTGGGCCAGGTCCACGCTCTTGATCGCGTCGCGCATTCCGCTGATCCAGGCCCGATAGATTGGCGCACCGTTCGCGTCGCGTTCGGATTCGTTCTGTACGCCCCACATGATGACCGACGGGTGGTTGTGCTGATTCCAGGCCGTGGTCAGCGCCAGCGCCGTGGACAGCCCGTACGAATCCATTTGCGTGGTCATCTGTACCGGATGCACCCACATTGTGTCGTATTCATCGAGCACCAGCATGCCGTGCCGATCGGCCCAGTCATAAACGTACGGGTGCCGGTTATAGACGCAGTTGCGGATGAAATTCGCTCCACTGTCGGCGATCCGGCCCAATTCGGTGTCGTACTCCTCGATGGTCATCGACCGGCCGTGTTCCGGCGTTTCCTCGTGCCAGTTCGTGCCCTTGAGGAACAACTGCCGGCCGCTGAGCATGAGCTTCGAACCGTCGGTGGTGATCGACCGGACGCCATATGTCGTGGACAGCGAGTCGAGTCCGGCCGAGGTGCGCAGTGTCGCCTTTCCGGTCAGTACGTTCGGGTTTTTCTGCGTCCACGCCGGCGCGGTTCCTATATCCAGCTTCGCCCGTGCCACGGCGATTCCGCCAGCGGGAATGTCGACCGGTACCGTCGCGGGACGTCCATGGCTCAGGTCGATCATGACCTCGCCGTGCAGCGCCCTGGTGTCGTGATTTTCGACGATCGCGCGGACATCCGCCTGCCCGTCGGCGGCGTTGACGAGCAGCTTCGCCACGGTCGCGGTCGGCACAGCCTCCAGCCACAGCGAGCGCAGCAAACCGGCGTAAGGCCAGTAGTCGCACGGGCCCGGCGGCATCGCCGTGTTGATGAATATCGCGGTGCCCTTGCCGTCATAGCTGGTGTATCCGGCATTGCGAAATACCCGGGCCGCGACGACATTGCGCTGCCCGGGTCGGATCGCATCGCCTACCGGCAGGGCGAATGCGGTACTGCCGCCCTCGTGCGTGCCCAGGTGCTTGCCGTTCACCCAGAAGTCCGCGATGTACGAGGCGCCGAGCGAATTCAGCCGCACGTAGTTGCCGCGCCAATTGCTCGGCACGGTCACGTCGACGCGGTACCAGGCATATCCATCGATAAATGCCGTACCGTGGCCGAAATTCGTGCCGTCGTAACCGCCGAATCCCGGCGTGTCTTTCAGATCCCAGCAGGAGGGTACGTCGATCGTGTCCCAGCTGCTGTCGTCGGTTTGCGGCAGCTGCCAGCCGTTCTGCTCGCCGCTCTTGTCCGGGTCGAACGTGAACCGCCAGGTGCGGTCCAGGCTCAGGTATTTCCGGGTCGGCTCGTGGGTCCGCCAACCGTCGAATGAGGGAACCACAGCACCGTAGGCGAAGAGCACGTTCGTGCCATCGATCGCCTTGACCTCGGTGTTGGACGGCTCCTGTGCCGCGGCATCCGCGGCGTTTGCGAACCGGGGCAGCCCGATCGGTACGGCGAGTCCGGCGGCCACGGCCGCTCCGCCTTTGAGGGCCTGGCGGCGGGAGATGTGCATAGTCGACGCTCCTTAGGAGATTTAGCGCACAGCGGCGCTCCCTGCTCCGACATTCACCTCGTAGATGTAGCGCTGGCTGAAGAAATAGACGATCACCATCGGCAGCGTGAGAAATAACGCCCCGACCATGACCAGGTTGTACGGCGGCGTTTGCGCGGTGGTCGACGCGCCGCCGAGATATTGCACGCCGAGAGCCAGTGGGAATTTGCTTTCCGTATTGAGGTAGATCAGCGGTCCGATGAACCAGCCCCAGCTGAACGAGAACGAGAACACCCCGACCGCGATCAACACCGGTTTCATCAGCGGCAGCACGATGCGAGTGAATATTCCGAAGTAGCTCATACCGTCCACCTGTGCGGATTCGTCGAGCTCATTCGGAATGCGGGTGATGAACTGCCGCATCAGAAATATGTTGTACGCCCCGCCGAATAGCTGCGGAACGATCAGCGGGAACAACGTGTCGATCCAGCCGAGCTGCCGGAACAACACGAACTGGGGGACGAGCGTCACCTCCATCGGCACCATCATCGTGCTGAGCAGCATCGTGAACAGCACGCTCTTGCCCGGAGCCCGCAAGCGGGCGAACCCGTACGCCACCATCGCGCTGCTCAACATCTGCCCGGCACACGCGAACGCGACGATGATGATGCTGTTGAGCAGCCATCGGCCGACATGCGCGTCCGAGGACAGCACCCGGATGAAGTTGTTGAAATGCAGCTCCTTCGGAAAGAAGCTGAACGTCGATTTCTGCACGGTCGAATCGCTGGAGAGCGCGATCGAGAGCATGAACACGAACGGTGCCGCGAGGATTGCCGAAACGATGGTCAGCACGGCGTAGGTGCGGGCCGCCTTCGCCGGACCGACTCGGTTGACGCCGCTCATCGGCGGACCTCGCTCTCGTAGAACACCCAGCCGGACGAGGTGCGGAAGATCAGCGCGGTGAACGCCATGATGATCACGAACAGCACCCAGGACAGCGCCGACGCGTAGCCCATCTTGTTGAACCGGAAGCCCTGGTCGAACAGGTACGGGACAAGCATTTCGCTGGCGTTGTCCGGGCCGCCCTTGGTCAGGATATAGACCTGGCTGAAAATCTGGAACGAGCCGATCATTCCCATGATGACGTTGAACAAGATCACCGGGGAGAGCATCGGCAGCGTAATCCGCCGGAACTGCTGCCAGGAATTGGCGCCGTCGATACGGGCCGCCTCCCCGAATTCGCTGGGAATTCCCTGCATTCCGGCCAGCAGCAGGATCACGCTCGTACCGACACTCCACAGCGACATCAGGATCAGCGCCGGCTTTACCCAGGTCTCGCTCAGCAGCCACGCCGGCCCGTGAATTCCGATCAGCCGCAGCGCGCGATTGAGTAGGCCGGTATCCGGTGCCAACACCCAGGTGAACAGCATGGCGCTGGCCACCAGCGGCACGAGCGAGGGCAAATAGACGATCGTGCGGAATATCCGGATGCCAGGCACCGACCGGTGTAGTAAGGCGGCCAGCCCGATCGAGACGACCGTGCTGACCGGCACCGCGATCGCCGTATAAAAAACCGTATTGCCGACGACCTTCCAGAACAGCGGATCGGTGCCGAACATGTACCGGTAATTCCCCAGACCGATCCAGCGCGGGGGAGTGAGCAGGTCGTAGTCGGTGAAACTGAAATACAGCGAGGCGAGCAGCGGGCCGGCCAGGAATACCAGAAACCCGATCAGCCACGGCGAGACCATGACGTAGAACCAGGCTGCTTCTTTCCGGGCCCGCGCGCTGCGTCGTACCCGCCGGGAACGGGCTCGGGCGCCGATCCTCGACGCACCGAGCCGTGCCGTAGCCACGTTCGTTTCCTCCATAGCCGGGTCAGGAGCCGGACTTCATCACCGGTCCGAGCTGTTGCTGAATCGCGGCGAGCGTCTTTTGCGGCGTGGACTGGTTTTTGAACAACACATCGAGGTTGTCGGTGAACACCTTGAGCATTTCGTTCCACTGCGGCGTGAGCGGCGGAACGAAGATCGCACCGGCCGATTCGCCGAACGCTTTCATATTGACCGGCCGTTTCGACCAGGTCGGTTGGAGAAATGCATTGCTGGCCTGCACCTGCAGGTTGGCCGGCGCATCCTCGGCGTTGTCGATGATCGGGCGCTGGCCGGCGCTGGAGGCGAGAAACTGCATGACCTTGAACGCGTCGGCGGGGTGTTTCGAGGTACGTGATATCGCAAGTCCGCTGAAGAATGCGCTGGTCGCCGGGCTCTGTCCGTGCCACAGCGGGGCGATATCCCAGTCGAGCCCCTTCACGCTGTTGGCTGCCGCGATATTCCAGAAGCCGGTGATTTCCATGGCGAGCTTTCCCTGCGCGAACAGCTGGTCCGGCCCGACGTTCTTCATATTCGCCAGGTCGCGCGGGGTCGGCGCCACCTTGTACTTCCAGGCGAGGTCGTTGTAGAACTGCAGCGCCTGTACGTTCTGCTTGCTGTTGACCTGTGGCTTACCGCTGCTGTCGAGGATCTTGCCGCCGTTCTGGTACATGAACGACATCCAGTACGGCCACCAGTCGATCGTGGAAAAGCCCCACTGCTTGGTCGTCCCGCCCTGGCGAATGGTGAGCTTTTGCGCCGCCGACAGCAGATCCTGCCAGCTCCAATTCGCCGTCGGGTAGCCGACTTTAGCCTGATTGAAGAGCTTCTTGTTGTAGTACACGACCATCGCGCCGGACCGGTCCGGCACGGCGTACTGCTTGCCCTTCCACTGGAAGATGTTCGGCACCTTGTCGCCGAACATCGATTTCAGGTCCATCTTCGCGGCCGACAACTTGTCATCCAGCGGCAGGATCTCGTTCTTGTCAGCGAAGACCGGCGTGGTTTCAGCCAGTTCGAGAATGTCCGGGCCCTTACCGCCGACGATCGCGGTCTGGATTTTCTGGTTGTAGTCGTCCGCGCTCGGCACAAGTTGCAGCTTGACCGTGATATTCGGGTATTTCTTTTTCGCCAGCGCCAGCCGCTCGGTATAGACCTTCTTATCGACGGCGCCGCCCCACACCGACATGTGCAGGGTCACTGGTCCGGTGGACGCTTTCTGCGATGTCCCGGACGAACATGCGGTCAGGCCGAGGCTCACCAGCAGCGCGACCGCGCCGATCCGGCAAGCGCTTTCCTTGGAAGCCATACGGCTCCGCCCAGCGCGATTTAGCATCGGGATCTCCAGCTCGGAGTGACAAACGTCAGGTCAGGCAACTTTGCGCCGACCCTGCCGCCCTGTCAAGATATAATCGTATTTTAATTCTTCTGTTACCGTCTGCAGATCGCAGATCAAAGGGACGGGCATGATTGGCGCAACCGGTCGGGGCTTGCACGGGCAGGTCGTCTACGAGCTGGGCACCCGGATTCTGTCCGGAAAGCTCGCGCCCGGCGCCATTCTTGATCTGCCGGCGCTGGAGCGCGAGCTCGGCATCAGCCACACGGTCCTGCGGGAGGCTCTTAAGGTGCTCACCGCTAAAGGGCTCATCGGTGCGCGACAGAAACGCGGCACCTTTGTCACCGAGCCGGGCACCTGGCACATGCTCGACGACGACGTGCTGCGGTGGCGCGGCGCCGATCAGGCGAATCAGGCGCTGTTCGAACAGCTCGGCGAGCTGCGCGGAATCGTGGAGCCGGCAGCGGCCGCTCTGGCCGCGCAGCGGGCCGAGAACGCCGATCTGGCTGAGCTAGCGCAGTGCCTCGAATCGATGGAGCAGGCTGGCAGCGATCGCGACACCGCGGTAGCCGCCGACCTCGCATTTCACGCCGCCTTATTGCGGGCTACCCACAACGACCTACTGGCCAGCCTGCGCGGCGTAATCGAACACGGTCTGCGGCAGCGGGATCTGCTCGTCCACGCGGATCCGGACACCGAGGACCCGATGCCCGCCCACCGCGCGGTATTCGACGCGATCGACCGCCACGATGCCGATGCCGCGACAGAGGCGATGCGCGCACTGCTCGATCAGGCCACTCGAAATTTCGCCGCCCGCCGCCCGCCTCGCCGGAAAAGGCGCGCGTGAAAAGTCGCCGTCGAGACGCGGTTACGCCCTAGATGCGCTAGCTGGAATGTACTGTCCCGACGAGCCGGAGGAACCCACCGCTGGCCGGTGCGACGGTCGCGTACGTCCGCCAGGCGGCAAGGTCGATAACGTGTGTGACGGTGGTACCGATGTTCTCCTGCCAGGACAACACCACGATGTCCTGCCGCACCGCATGCACCTCGTATCGCGCGTCGTCGCTGAAGCCCGTGTTGTCGCCGGCGACGATTTTCACCGACAACATGTCGTCGGTCTGAAGGAATACTTGCGCGGTGAACTGATCGAACGTGAACGTCAGCGTGCGACCGACGAGGTCCTTGGCATTCTGCATGGTCCCGATGGTGCTCCAACTGACTGGGATCAGACGGGAAGCTGCAGGCTGCGTCGGGCCAGATTCATACGCCAGGCAGCGTCTTCCCGCGGGGTGGGGGACACATTCAGCCCTGCGGTCAAGAAACAATGGTTGGTGTGCCGAGCCGCCATCAGAACCGGGAGATGACGTTCCCAGTCGACTGGTAATGGCCGGGCGCTGCGATAGCCACTGAGGAATGCGTCGCGCAGGAGGGGATAATCGGGGTTGTATACCTCGCCCGGATGCCCGGCGAGGTTTCCCAACATCGGGCAGAGATCATAGAGGTAGTGACCGAATCCGCAGTCGTCGAAATCAAAGACGCCGACCTTCCCTTTCGCAAGGTGGACGTTACCAAGAATGTAGTCGAAGTGAATGATTCCGAAGTCTCCCTCGAGGTCGCTGAATATCGCCCGCGTACGGTCAGCGAGAGCCTCGAAGTCAGCGCGATCCTCACGGGACAAAATCTCGCTGATATCCAGCAACGGTCGGAATGGAGAGGCGGCGGCGGTGAACATCCCGTCGGCATCCCAACGCGGCAAATCGAATGGCCCTGCGATCTCGGCGGCCGCATTGTGCATGAGCGCCAAGGCGCGCCCGAGTTGCCGAACCGCCGCCACATCCAGGCCGTTGTCGGGCCGTCGGACCTCTCCATCCACCCAGGTGAGCAGATCGCAGTGCTGATCGTTCGATACCACGACCACGAGGTCGCCATCGACGGTCAGCAGTGGCTGCGGCACCTCAACACCGGTACCACGCAAGACCTTTCCGAGTGCGCCGAGATAACTGAGCTCGGCTCTGGTGTTGGCAGCCGTGCGATAACCGGGCCGGTGCACCCGAAGCACAAACCGACGGTTCGCCGTCGTCACCGCGAAGGTGGTGTTGAGGCCGGACGCGAGCGGCGCGAGGCAAGCGTCGGCTGGCAGGTCGTACGCGGCCAGAGCCGCGTGGGCGAGTTGGCTCTCTTTCATAGACATTAGCGGTACGCCCGGGCCTGCAGCTCGAAGAGCTCGGCGTATCGTCCGCCGGCGCGGAGCAAATCGGCATGAGTGCCCTGCTCGGTGATCCGGCCGTCGGCGACGACGACGATCAGGTCGGCCATCCGTACGGTCGAGAAACGGTGCGACACCAGTACGGTTACCGCACCGGTCGTGCTTGCCAATTGCCGCGCCACCGTGCCGTACTGCTCGTAGATCGCCTGCTCCGCCTCGGGATCCAGGGCCGCGGTCGGCTCATCGAGCAGCATCAGCAACGGCCGGCGACGCATGAACGCGCGGGCCAACGCCAGCCGTTGCCACTGCCCGCCGGACAGCCCGACGCCGTCCTCGAATGTGGTGCCCAGCTGGGTCTGCAGCCCGTCCGGAAGGTCGGCGACTACCGGGCCGGCCTGGCCCGCGGCCACCGCCCGTACCACTCGTTCCTCGTCGCGTTCGGCCATGTCGCCGACGCCGACGGAGTCGATCGCCAAGAATTCCAGGCTGGCGAAATCCTGGAATCCGGCCGACATACGCTCCCGCCAGGCCGCGGGATCAAGCTTGCTCAGCGGTACACCGTCGACGAGGACCGCACCTGAGGTCGGGTCGTACAGCCGGGCCAGCAGCTTGACCAGGGTTGACTTGCCGGCTCCGTTCTCGCCGACGAAGGCGACGGTCGTACCGGCCGGCAGGTGCAGGTTGATGTCGGTCAAGGATTTCTGCGTCGGCTCGGTCGGAGAACGTCGGCCGGTCGGCTCGTCGAAGGTGGAATCGGCCGATGGATAGGCGAAATCGACGTGATCGAAGCGGATTCCGTCGACCAACCGATCGGGCGGCGTCGCGACACTGTCGGCCCAGGCGTGGTCGTTGGCATAGTCGCGTAACCATTGGTAGCGACCGAATACCTGCACGGAATTCATGATTTCGCCAATATTGCTGGAGATCGCCGACGCGGTCGTGCTCACTTGCGGCCCGATCAACAGCAGCAGCGACAGATCGCCGAGCGTATTTTCGCCATGCCGTACTCGATGGAAAATCCACACCACGGCCGCGGCGTAGACGCCGCCGAAGAACACCCAGCCGAGCGCCGTGTAGACCGAGAATCGCCGAGTCGTCGCCAACACCGGCCGATTGCGGGTTTGCAGCGCCTCGTCGGCGACTCCGAGCAGCGCCCGGCTCAAGCCGAAACAACGCACCTCGACTCCCTGCCTGGGCTCCAGCAGAGCGTCGTTGATTTTGGAGCCGAGCCGGCGAAACCGCTCGCTGGTACGCCACAGCTGGTTGCGTTTGTGTAGGCCGAGGGCGTAGATCGCCGATGGCACCAGCGCGGCGGCGAGCAGTCCGATCATGGCCGGGCTGACCGACCACAACATGCCGATCACGGTGATCGTGCCGCTGACCGCGCCCAGCGTGGACAGCAGCCGCCAGATCCCGCCCAACTCCCACGCGTCGCGCTCAACCAGTGAGAGCCGGTCGGCCATGGCCGGGTGCTCGTGGTGGGCGATCGAGGGCACCTCGGCGGTAAGCCGGATCAGATCGTTGTGGACGTAACGGGCGACCCGTTCATCGACGGTGTCGCCGATCGGGCCGGCGACCGACCCGGCCAGCGCCGAGAGCAGCAGCGCGCCGCCGCCGAACGCGATGCCGGGCCAGACCGAGGTGTGCTGGGCGACGGCGTCGACGGTCATCTTCACGCCGTAAACCGACAGCGGGGACAGGACCGCCGAACAGATCGTCGTGAGCATCATGGCGACGGTCAGCAGCGGGGTTGCCCGCATCGCGGTCGAGACCCACAACGCCATGATCCGCAGTACGTTCACCGGTGCACCTCCGCGTCGCCGTCGGCGGCCTGCTCGGCGGCGACATAGCGGCTCGCCTGCAGGCTGAACATCGTGTGGTACCGCCCACCGGCGTCCATCAACTTCTCGTGGCTGCCGGCCTCGACGATCCGGCCGTGCTCAAGTACGTAAATCAACGGGACCGGGCGTACGACGGAGAACCGGTGCGAAATGACCAGCGACGTGACCTGGTCGGCCAGCTCCAGATAACCGTCGACGAGCCGCGCCTCGGCTTCAACATCGAGCGCGGCCGCCGGCTCATCCAGCACCAACACCTGCGCCCCGGCCGCGACCGCACGCAGCGCGCGAGCCAGGCAGATGCGCTGCCATTCACCGCCGGAAAGGTCCCGTCCACCGGGGATCGTCTTGTCCAGCGGAGTCTGCCAACCCGCTGGCAGCCGCTTCACCAGGTCACTGATTCCGGCGCGCGCGGCCGTGCTGTCGAGTCCGGTGGTCAGCAGGTCGGACGTGCCCGGCCAGGTCTCGAGGTCGACCCGACCGGCCCACACTTGACCGGCGCCCAACTCGACATTGTCGCCGGCCGGCAGTGGCAGCCGGATGAAATCCTGCGTAATCGGGGCGACCCGCCGCTGCCAGGCGGCAAGCGCCTCATCGTCGAGGTGCCCCAGATCGACACCGTCGACCAGGACCCGGCCGCGCTGCGGTCGGTATCCGCCCGCGAGCAGCTTCACCAACGTCGACTTCCCGGCGCCATTGACCCCGACAAGGGCGACCGCGCCACCGCCGGGCAATGTCATGGTCAAGCCGTCGAGGATTGGCGTTTTCGCGGTCGGATAGGTGAACGTGACGTCGTCGAAGACGATCGTCGGCGGCTCGCCCTTGGCGATGGGTGGCGCCGCAGTACGCGGGCGCAGGACCGCATTCGTCGTACGGCCGGAGTCGGTGATCGACAGCTCACCGGCCTCGGCGCGGGCCAACTCTTCGAGCCACCGCAACACCACCCGGCCGCGACCGACCAGACCGAACATCCAGGTGTCGACCTGCCCGAGGGTGAGGATCAACGGTATGCCGGTCGCCACCTGCGTCAGGTCAAGCTGGCCGCGACTGGCCCGCCAGCCGACATAAACAAGAGCGGCCAATGTGACCGCGACGCGCCCGCCGTCCATCGCCGCGTTGGCCAATGCCATGGAACGGCGCTGTTTCCAATACGGTTCGAACGCGGCGGTCATGTTGTCCCAGTGCCGCTGACGCAGATACGGCGCGAGACCGAAGATACGGATCTCCTTCGCCGATTTGCCCATTCCCTGCTGGAACGCGTACCAGGCGTGCTTCTGCGGTTCGGTCTGTCCGGACCACAAATCCATCTGGGACGCGATGAGACGGCTCAACCGCACCGTGGCCGCCAGCCAGGCCAGTACCAATGGGATTGGCAGCCACCACGCGACGGTGATGCCGAGCGCGGCCGAGGTCCCGATCAGACTGAGCACCTGCGCGATGACCGGACCCTGCGTCTGCCGGACCGCTGCCTCGATCTCCCACCTGCGGCCCCGCACCTTTTGCAATTGGGAGGTCACGTCGGGATTGTCGATGGTGATCAGACCGGGTTGGCTGGAAAGCGCATGCCCCATCCGCAGCGTCACGTCGGTATCGACCGCGTTGACGATCCGGGTCCCGAGTGTCTCGCCGATCAACACCACCACGTTCTGCAGTAGCAGAACAACGAGCAGCGCGGTCACCACCGCAACGAATCCGGCATCGACCCCGTCCGCGATCACGCGCGGCAACCGCCCGATCGACTGCCCGACAAGCGTCGGCGCCGCGACGGTCAGACCGGCGAACAGCACCCGCACGACTATCGAGGCGATCAGGGTGCGCGGCACCAACCGATGGGCATAGCGCAGCAATTGCAGCACGTGGGAAACCCCCAAATCACCGGACCCGCGACCCTGGGCTCGTACGGCGAGCAGCGTAAACAGGGGCACTGACAATTCGCGACCGAATTCCCCCCGGTCTCTCGGAGCGGTCCTGGGGCGCCGCTGAGCCCGGGATTGTCAGAACCGCAGGTCCAGACAGTCCCAATCATCCATCGCGTCAAAGCCTTCCATCTCCAGCGGGAGATTGTCGCCGATGGAGACCCGTACGGCGGGTGAATGGTTGGCATAAATGGCCAGCGGTACGGCCATATTCCACACCAGCCCCAGCCGGAACTCGGCAATCATGTCGTCATAGGGATAATCCGCGACACCGAGCTGTAGCAACCGTCGGTGGTAGTGATCGAGAAGTTTCTTGTCCAGTTGGCGTCTGGCGTCGCGTCGCAGGCTCGTTGCGATGAAGCGTGCGACATCGAGCATCGGCGTCGCACGTTGGACGAGCTGTAGATCCACCACCGTGACGTCGATGATCCCGTCGACGTTTTTCAGGGACAGGTTCAGACAGTGGAAATCGCCGTGCGCGATTGTCGTGTGGCTGGCGCTGAGCCGGGACGCGATCGCGCTGGCATGTGAGGCTACGAATGTAGCGTGTTCCGTGAGCGCGGCCGGCCAGGATGAGAATCCGTCCAGACTGTCGATGCAATATCTCGTTACATCCGAATCGATGACGTCAGGCACCCAGTCGTATCGCGCCCGCGGATATTTCCAGTGCTTGGCGTGCAGGGCTGCCGCGGTCTCCAGCGCGGCGAACGCATCTCGTTCGGTGCAGCCGGTCTCAAAGCGCTTGAAGCCCGAATCGCCCAGATCGTGCAAGAGGAGTGCGGGCGCGAGCGGGCCTTCGGTGACAAGGAGATGCTGCGGGACCGCGACGCCGGCCGCCTCGAAGATGTCGCTTTCATAGGCCCGTGCCTCGTGCTCGAACATTGCCACGCTCTGCGGAATGCTCGCCCTGGCCTGCTTCGCAATCAGGGTAAGAACCTGTTCGTCGACGTCGTTGTAGGTGACGGTCAGCCGGCCGGCTTTTCCCAGCGCTCCGCCACCGCCCGCCTGTTCCTCCGTAATTGCGGTAACGGTGGCTTTATTTGGGATCCACTCGGCTGATCGCAGCGCTGTGGTCAACGACGTCGTATCCATGCCACCAAGGTGTCAGGTGGTGTACGGCAGCGTCATTCAGGGTGATTGCATCCGCTTGCCGGTGTGGATCGGGTAGGTTGCCTCGCGTGCAGGCGGTGGCGATACCGATCGTCGTCTCGGTCTTGATGGTGCTGTCGATTGTCCGTGATGCTGCGTCCTCCACGCGAGCGCACGCGCGGATGGACGTCTTCCGGCGGGAGCGGAACGGGCTGCCCCAATTGGGTGGCCGAACTGCGCAGTGGTGGCAGCGCGAGCTGGACACATCATTCCGGGCGCGATTCAGATATCAGCGGCTCTTGGCCGCCGAGAATGACGATCGTGCGACCAAACGTGAGCCACTTGACCCGTCCGCGAGAGCGCGACTGACGACCCTGATCCGGCAAGCCTTGGCATTTTCGGTACTCGTAGGCACCTTGGCAGGTTGGGTGACCCATTCCTACGTGCGAGGGCTCATCGTGGCCGGTCTGATGGCATTCGGGATAGCCGTCCCCGCATACTATGTCCGCCGACTGGGCCGCCCGAGCGACCCAACCCGATGAACTACGCGGGGTCCAGCAGCGTGCGAATGCGGTCGGCGCCCGCGGCCAGCAACAACGTCGGCAGTCGCGGGCCGGTGTCCCGGTCGACGAGCAGGCGGTAGAGCAGGGCGAAGAAATGCCGCTGTGCCGCCTTCAACTCCGGAGTCGGTGTGACGTCCGGCGGCAGTCCGGCCTGAACCTTCGGTACGCCGTAGACCAGTGTGGTCAGTCCCTCCAGCGACCAGTGCGCATCCAGCCCGTCGACCAGGAGTCGCAACCCCTCGAGTTCGGTTGGGGTAAGTGAGTCGAGGAGCTCCTTGGCTGGTGTCTCGCGTACCCGAGTCCGCTGCTGCGCTGGCAACTGGGTCTCGACCCAGCGCTGCGCCAAGTCCAATCGGGGACGGGTCTGCTCCAGCGAGGTCACTGGCGCCTCGGGGTCCAGGTCGCGCAGGATACGCAGCGTCTGTCCATCATGGCCGGTCGTAATGTCCACAATGGATGCCAGCGTGCGATAGGGCAGCGGTCGCGGTGTCGCCGGAAGGTCACCGGCGGCGGTCCGAACCGCCCGGTTGTACGCGGCCGTGTCGCCGGATTGTGCTGTGCCGCTGGCAATCTTGCGTTCCAGCGCGTCCCATTCGTCGTAGAGACGGTGCAATTCCTGATCGAAGGCGATTTTGAATTCCTGACTCGGCCGGCGTCTGGCGTAAAGCCATCGCACCAGCGCCGGTTCCATGATCTCCAGCGCGTCGGCCGGGGTCGGCACACCGCCGGCGGAACTGCTCATCTTTGCCATTCCCGTGATTCCGATGAAGCCGTACCGCGGCCCGATCGGCCGCCAGCCATCGAATATCTCGCCGACGATCTCACCGCCGACCGTGAACGAGGAGCCGGGCGAAGTATGGTCCACACCGGACGGTTCGAAGACGACGCCCTCGTAGGCCCAGCGCATCGGCCAGTCGACCTTCCACACCAGCTTGCCGTGATTGTGTCCGGCCAGCGGCGTCGTCTCTACATGTCCGCATTCGCAGATATAGCTGAATTCTGTTGTGGTTTCGTCGTACGCGGTGACCGTCGTGAGGTCCCTTTGACAGGCCGAGCAGTACGGCCGGTACGGGAAATACTCCTTCGGCGCAGCGCCATTGTCCTTGGTCCGGTAACGGTCCAGAACCGCGTCGATGCGTTGCCGTTCGCGCATGGCGAGCAGGATCGAATCGGTGTACGCACCGCTGGTGTAGCGCTCGGTCTGGCTGATGCCGTCGACCTCGATGCGCAGCTGCTGCAGCGCGGCCACCATTGGCGCCTTGAAATGCTCGGCCCAGTTGGGAAATTCGCTGCCGGGCGGGGGAGGAACCGACGTGAGCGGCTTGCCGATGTGCTCGGACCACGCTGGATCGATGCCGGCGGGCACCCGGCGAAACCGGTCGTAGTCGTCCCAGGAGAGCAGGTGTCGACACGCAATGCCACGACGGCGAATCTCGTCGGCCACAAGATGCGGCGTCATGATCTCGCGCAGGTTGCCGAGGTGAATGGGGCCAGAAGGGCTGAGGCCAGAGGCACAGACGACTGGTTTGCCCGGGGCACGCCGCTCGGCCTCGATGATGACCTCGTCGGCCAACCGGGAAACCCAGTCGGCGTCAGCGTTGCCCATGAATGCAGCCTTTCCTTCTGTCTGTCGTACCGAATCTATCCGGGTCCGGCAGGATCGGGCGAGGTGAATTAATCGCCGCTGGATCTCGCTGGTCGGGTTAGGCTAACGGTCGGTTGAAACACCCTTCGGAGCCGTGCCATGTCGAATCCTGCCGAGCCTCGCTACGTGGACGGGGTCGTCGAGTGGTTCAGCGACGAGGAAGGTTGGGGCGCGATCAGCGCACCCGAAGTCCCGGGTGGGTGCTTCGTGCATTTCTCGATCATTGAGACCAGCGGATACCGCACGCTCCGCCCGGGACGACGCGTCCGCTTCACATTTGAGGAGCCGGGGTTCCTTCAGGACGGCTACCGCTACATAGCTTTGCGCGTCTTGCCCCAGGATTGATTCGCGATGTTTGGCCCAGAATTTATTCGACTCGACAGCCCATATTCCGACCGCGTAACACTTCTCCCATGCCGACAAAACGACCGCGCCACATGATCACAGAGGCTGACCAGCTGGCTCAGGCGCTCGACGATGCGGAGTTACGCGAGGAGTGGCCAGCGTAATCGTCCTCGGCCAAGTTGTGTCGAGTCACGTCGGCATACTCGCATGATCAGCGTCACGTAAGCGCCAACATCTGGCGCGGTGACTTTGCACCCGCCTGCTGGTCTATAGATTCGGGCCGGTACGTCGCCGGCTCGCGGGCGAAGAAGTTTGAGGTAGCCGATGACAGTCAGCGAGGATTTCGCCGATATGACCGGCCGGTTCCGCGGTGAGCTGTTGGCCCACTGCTACCGGATGCTGGGCTCGCCCGAGGAAGCCGAGGACCTCGTCCAGGAAACGTACCTGCGGGCCTGGCGGTCGTACGAGGGATTCGAGGGCCGATCGTCGCTACGCACCTGGCTGTACCGGATCGCCACCAATGTCTGTCTGACCGCAATCGAACGCCGAGACCGCCGGCCGTTGCCGTCCGGGCTGGGCGCACCGGCCGAGAACCTTGACTCGCCTGTCGTGACAGGGTCGGACGTGCCGTGGCTGCGACCGCTTCCCGACGCGCTCCTGACGGCCGACGACGATCCGGCCACGGTGACGGCGTCCCGGGCCGGGATCCGGCTGGCATTCGTCGCGGCGTTGCAGTACCTGTCGGCACGGCAGCGGGCGATCCTGATCCTGCGTGACGTACTCGGGTGGCCGGCGGCCGAGGTGGCGGATCTGCTCGGCACGACAACCACAGCGGTGAACAGCGGACTGCGGCGGGCCCGGGCCCAACTGGCCCAGGCGCTGCCGGCCGAGGACGAATTGGCCGAACCGGCCGAACCGGAGCGACGGGCGCTGCTGGAACGGTTCGCTACCGCCGTCGAGAACGCCGATGGCAAGGCGCTGGCGGAGTTGCTGCGCCGCGACGCCGTCCTGGAAATGCCGCCGGTATTGACCTGGTTTGTCGGCCGCGACACGGTCGCGCGCTTCATCGCGACGTACTTTCTCCTCGAACCGGGCGGACTGCGGCTCGTTCCGGTGCGCGCCAACGGGCAGCCGACGTTCGCGGCGTACGAACGGCAACCGGACGGGACGTACCACGCCCACGCAGTGCTGGTGCTTACGGTCGCCGGGCCGGAAATCGCGCGGATTGTCAGCTTCCGCGACCCGGGGTTGTTCGAGTCGTTCGGGCTGCCCGCGGAATATGTCAGTTGATAAAACGCGGCGACTCGGCGGACTCCCGCTGGTCTGTATTTGTAGGCCGCCCCAACGTGGCCGGCAAATACAGAGGAGGAACGGAAATGTCAGTCGCGAACAAGACGATTCTGATTACCGGAGCCAATCGCGGAATCGGCCAGGCCCTCGTCGCCGAAGCCCTGCGCCGAGGCGCAAAACGGGTGTACGCGGGGACCCGCCAACCCTTCGCGCGCGCCGACGAACGCGTCACACCCGTGACCCTGGACGTGACCAATGCCGACCATGTTCAAGCCGCGGTCGAAAGCGTCGGTGAGCTTGATGTGTTGGTCAATAACGCCGGCATTTCGTTGCTCGATGACCTCAGCGATACCGAAGCGATCGAGCAGCACCTGGCCGTCAACCTGTACGGCACGTACGGCGTGACCCGCGCATTCCTGCCATTACTGACCCGTTCGCAGGGAACGATTGTGAACGTCGTTTCGCTGGCCGCGTTTGCTGCCGTACCCATCACGCCGGCGTACTCGATCTCCAAAGCGGCCGCATTCTCGCTGACCCAGTCGTTGCGGGCGCATCTGGCGGGACAGGGCGTGACGGTCCACGCCGTCCTGAGTGGACCGGTGGACACCGACATGATCCGGGACTGGGCCATTCCGAAGTCTGCGCCCGAGTCGGTCGCGCGGGCCATTCTCGACGGTGTGGACAATGGCGAGGAGGAGATCTTCCCGGATCCGCTGTCGGAGTCCTTTTCGGACAGTTGGCGGGACGGCGCCATCAAGGCGTTCGAGCGCCAGAATGCGACGCTCCTGCGAGAAACTACCGCCAGCGTATAGCCGCGGATTGCCCGCCGAACCCGGTTCGGCGGGCATCCAGCGCCCTCGCCCTCATTACGATCGGTACGACGGCAGCGATCGAATCGAGGTACGCCCATGCTGACGGCCATTGCCACGGCGGTCGATAAACCGCTCACGGTCACCGAGCGCGAGGTACCCGAGCCCGGCCCGGGCGAGGTCCTGGTCAAGTTGACCGCGTGCGGTGTGTGCTACACGGACCTGGATCTGTTGCAGGGCCATTGGCCCATTGCCCAATTCCCGGTCGTGCCCGGCCACGAGATCACCGGCGTGGTGGCCGCCACCGGTCCGGGTGTCTCGTGGCCGGCCGTCGGCACGTCTGTAGGCGCCCAATTCCTCGGCGACTCCTGCCGCCACTGCGACTATTGTGTGCGCGGCGAGCAGATCCTCTGCCCGCGCAAGCGCATCACGGGAATTATGTTCGACGGCGGGTATTCCGAGTACGCCGTGCTCAAAGCCGACTTCGTGACGCCACTGCCGGACGGGCTCGACCCGGTCGCGGCGGCGCCGTTGATGTGCGCTGGTCTGACCGCGTTCAACAGCCTGCGCCAAGGCGGTATCACCGCCACGTCACGCGTCGCGATCATCGGCACCGGCGGGGTCGGCGCGCTGGCGATCCGGTACGCGGTAGCCATGGGTGCGCGCGTTGCGGCCATCGGCCGGTCGAACCGGGGCGAGGCGACCGCACGGGAATTGGGTGCCGAGCGGTTCATCGCCACCCAGGACACCGACCCGGCCGAGGCCCTCAAGACCTGGGACGGCGGCGCGAACCTGATCCTCAACGCATCCCCGTCGACCGAAGCCGCCGCGGCGACCGTCACCGGCCTCGCGCCTGACGGTTGGCTCGTGCTGTGCGGCTACGACGCGACGCCGCTGAGCCTGCCGACCCAGCCGATGGTTCTGAACCGACTGCACGCCATGATCAATCCGTCCGGCTCGCCGCACGACACCCGCGACACGCTCGCGTTCTCCGCCGCGCACGGCATTCTGCCCGAGTTCACCCCGATCGGTCTGCGTGATGCCAACGCGGCACTGGACGCTATGGCCCTGGGTGGCGCGGGTAAGAGGTCGGTCATCACCTTCGAGTGAACTTGACTTCGAGTGCTCTCTAACCGTCAGGATCGGGACAACGACGGAAAAAGGGGAGCACAGATGCAGACTCGTCAGTTGGGCAACTCTGGGCCGGCGGTATCCCGGTTCGCGTTCGGAGCGATGACGTTCGGCGGGGTTACGGACGAGGCAACAGCGTACGAAATGCTGGATGTTTACGGCGAGGCCGGCGGAACGCTGATCGACACGGCCGACGTATATGAAGGAGGCACGTCAGAACGTATTGTGGGTCGCTGGCTGAAGGCCCGGCCGGGCGCGCGGGAGCGGGTCCTGATCGCGACCAAAGGCCGCCTGGGATTTCCCGGATCGAGCCTGGCGCCGGCGTATTTACGGACCGCGATCGACGCCAGCCTTTCCCGGCTGGGCGTTGATCACATCGACCTGTACCAATTGCACGGGCCCGACGACGAACACCCGGTCGACGAGATCGTCGAATTCCTCACCGAAATCGTCGCCTCGGGAAAGGCCCGGTACGTCGGTGTCAGCAATTTCGCCGGCTGGCAGGTGGCCAAGCTCGCGCGGTTGCTGGGGGAGGGACCGCTGATCTGCCAGCAGATCCAGTACAGCCTGCTGTCCCGCGCGGTCGAGTGGGAGCTGATGCCGGCCGCTATGGACGCGGGATTAGGAACGTTGCCATCCGGCCCGCTGGGACAGGGCTGGCTCACCGGGAAATACCGTCGCGACCAGCAACCGGCCGCCGGCACCCGGGTCGCCGAAACCGGGGATGAAACGAGCGAGGCGTGGCATCGGCGCAATACCGACGAGGTGTGGTCGATCGTTGACGTGCTGCGCGATGTCGCGCAGGCGCACGGTGTGACGCCGGGCCAAGCCGCGCTGGCCTGGGTCGCCGACCGTCCTGGCGTCACCGCGCCGATCTTCGGGGCGCGTACGGTCGCGCAGCTACGTGAGTCGCTCGCCGCGGCCGCGCTGCACCTCGATGAGAAGGCGACCACCCGACTCACCGAGATCAGCGCACCGGTGACCCCGAATTACCCGTACCAGATGATTAAGCGACTCGGGGCGATGCACGGCTGATATCACTGCGACGGTGCACGTGCTACCTGCCTGGTGGGGCGTGTACGTCTCTGGTGGCGACCGCGTGGCCGAGATGGTGGGTGCGGCACTAATTTCGAACAATGAGCCGACCCAGGAAGCGAAATCCGCGCTGGTCACCGTAGCCGCGAGTGAGTCTTGTTATGCAACCGTCAACCGAGACGCGAGGCTGGCCTTCGAATCAACCGATAAACCCGCATTTCCGCGAGCAAATATCGGTTTGGGCCCGGTCAATTGGCTGTTGGATCTCAACCGACTTGCCGCATACAACTGACCGGAACGTGGCGCTGCGCGGGCGCGAGGGGGGCACGCGCCCGCGCAGCGGGCGGGCCACACAGACCCCGGGGGTAGGTCGGTGGCCCCATGGGGGATGGATCTGGAGCGGTTTGGGGTTACCGCACCGGCGAGCCATCCCGACGTCACGTATGTCAAAGTCCGAAAGAGAAGTCCGTACCGCGGAGGATCCACATTGGGCTGAATTGGTGACGACGGACGCCTTTCCGTTCATGACCGAAGAAATCCGTCGCATTGTCGCGCGGAGCACAGGTGAACACCATGGCCGGCCTCCCTCAGTAAGCAGGAGGCGGATTGACGCGGCGAACCGCTCGACTCCAGCCCGCTGATCAGCATGCGGAAAGGGGGTTGCGGCGTCCGGTTGAACCGCGACGTGATAACCGTACTACTCGGCCGGCGTACCGCAATGCCGAAGCGCCGAGAGCCATCGCGACGACGCAGGAGCCAGGACTTCGCGGGCGATATCGACCGGCTGGGTGTGCGTGTCATCGGTGGTGGTGTCCTGTCCGGGAAAAGCATCGACAGGTACGGGCCGGCCAGTTCGTCGCGATCGTATTTCCGGATTGGCGGCCTGGATCCGCAGATCGGTGACCGGTAGGCGTCCGATTATGGCTGCCGTGCCGGGGGTCGGACCGAATCACGTCTGGTCGAGGTTGTCGTGGCTGGCCGTGAGGGCGCGGGCGACATCGACCAGTTTGATGTTGAGATCCTGGGATGTGCGGCGCAACAGGTCGAACGCTTCGTCAGCGGAAATGCCGCGCCGATTCATCAAGATGCCTTTGGCCTGGCCGATGATGTCGCGGGTTTCGATGGCCCGGCTCAGGTTGGCGCCACGCAGATCGGCCAGCTCGCTGGTGCGGGCGTGCGCCAGGGCCAGGGAGCCATGAGTGGCCAGTAACAGCGCCGAATGCCGGTCGGCCCGGGTAAAGCCGGCCGAGCCGCGCGAATAGATGGTCAACGCCCCCGAGATACCCGCCGATCCGGTCGCCGGGAGCAGACGGGCGCAGATGATCGCCCGGTACCCGTGTCCACTTGCGACAGTCGCGAACCTGGGCCAACGCTTTTCGGCTCCCAGATCGTCGCTGCTGACGTATCGCGGGCCGCCCGGACGAACCGCGTCCAGCACGGGACCTTCGCCGGCGTCGTTTTGCACCTCGTCCAGCTCGGCCGCGACCTCGTCCGTCCGAGTCGCGGTGAGCAACGTGCCATCGGGCGCTCGCACGGTCACGCTGATCAGATCAGCACCGGGAACGATCAGCGTGGTGGCCTCGACGATCTCCTGCAGCGCGGCGGCGACGGTGGTGGTGCCGAGCAACGCCCCGGTCAACGACTCCAGTTGGTCAAGCAACGGGACGATTTCGGCGTCATTGTCCGGCACTGAATTCTCGGTGCGCTCGGGCTTGCGGGCGGGCACGCCTGGATTATCACTGGCCGCATTGAGGAAACCAGGTGTGCTGAAAAGAAACGACCCCGGCGGTACGGGCTCCCGGCCGCACAGCGTCAATGCCGGCCGGCGGAACGCCAACCGCACCCCGCCGATCGACACTCTGCTCGCGGCGGCGATCTCGGCGATGCTCAAGTCCCGGTCGGGACTGCCCTCGATGAACGCGATTGTCCGGCGCACGGTCCGCGAGTGGGCGTCGTGGCGATCCTCGATCGTGGGATCGAGCAGGGCGGCGGTGTTCACGACGCTGTTTGCGACGCTGTTTGCCGCAAGCAACCCCTGATCCATGACGGTGGCGTTCTGCACCGCGGCTGGGACAGTGGGTTCGGGCGGCGAGGTCAGGAATATTCCGCCGGGTACCTCCCGGCCCCAATTGCAGCGGTAATGGCCGAACATAGAGCCGCCCAGCGGTTGGGCGCCAATGTGGAACGACAGGCCGTCGATGAGCTGCGGCGCCATGATGCCTCTCCCCGTGCGCACGGCGTGACTCTTGCCGTACAGCTAGTAGGAAACGCACGGCATAGCCCTACCTTGCAGCGTAGGCGATTTGGCGACGGCCGTGGAGGGTTAATGAGCGAATCGTCCGCCCGCAGATTCATCGGAATTTGCCGGGGCCATTTGTGTTTGCGCCATACAACGACCGGCTTGACCAGATAGGTCCGCGGGAGCGGGGAATCTGCGATGAGATCTGTGTCGGCTGGCAGAACTAGCTGGTCGAATTTGGCCGTGATTCTCGCCGTAATTCGGTATGGATACCGTGTGACTCGCACGGTCGCCTGGGTCGTGTCCAGTGTGGACGGCGATTCGTCGGTCTGGCAGCGGTACTCGAATTCCCGCGTCAACGTTCGCGCGGGACGGACCATTCCGAGCCCTGTTTGGATGCGGGCAACTGCCTCCAGTTTCCGAAAGGCTTGACCTTCGGGTTACCCAAGGCTTCATAGTGGACCTGTGGCGGATGACGGGTTGATCATGATTGGCCGGTTTGCGCGCCTGGCCGGTGTATCGGTCCATGCGCTACGGCACTACGACGAGGTCGGGCTGCTCGTTCCCGCCGACGTCGACCCGGCGACCGGATGGCGTCGGTATCGGTGGGAACAGCTACACGACGCGCGATTGATTCAGGCCCTGCGGTGGGTCGATCTGCCGATCGAGGACGTCCGGCGCATCCTCGCTCACGAGGATGCGCATCAGGTGCTGGCCCGACATCGGGACGAACTCGAACGTCAACGCAGCCAAGTCGTCGCCCGAATAGCTGACGTGGATCGCTTCTTGGAGAAAGGGATCGCTATGCCGACAGTCCAGTCCGGTACCCGGCCGGTGCAGATCAGGCTCGCCGTCGACGATCCTTCGGCGGCCGTCGAGTTTTATCAGGAGGCGTTTGGGCTACGTTATGAGGTGGCCCGCCGAACCAGGACCGGCGACCATTCGACATTCATGTTCGGTGAGTACGGTCGGGACGATTTCTTTTTGCTGTGGCTGTTGGGTCCCGATCGCTGCGACCGGCCGGGTCCGGCGCGCTTCTCGCTGCTGGTCGAGGATCTGGACGCGTGTCATGCGCGGGCTCTGGCCGCGGGTGCGACCGAGGTTGCGGCTCCCTTTGACGCTGAGGGCATGCCGCGGTCCTCGGCCGTCCAGGACCCCAGTGGAAACCGGATCGGCCTGGCCCAGGGCTGGCCGTCATTTCGAGCCGGCGCCCGGCCGGTGCAGATCATGCTCGCGGTCGACGATCCCTCGGCGGCCGTCGATTTTTACCAGGAAGCATTCGACTTTCGTTATGAGGTAGCCCGGCGTACCACGAATGGCGACCACTCGGGATTCATCTTCGGTGAGTACGGTCGGGACGACTTCTTTTTGCTGTGGCTATTGGGGCCTGAGCGAAGTGATCGTCCCGGTCGGTCGAACTTCTCGTTGCTGGTCGAAGATCTGGATGCATATCACGCGCGGGCTCTGGCCGCGGGCGCGACCGAGCTTGCGGCTCCTTTTGACGCTGAGGGAATGCCACGTTCCTCGGCCATCGAGGACCCGAGTGGAAACCGCATCGGCCTGGCGCAAGGCTGATCTATCCAGTGATTGTGATGCAACAGCTGTATCGGGCTGCCGCAAGCCTGCGGCTAGCATAGGAATGTGCACGGCAAGCTCTCAGCGAGTCCGACGCCGCGCCAGCGTATCCAGCTTGAATGCCAGCGAAGTGGCAATGAGGCGGTGGCCGTTGGCTGTTGCCGACTGATTGCGGGCGAGAACGTTGATGCTGACTTGATTCACGTGCTCGGCGGGGCCGGTGCGACCTACGTTATCGACAATGGGCCGGATTACTGGCTGCGGGTTTGGGGTACTCGCGGCCTTCTGTGGAATTGGCGCCGCCGGGCATTGCCGTCCGTGCGGCTGGCGCTGCGCGATGACGCGTGGCGGGTCCGCGAAATGGCGTGCAAAGTGGTCGCTCGGCATCAAATCGGTGATTTGCTGCAGTCTGTTGCGGATCTACGCGACGATCCGATTCCCCGAGTGCGGACGGCCGCGACCCGAGCCGTCACCGTGCTCACCGCGTCCAGGGCTTAATCCTTGGAATACTTCGATCCTCGGCAATGGACGGCCTGCCGTGCGACAGTGCGGTGAGCCTGAGCCGCGCCGTGGCGCCGGCGGCTGGGTCGATAGAGAGCGTCGTGTAATTTAGGCTCTTAAGGTCCGGGGTCCCGTGTCGAGCACTTTCACCGCTGTGTTGGGCGATTGCGGGGTGTCGTTGTTCTGCGACTGGAAGTAATTCTTTTGTTCGGGTCGTTCTGGCGGCCGGTTTTGTCAGTGGGTGGCTCTAGAGTTTTGGGTATGAGCAGCGCGACGCCTTTCGACCCGGATCCGATGGAGGCTGTCCTCGGGTTGATGAAAGCTGCTGCAGATCTGTTCGATAAGGCGGAGTTGTGGCGTTCGCGGGGTCCGAAGTTGGCCGATGCCATGGAACGATATGAACAGGAGATGCGGCGGTTCGAATATGGTCGGCTCCGTTTCGTGGCGGAGTGTTCTGTGCAAGATGTCGCTGGACAGGAAGCCGGTTTGACGACGGAGGCGTTTTTACAGGCGCGGTTACGGTTGTCCCCAGGTGAGGCGAAGGCACGAGCGCGCTCGGCCCGCGAATTAGTTGGCACGGTCAGCGTCTCCGGTGAACTGGTCGAACCGGAGTTGCCGGCCACCGCTGCCGCTGCCTCTGAGGGCGCGCTTTCTGTGGAGCATGTAGGGGTCATCGGGCAGGCGATGAAGCAGTTGCCGCCGGCTGTCGGTGCGCGGGACCGCGCCGAAGCGGAACAGTTTCTGGCGGAGCAGCCGCGGGAAATGGATCCACGTCGCGTTCGTATTTTAGCCCGTCGATTGCACGCGGTGCTCGATCCGGACGGCACCCTCGATGAAGACAAACCGACCCGACGGGAACTGGTATTCCGGCCTGATGTCGGCGGCATGGATTACGTGCGCGGCCGGCTCGATGCCGAAGCCTCCGCCACCGTGCAAGCCGCCCTCGGCGCCTTTGCCCAACCGCAGCCGGCGCAGGACGGCGTGCCCGACACGCGATCCGGCAGCCGCCGCGCGGCCGACGCACTCGTCGAACTGTGCAGCCGCGCCCTCGCCGACGGCGGACTGCCCACCGTCGGCGGCGAAAAACCCCACGTCACCGTCACCATCGCGCTGGATGACCTGCGCAGCAAGCACTCCGACGAGACGTTGCGGCGTCCCGGCACCGGAACGTTGGGCACCGGAGCCGCGATTACCGCCGAAGCCGCCCGGCGTATCGCCTGCGACGCCTCAATCATTCCGATCCTGCTCGGATCCCAAAGCGAACCGCTCGATATCGGTCGGGCCACCCGAACCATTCCGACGGGAATCCGCCGCGCCGTCGTCGCCCGCGATATTGGCTGTATCCACCCCGGCTGCACGGCACCGGCCGCCTGGTGCCAGACACATCACGTAAAACACTGGGCCGACGGCGGAGACACGTCACTTCAGAATTTAGTTCTGCTCTGCCACAAGCATCATTGGATCGTGCACCACGAGGGCTGGCAAATCGTATTTCTCAAGGGAATTCCGTACGTCATTCCGCCACCAATCGTCGATCCGCGGCAACGACCGCGCCGCAACACCATGCAGGACCAACCCGGACTCCCGAGCGGATAGATCTGGCTGCGGTGGAGAGTTGTGGGCCCAGGCGCGGTTAGACGCTCGGGGTCGAAATATGCTGCCCTCGGGCTGTCGTGCGCGCTATCTCGGTTCGAATGATCGACGCATGCGGGGCGTAGAGCGACCATCTGAGCATTCGCTGGGCTCACCGGGTGGTGCCGTGCGCTGGGTCTGATCGAGGAATACTAGCGCCGCTGGTTGTCCCAGCGGTGCGGGTCGGCTTCGAGCGCCGCGCGGTCCCAGTGACCGAGCTCCGCGGCTGCCGTGTAAGTGGTCTGAAGAAACTCAAGCACCAGCTCGTCCGGGTTCGGCGCCGCGGCCACGGCTTCGTACGGCAAGAGAAATTGCCGGAATTCCTTGCTGTAGAAAGCCGCGGCGGGACCAGCGGAATGAGAAGCGTAACCACTTGGCTCGGGATAGGCGTACGAATAAAAAGCGCCTTCTTCGCCACCGCCGGGCCAGAATCCGCAGCTGGCCAATTCGTGCGAATAGCCTTCCACCATCACCCAGTCCGGGCAATTCGGGGCACCGCCGGGATGCGGCGGGGCCGACCTTCCGGAGAACCTCGTACAGGCCAGATCGAGCCCACCCCAGAAGAAATGCACCGGACTCACCTTGCCGACAAACCGCGACCGGAACTGGCCGATTACCCGATCGGCCTGCAGCAGTTGACGCCAGAACAACTGCGTGGCTTCCGGGTCGTACGAGGCATGTTGGTCGTCCTGGTCGAAGGCGATCGCCGGGTCGACCTCGTTGGGTGTGGCCTGAATGCGGGTCTGGATTCCCAATTCGCGCAACGCGTCCATGGTTTCGGAATAGAACTGGGCCACCGGCTTCGGCTCCAACGGCACGTGACGCTCGTTGCCGTCGCTGGCGCGCACATGCAGTTGATGTGAGACGAAATCGAACTCGATGTCGAATGCGCCGGTTCCGTACGGAATTGCGGAGGTCGTCAACCCGCGCGGACTGAGGTACAACGTGACCTGCCACCAATGGTTGAGCAACGGTGCGTGCGCTAGCCGGATCTTGCCGACGATCTGCGTCCACATGTGCAGCGTCTCGCGCGTCCCGGTCCAGTCCGACACCCGGAGCCGGGGCCACGCCGCCGTCTGCTGAATCTGTTCTGTCATCGCGACTCGCAGGTTGCAGTTGGGGTACTCGATGCTCCGTACATTGAAGCAGCGCGCCGGGGCGGGCACGGCGCCATGTGGCAGACCCAATATGGTCAGGCCCATGAGCCGACCCGACGGGCGTACCCCCGACCAACTCCGTGACGTCACGATTGTCCGTGGCTGGCAACGCTGGGCCGAGGGCTCGGCGCTGATCGACTGCGGCAACACCCGCGTGCTGTGTGCGGCCAGCGTGACCGAGGGCGTGCCGCGGTGGCGCAAGGGCAGCGGGCTGGGCTGGGTGACGGCCGAGTACGCCATGCTGCCGCGCTCGACCAATACCCGCAGCGACCGCGAATCGGTCAAGGGCCGCATTGGCGGCCGTACCCATGAAATCAGCCGTCTCATCGGCCGTTCCCTGCGCGCCACCATCGACTTGTCGGCCCTGGGCGAGAACACGATCGCGATCGACTGCGATGTTCTGCAGGCCGACGGTGGTACTCGTACGGCCGCGATCACGGGCTCCTACGTGGCGCTCTCCGATGCGATCAGTTGGTTGGCCACACGCGGTTCGCTGGCCAAGCCGAACCCGCTCGCGACCTCGATCTCCGCGGTCAGTGTCGGCGTGATCGACGGTGAGCCGCGGCTGGATCTGTGTTACGAGGAGGACGTTCGCGCCGACACCGACATGAACGTCGTCTGCACCGCCACCGGGGAATTCGTCGAAGTGCAGGGCACGGCCGAGGGCGCGACGTTCGATCGGTCCACATTGGACAAACTGCTGGATCTCGCGGTCGCCGGTTGCGATGAGCTGCGATCGATCCAGCTCGCTGCGCTCGGCCAGTCGTCGTGAGCCAGCGGCTCGTTCTCGCGACCCGCAATGCGGCCAAGTTGGCCGAGTTGCGTCGCATCGTCGCCGCCACCTCCGAGAGTGTCGAGCTGATCGGGTTGGCCGATGTGCCGGGGTACGACGAGGTCCCGGAGACCGGGGCGACCTTCGCCGATAACGCGCTGTTGAAGGCCCGCGAGGCCGTCGCGCACACCGGACTGCCGGCCGTCGCCGATGACAGCGGGCTGACCGTCGAGGCGTTGAACGGTATGCCCGGCGTGCTGTCCGCGCGCTGGGCCGGCGGGCACGGCGATGATGCCGCGAATCTGCGGTTGGTGTTGGACCAGGTACGGGATGTGCCGGACGAACGGCGCGGGGCGGCGTTCGTCTGCGCCGCCGCTCTGGTCCTGCCCGACGGTGTCGAACGCATCGTGCACGGCGAGGTCGAGGGCACGCTGCTGCGGACGCCGCGCGGCACCGGCGGGTTCGGGTACGACCCGATTTTCCTTCCGTACGGCGAATCCCGGACAACCGCCGAGATGACTCCGGAGGAGAAGGACGCCATCAGCCACCGCGGCAAGGCGTTCCGCGAGCTGGCCAAGCACATCGCCGAGTTGCTGGGCCGCTGAACCCCGCTCGCTGTTTGGTTGTCGGTGCTGGATTCCTGATCGCTGTTTCACCGCGGTCGTCGTGTGCTGCGCCGCCCGCTGGGCCACATGGCGCAGTTTCGACGGTAGCGATGTCCGGCTTTGATAACGACCTTGTGAAAATCCTGCTCTGCACTTGAACCTTTTCCGAGCTTGGTCGAAGAATTCTTTTCACCAACGTCGGTCCCTGCCTGCCGGGTATTTCCGGCTCGAGCGAGCGAACTCGCCGCCTGGGTCGCCTCAGCCCGGCCCGCGCCGTAGGAGTCCGGCGACCGGAAAGGGGGCGATGCCTGGCGTCGGACACGGTCGCGTTGCGGAATTTCCGAATTCGCCAACTGCCCAATTGGCCGGCCTGGTTCTTACCCAGCTGCGTATGAAACGACGTTCCGTCCCAATTCCATCGCGGCACGACATTCGGAATTGACCGGATCGATCTGGTCTACATCGCCGGGGCGCAACGTACCCACCGACGCGACGGCGCAGCCGGTGGCTGGCATCCGGTCGGCATGGCCGGTGTAAGGAAAAAAGCTTTCAGTGAACGCCAATGTTGAATTTCTTATCGCTTTTGCTGCCGTATTTCATGTCGGAGCGGTATTGTGCGTCGGCAGCCCGGGACCGCCCGGAAAAGTAGACATGCCAACAAGAGCTAATCAAGGGACGTGCGCCCGCCCGTAATGGGGCCGCCCCTGTCTATTTCCATGCGATGCGCTGCTGCGCCTGACTGGAAGGTAGGCACGAAATGCAAAGTATTACGGGATGGAGCCGGCGCGAATTTCTCGCCCGTGCGGCTGCCGCCGGCGTTGTCGCAGTGCCGACCGGCGCTGCCCTCGCCGGCTGTGCCACCTCAGGTGGCGCTGGCAGCAAAAAGGTCGCCAGCGGAACGAAAAGCACAGCTAATCCACTGGGCGTCAATGAAAGCGCTTCCCTGGACGCGTACATTTTCAACGGTGGTTACGGCCATGCCTACGCCGACGCGGATCTAAAACTGTACGAAAAGGCGTATCCCAAGGCGACAAAAGACAGCAAGGTTGAGACCGGTCAGCAGTTAGGCAAGGCATTGCAGCCGCGATTCGTCGGTAAGAACCCGCCGGACATTATCGATAACTCCGGCGACGGAAATCTCGACGTCGCCAATCTCATCCACAACAACCAGATCGCCGACCTGAGCCCGCTGTTCGACGCGCCATCGATCGACGACCCGAAGACCAAGGTCAAGGACACACTGCTGCCCCGTACGGTTGACCTCGGCAGCTTCAGCGGAAAGCCGTACATTCTCAATTACATCTACAACGTGCAGGGGATCTGGCACAGCGACTCGCTGTTCAAGAAGAACGGCTGGGAAGAGCCCAAGACGTGGGCCGACATGATGACGTTGTCCGCCGAGATCAAAAAGAGCTCCGGCAAGACCGGCCTTTACCCGTGGGCGTTCCAGGGCAAGTTCCCGGCGTACATTCTCGCTCCGATACTGAGCTCGGCGGCCAAACTCGGCGGGGTCGACGTGCTCAAGAACATCGACAACCTGGAATCGGACGCATGGACCAGCGACGCGGTCGTCACCGCCGGGGACGCCTATTCGCAGCTGGTGTCGAAGGGATATGTGCTGCCCGGAACGCAGGGCCTGACCCACACCCAGTCGCAGACCTACTGGGCCAGGGGCAAGGCCGCGTTCATCCCTTGTGGATCGTGGCTGCGTAACGAGATTTTCGCGGTGACGCCGAAGGGCTTCGACATGGTGGTGGCGCCAACTCCGTCACTGTCCAAATCGGACAAGCTGCCGTACACCGCCGTGCAGGCACTGGCCGGTGAGGGTTTCATCGTGCCGGCCGACGCCAAGAACCCGACCGGCGGCATGGAGTTCATGCGGATCATGTTGGGCAAGGCGGCCTCCACCCAGTTCTCCAAACTGACCAACTCGCTGACCGTGCTCAAGGGCTACGCCAATTCCAGTGAGCTGACCGACAGCTCGTTGACGTCGGCGAACGCGGTGAACGTAGCGGCCGGAGCCAACACGCTGTACTGGAATTTCGGACTCTGGTACGCCGAGGCGGAAAAAGCGGTGGAGAACGCTACCGGGCAGTTGATGAACGGAAAGATGTCGGCCAAGGCGTGGGCCGCGGCGTGTCAGAAGGCGGCCGACCAAGCCAAAAGCGATTCCAGCCTGGCCCACCCGCACCGCGCCTAAAACCGAGGCAGCGGCCATGCGCTACGGAAGATACCGGTTCATCGCCTGCATGCTGGTGGTGCCGCTGGCACTGTACGCGGTATTCGTGCTGTCGCCGTACGTCCAGTCGATCTACATTTCCTTTACCCAGTGGTCGGGGTTCACCTCGAACAAACAGTGGGTTGGCCTGGCCAATTACCGCACGCTCATTCACGACGACACGTTCTGGACCTCGGTCGAACACAACCTCATCGCGCTGATCGTATTGCCGGTCGTGACGGTCGCGTTGGGTCTGTTCTTCGCCACGATGTTGAACGTCGGTGGGCGGAAGGGAAAGGCCGCGGTGCAAGGCGTCCGCGGCTCCTCCTTCTACAGAGTGGTGTATTTCTTCCCGTACGTTTTGTCGATCGTGGTGGTCGGCGTGCTGTGGTCGTTCATCTACGACTCGACCAGTCACGGCCTGCTGAACGGTTTTCTCGGCTGGTTCGGGGGCCGGGTCGATTGGCTGGGCGACACGTCGACCGCGTTCTGGTCGATTCTGGTCGTGATGATCTGGATGTCGGTCGGTTTCTACGTCGTGCTGTTCAGCGCGGCGATGGGGTCGATTCCGGCCGAGTTGTTTGAGGCGGCGTTGTTGGACGGCTCGGACCGGTGGAGCACATTCTGGCGGATAACGTTGCCGTTGATGTGGGACAGCGTGCAGGTCGGCGTGATCTATATCGGCATCCAGGCCCTGGACCTGTTCGCTCTGGTCAGCACGATGTCGGCCAACGGCGACGGCGGACCGGACAACTCGACCCAGGTCATGGCCAACTACCTGTACATCAATGCTTTTAGCTACAACAAATTCGGTTACGCCACCGCAATGGGTGTCGCGCTGCTCATCCTCACCCTGCTGATGGCGGCCCTGACCCTGCGGTTCACCCGGCGCGAACGCCTCGAGTTCTAGGGATTTGAGCCCATGAGCGTCAATGCCCAAGTGCCAGCGACCGGCGACCTAGCGGACACGCCGGCCGCAAAGCAGACCCGGCGGCGGGGCGAATTCGGTGTGCTGAACGTGTTCTCGCACGGCTTTCTCATCGTGTGGGCGGTGCTGGTCGTCTTCCCGCTGTTGTGGGCGATCGTCACGTCGTTCAAATCCGACGCTGAGATCTTCACCAGCCCGTGGAAGCTGCCCGGTAGGCTGCATTTCAACAACTTCGCCCGAGCCTGGAACGGCGCCGACATCGGGCAGTACTTCATCAACACCGTGATCGTGGTGGCCGGCGGGGTGGTCCTCACGTTGGCACTGTCCTCAATGGTCGCCTACGTCATCGCCCGCTATTCGTTCCCCGGCAGCAGGATCATCTATTACCTGTTCATCGCCGGCATGGCATTCCCGGTATTCCTGGCGATCGTGCCGCTGTTCTTCGTCGCGCAGAATTTCGGCATGACCAACTCACGCACCGGGTTGATCGTCATCTACGCGGCGTACAGCCTGCCGTTCTCCGTGTTCTTCCTCACTGCGTTCTTCCGTACGCTGCCGACCTCGTTGGCCGAGGCCGCGTTCATCGACGGCTGCGGGCACTGGGGAACGTTTCTGCGGGTGATGCTGCCGCTGGCCAAACCAGGTCTGGTCAGCATCGGGATCTTCAACGTGCTCGGCCAGTGGAATCAGTACATCCTGCCGGTCGTGTTGGAGAATGACCCGCATAAGTACCTGCTGACCCAGGGCTTGGCCAAACTTACGGTCAGCCAGGGCTATCGCAGCGACTGGAGCGCGCTGTTTGCCGGGCTCACGATTTCCATGCTGCCGATCCTCGTGGTCTATGCCGTGTTCCAACGCCAGGTTCAGGCTGGCATGACCGCGGGCGCGTTGAAATAGCGACACGCCACAGAGGACGGAGGGCCGGGACTGGCCCTTTCGATGTCAGGTAAACCGCGCTAGCGTGACGCCGAGCTTGCCGGTGACGAGCGGAGGTCTGCCTGTGAAACGGCGCGAGTTCCTGGCTGCTCTCGGCGCGGGGGGAGCCGGTCTGCTGGCGGCCGGATGTGGCAAGGGCCTGCAGTCACCGCCGGGAGAAGTCAGCTTCTATAGCGACAATCCCACCTGGAAATCGGGATTCGAGGACGCCAGCCGGCAATTGCGGAAGGCGTCGGGCACCGGGCTGGACATCCTCTCGGTGCCGACGGTCACCTCGTACGAGCAGGTGATCAAGGCGCAGCTGCAGACTGCGAAAGCGCCGGACCTGCTCAAGTGGTGGAATGGTTACCGCCTGCAGGATTTGGCCAGAATCGGCCAGCTGGCCGACCTCACCGATATCTGGCAGACGGCGGCGGGTAAGGGCTGGATTGATCCGGCGATCCGTGCGGACTGCAGCTATGACAATAAGGTGTACGGGCTGCCGCTGCACGAGTCGTACTACGTGGTCTTCTACAACAAGAACATCTTTGCCAAGCACGATCTCGCCCCGCCAACGACGTGGGCCGAATTCATGGCCGCGGCGGCGAAAGTCAAGAAAGCTGGCATCACCCCGTTCGTCTCGACCCAGAGCTATCCGTGGTCGTTCATCTGGTTCGAGGAGATGGTCAGCAAACTCGACGTTTCCTTCTACCAAAAGCTGACCGCCGGCAAGGCGTCGTACACCGACCCCAAGGCCGAGCACGCGATGTCGTTGTGGCAGGAGATGATCGGCAAAGGGTATTTCACCAGCCCGGACACCGACCTGACCACGGTGCCGGCGATGATGCACTCCGGCGCGGTGGCGATGTATCCGTGCGGCACCTGGAACAACGCCACCATCCAGCAGGCCGGCCTGAAATCCGGCAAGGATTTCGACGCGTTCATCATGCCGACCATTGAGCCGAATGCGACCAAATCGGTGATCGTGGAGGCGGCCCAGTTCGCCATGCCGGCCCGGGCGCCGCACAAAAAGGAGGCCCACGACCTGCTGTCGCACTGGCTGGATCCGGCGGTGCAGAAGGTCTGGTCGGCGTTCCTGATGGACAGCGCGCCCAATCCGACCGTGATATCGCCCGATCCGGTGATCCGGAACGTGCAGGCTCTGGTGAAACAAACCAATCCGACCCGGGTCAACCGGTATTGGGAGGCCAGCCCGCCAGCGCTGGTCGAGTCCAATGTGCAGGATCTGGGTGACTTCATGATCCACCCGGAGAAGGCGAAAAGCGTGTTGTCCCGGATGCAGAGCCGGGCCGAGGCCGAATGGTCCTACTGGAAACAGGAGGTGTCCTGATGCGACAGTGGGAACGCCGATGAGCGCGACGCTGGAACGCTTCTCGACCCGGACACCGTCGACGTCACGGCGAAAGCCCCGCCGGCCGTTGCGGGACCGCCTGGCCTCCATCGCTTTTCTGCTGCCGGCGGTCGTGTTGGTGACGTTGCTGCTCACCGCGCCATTCGCCGATACGGTCTACCGCAGCTTTTTCGACGACCGGTTCGTGCACCAGTCGTTCTCCGGATTCGCCAACTACCACCGGATGTTCAGCGACAGCGCGGTGCTCAAATCGCTGCTCAACACGCTGTTCTGGTTGATCGGCACGGTCGTGCTGCCGATCGGCCTGGGATTGTCGATCGCGGTCATGACCAACGCGGTGAAATGGGGCCGCATCGCCCGGCTGGCGATCGTGTTGCCGTACGCGATCTCGGGCGCGGCCGTCGCGGTGGTCTGGAACTTCATGCTGCAAAGCGACGGCGCGATCAATTCGGCGCTGAAATCACTCGGGCTCTCCTCGTTGCAGCACGATTGGCTACTCAACTGGCCGCTGAACACGGTCGTGATGATCATCGCGAATGCCTGGCAGGCAACGGGTGTCGCGGTCATTCTCTTTCTCGTCGGTCTGCAGGCGATTCCGCCGGACACGATCGAGGCCAGCGCATTGGACGGCGCGTACGGCTGGACCCGGTTCCGGCACGTGGTTTTCCCGCAGTTGCGTCCGGTGACGGTGGTGATCGTCGGAATCAGCCTGGTGAACGGGTTGAAGGCGTTCGACCTGATCTGGGTTCTGTCGCAGGGCGGCCCGGCGCGTTCGACCGAAACGCTGGCCCTGACGATGTATTGGGAGACGTTCGTGCTGCAGCGGCCGGGCTCGGGCGCCGCGGTCGCGGTCGTGTTGACCATTGTCGTGGTCGCGGTGTCCTGGTTCTATCTGCGCCGCCAGCTGCGGGCGTCGTACTAAAGGACCGCCGTACTCAAGGACCGCCGTACTCAAGGATCGTCGTACTAAAGGAGGCGCACGATGCTCGGGCGAACAATACGCAATATCGCGGTCATTGTGCTGTCCCTACTGTGGCTGGTGCCGACGTATCTGCTGATCGTCAACGGTGTCTCCTCGGTCAAGGGATTCACCGGCACAGCGCATTGGCTGCCGACCAGCTTCGGATTCTTCGACAATGTCAGCACAGCGTGGAGTGTCGGCTCGTTCGGGCCGGCCATGCTCAACAGCCTGATTTACGCGGTGGTGAGTGGTGGTCTGGCGGTCCTGGTGGCGTCGCTGGCCGGATTTGCCGTGGTGGCCATGCCGAGTCGGCGGCCGGCGTTCTGGTTCTGGGTGATTTACGCCGGCACGCTGTTCCCGTTGCAGATGTTTCTGCGGCCGCTGTTCAGTTCGTACGCCAAGCTGAACCTGTACGACACGCGGCTGGGCCTGTTCATCATCTATACGGCGATGTGCATTCCGTTCGCCTTTTTCGTGATGCGTAACTACCTGGCCGCGGTACCGCGGGAAATGGTTGAGGCGGCGCGGATTGACGGCGCTCCGTGGTGGCGGGTATTCGCCAGCGTGCATTTCCCGCTCGGCCGGCCGGCGATGGCGGCCGCGTTCATTTTCCAGTTCGTCTGGGTGTGGAACGACCTGCTGTTCGGCATCACGTTGAGCTTCAGCCCGGGCGTGCGGCCGTTGATGGCGGCGTTGGCCGGATTGCAGGGCAACTATTCGACCGTCGGCCCGCCGGTCGTGCTGGCCGGGGCGTTGATCGTGTCGCTGCCCACGGTGATCCTGTTTTTCGCGTTCCAGCGGCTGTTCGTGTCAAGCCTGCGGACGAACATATGAGTTCAACGCGGCTTCGTAGCTGGAAATAAAGGTCTCCATCGCCGCGTCAACGGCGGCCCTGTCGCCGGTGGCCAGCAGATCCAGCAGCAGGCCCCGGGTCACGGCGACACCGAGGCGGGCGAACCCGCGGGCCACGTCCTCGGGAAATCCGGCCCGGGTGCTCCACTCGGTCAGCGGAGCGACCCAGGCCTCGACCGTCTCAGTCAGCACTTCGCTGGTCCCGGGCCGCTGCTGCAGCGCCTGGCTGTACATCTCGAAGAACAGCCGTTCCAGCTGCCACAACGACGGGTCGGAGACGCGGCGCCAGAAGTCGCGGGCGAATTCGACCGGCGACTGATCGGGCGTCGGCATGAGCGAGGCCAACGCGGCCCGCTGCCGCGCCTCGACCGCCCGTACCACCTCGACCAGCAGCTCCTGCTTGGACCCGAAGTGGTAGAGCAGCATCCGGTGGCTGGTGCCCAGCGCCGCGGCCAGCGTTCGCAGCCGTAGCTCGGCGAACCCGTGTTCGGCGACGTAATCGACCGTGGCGTCGAGCAATTCCTGCTTGCGATCCCGCTGCCGGTTCGTAGCGCTGCGCTCCTTTAATTCCTTGGTCCGGCTCAGGCGTCGTCCCGGTGCACGGTTTCGGGGGAGAAGGCCGGCAGACAGACCGAGATGTAGTCGGCGCCGGCCGGATCGGGCGAACTGTAGCGCACCCACTCACCGGGCACCGTGTGTACGGCCTGACCGGCCTTCACCTCGGTCGTGCCCGCCGAGCTCTCCACGACCAGGACGCCGGCGAGCACGATCGTGTACTCGTCGAAGTCGGGCCGCTGGCCCGGCTCGACCCAGCCGGCCGGGCTGGTCATGTGCGCGATGCTCACGGCGCCGGTGCCGGTGTTGACCCGGCCGACGAACTCCTCGATCACCTTGGGCATGTTGCCGGCTGCGGTCACCGTGCTGGGACCCGCGATCAATTCAGGCATGCGGTCACTATGGCAGAGACCGCGGGCCGGGCGAACGCGTCGGCGCGCGGGTAAACATTGAATTAACGTCAGGTGTATAGGATCTGCCGGTCAACGGTGGGACCGGGGGTGGCGGTGGCAGAGCAAGTGCATGCGTTTCGTTCGACCGGGTCCGACTCGGACGGTGGATCGATCGCGGCCGCCCTCGAACCACGGTTCACCGTACGGCCGGAGTCGCCCAAGCGGGTCGTCCGGACCTGGCTCGACACATTCGATTGGCGACTGCACCGGGCCGGGTTGACGTTGGAGTGCGCTGACGCCGGCGACGGCTGGGTCCTGACCCTGCAGTTGCCCGACGGCGCCCTGATCAGCTGCCCCATCCCCGAGCCGCACTGGCCGGCCACCATCGAGGACCTGCCCGACTGCCCGTTGCGAGACCGGGTGGCCGACACGATCCGGCCGCGGGCGCTGCTGCCGGTGGCCACAGCCGGGGGCACCGTGGCGGTCGACCGGATCCTCAACGCCGACCAGAAGACGGTGGCCCGGATCGTCACCGAGACACCCGATCAGGGCGAACGGTGGCTGCACGTCCGTCCATTGCGCGGGTACGGCGCGGATGCCGACCGGATCGCCCGCCGGCTCGCCGAGGTCGCGGATCTGACCCCGGCCGGCACGACGGCGTACGCCGAGGCCCTGGCCCGGGCCGACCGGACCCCGGAGAACTACCGGTCCAACCGGGCCCCGGCGCTCAGTCCGCAATTGCCGGCCGCCGTGGCGATCGCGACCGTGCTGCAGGGTTTCGCCGACACCATGACCGACAACGTCGCCGGCGTGACCGATGCGATCGATATTGAGTTCCTGCACGATTTCCGGGTCGCGGTCCGCCGCACCCGCTCGGTCCTCAAGCTCGCCGGCGACGTGCTGCCGGACGACCTGGCCGACCGGTTCGCCCCCGAGTTCCGGTGGCTGGGCGACCTGACCACGCCGGTCCGGGATCTGGACGTGTACCTGTACGACATGCCGCGGATGGCTGCCGGCCTGACCTCGGCCGATCCGGGCGACCTCGACCCGTTCCGGGCGTTTCTGGCCCGCCGCCGTACGGCCGAGCGCCGCCGCCTGGTCCGCTGCCTGCGTTCACGCCGGTTCCAGAAGCTGATGGAGGACTGGGGCGGCGCGCTCGGCACCGTCGTCAGTGAACACACGGTCGTCAGGGAACACCGGCCGGACGGACCGAGCGCCGGCGACCTGGACCGGCAGCGGGTGGATCGAGCCTTCCGCCGGGTCGTCGTGCATGGCGAGCGGCTGAGCGTCGAGTCACCGGGGGAGGCCGTTCACACGTTGCGCAAGCGGTGCAAGGAGCTGCGGTATCTGCTGGAGATTTTCGCGCCGCTGCACGAACGGTCGGCGCAGCGCCGGTTGGTGGCGGAGCTGAAACGGCTGCAGGACGCACTTGGTGAATTCCAGGACGGTGAGGTGCAGCGCGAGGCGATTCGTGAGTTCGCCGGCGACATGATGGACGAAGGGCATACGCCGGCCGCGACCGTGTTGGCGATGGGCGAGTTGGCGGCGCAGCTGGAGGCCCGGCAGATCCAGGCCCGGGCCGAATTGCAGGATCGGTTGCAGCCGTTCCTGAGCCGCAAGAACCGGGCCCGCGTCGGTGCTTTGTCTGGGGCAGCTGCATGAGGATTTTCGCGACGTACAACATCAAAGGCGGCGTCGGTAAGACCGCGGCGGCGGTCAACCTGTCCTATCTGGCCGGACACAGTGGACAGCGGGTGCTGCTGTGGGACCTGGACCCGCAGGGCGCGGCCACGTACATCTTCCGGATCAGGCCCAAGGTCAAGGGCGGCGGAAAGGCTTTGGTACGGGGGAAACGCGAGCTGGACGACGCGATCAAGGGCACCGATTTCGACGGCTTGGATCTCGTACCGGCTGATTTCACGTATCGCAACATGGACCTGCACCTTGATGCGACCAAACGTCCGACCCGCCGCATCCGGCAGCTGTTGGGGCCGTTGGAAGGCGAATACGACACCGTATTTCTGGACTGTCCGCCCAGTATTTCGCTGGTGTCGGAGAACGTGCTGCACGCCGCCGATACCCTGTTGGTACCGCTGATTCCGGCTACGTTGTCGGTGCACACGTACGATCAGCTGGTGAATTTCGTCGACGATTTCGCCGACCGGCGGCCCGATGTGGACGCGTTCTTTTCCATGGTGGATAAACGCAAACGGCTGCACCGCGACATGATGGCGCACCTGCCGGAGCACCGGTCCGGAATTCTGCATACGTGGGTTCCGACGCTCTCGATCATCGAACAGATGGCCGAACGGCGCGCCCCGGTCACCGAGTACGCGCCGCACAGCCTCGCCGCCGACCGGTATCGCGAATTGTGGAACGAAATATCGGGCCGTTAGGGCATGTCTCTTGAATCCTGGCCGTCGCGAGCGGTGATCCAGGCGGCGGTCCGGCAAGGCGGAGGAGGAGCCGGTAGCGGAGCTACCGGCGACGACGACAACGCCGCCGGTCGTCGTCTGGGCGCCGCGCAGCAGGCCGAGGATTTGAGAGACACGCCCTAGAACGTCCGTGCGCCGGTCACCGACAGCCGTATCGAATACACCGAGGTCGTC
>JBEDUI010000045.1:0-6746 GCA_040414495.1 Mycobacteriales bacterium
GCAGCAGCCGCCAACCGAACGCCAGCCCCACGACACCGATCGGCACGTTGACCAGGAACACCGGCCGCCAGCCGCTGCCGAACAAATCGGCGTTGACCAGCAGACCCCCGACCACCTGACCGCTTACGGCCCCGACGGCCAAAACGGCCGAGTACGCCGCGAGCGCCTTGCCCCGGGCCTCCCCGACGAACCGGGACTGGATCACCGTGATGATCTGCGGCACCATCGCCGCCGCGGCCGCGCCCTGCACAAACCGGGCCACCACCAGCGTCGCCGTATTCGGCGCCAGCCCGCACAGCAGCGAGGTGAGCGTAAAACCGGCCAGGCCGATCAGGAAAAGTCGGCGCCGGCCGAGAATCGCGCCGAGCCGGGCGCCGGTGATCAGCAACATCGCGTAGCTGACGGTGTAACCGGAGACGATCAGCTGCAGGGTCGAGCCGGATGTATGCAGGTCCGTACCGATCGTGGGAATTGCCACATTCACGATCGTGACGTCCAGCAGGGCCATGAACTGGCCGGTCAACAGCAGCGCGAGCATCAGCCAGGGCCGGCCGGTTCCCGCTCGCGAAGGGATGTCGGAGGGGTGTGTTGTTGTTGCCCCCGAAGTTGGTCCCGAAGTTGGTCCCGAAGTTGGAACGGTCATGCATACAACGTTGGTGGGAACGCCTCGACGAGGTGGAGAGCCCACTGATGCTGGTATTGACACCACCCGGATCAGGGAGGGTCGGTTGTGGTGGCACAGAACGATGTGAGCGTTGCGCCGAGATCGGAGACCCGTCGGTTGGAGTTGCGCAGCTTTCTGCGTGCGCGGCGCGCCGAGCTAAGGCCCGAGGACGTGGGTATGGAGCCCGGTCCGCGGCGGCGGACTCCGGGTCTGCGCCGCGAAGAGGTCGCGATGCTCGCCGGGGTCGGGGTCACTTGGTACACCTGGCTCGAGCAGGGCCGGCGGATCAACGCCAGCGCCCAGGTTCTGGACGCGATCGCCCGCACGCTGCAGCTGGATTCGGCCGAGCGGTGGCATTTCTACCGGCTGGCCGAGGCCACGCCGGTACGGTCCTCGGTCGCCCCCAGCTGCGTCGCCCCGGTCCGTGAGGTGCTCGATTCGGTCGACCCGCTGCCGGCGGTCGTGGCCAACGAGCGGTTCGACGTGATCGAGGCCAACGAGGCGCATTCCGACCTGTTCCGGGATTGGCATGCGCTGCCCTGCATTCACCGCAACCTGATCTGGTGCGCGATGACCGAGCCGACCCGGGGGCGGGAGCGATTCCTGAATTACGAGGAGGAGCTGCCGTACATGGTGGCCCGGCTGCGCGCGTCGTACAGCAGCCACCTCGACGACCCGGACTGGCTGGAGGACATCCGCCGGCTCTCGGACATGTGCCCGGAATTCGCGCAGTTGTGGGACCGGCACGAGGTCGCCGCGCCCCAGATCCGGACCCGGGCGTTCCGGCATCCGGACGCGGGCGTGGTCCGTTTCCAGGTGGTGGAGTTGGACGTGGCCGCCTCGCCCGGGCTACGGATGTTCGTCTACACCCCGGCCGACGAGCAGACCCGGATCGCGTTGCCGGCCACCCGGACTCGCTCATCGGAGGTCGCCTCCGGTGCGTGAGAACTCAGGCCAGGGGCGAACGTAGGTCGTCCTAGCTTTCCCTAGGGGTTCCTAGCTTTCTGGCCGCTTCGTCGGACTCCGCTTAGGGTGACTGCGACTACTCGGGAGGGGTTCGTGGTCACTGAGGCGGAGGACGAGGTCGTCGAGCTGTGCGCTGCGTTGGTGCGCTTCGACACGACCAACTTCGGTGGCGGCAGGTCGAACGGTGAGCGGGACGCCGCGGACTACGTCGTACGCCGGCTGGCCGAAGTCGGCATCGAGTCCACGCTGCTGGAGTCGGCGCCGGGCCGGGCCAACGTGGTGGCCCGCATCGCCGGTTCCGACCCGGACCGGCCGGCGCTCCTGGTGCATGGGCATCTCGACGTCGTACCGGCCGTCGCCGCCGACTGGAGCGTCCCGCCGTTCGCCGGTGAGCAGCGCGACGGCGACCTCTACGGCCGGGGCACGATCGACATGAAGGGCGCGTGCGCCACCACATTGGCGGTCGTCCGCGCGCTGGCCCGTTCCGGTCGGCAACCCGAACGCGACGTGGTGCTGGCGTTCGTCGCCGACGAGGAGGACACCGGCGACCTCGGCGCCGGCTGGCTGGTCGAGGAGCACCCGGAGCTGTTCGCCGGCGTGACCGAGGCGGTGAGCGAGTCCGGTGGTTTCACCGTGCACGCCAGCCCCGACCTGCGGCTCTACCCGGTGGCGGTCGGCGAGCGCGGCTCGGCCTGGATGCGGCTCACCGCGACCGGCACCGCCGGCCACGCGGCCAAGGTCAACCACGACAACGCGGTGCTCACGCTGGTCCAGGCGCTGAGCCGGATCGGGTCGTACGAGTGGCCGGTCCGGTTGGTGCCGGCGGTGCGGGGTTTCATCGAGACCGTCGGCGCCGATCTCGGGGTCGAGGTCGATTTGTCCGATGTGGACGGTACGTTGGCCCGCCTCGGTCCGGCCGCCGCGCTGGTCTCGGCCACGATTCGGTGCAGCGCCACGCCGACGATGTTGGAGGCCGGCTACAAGGTCAACGTTGTCCCGGGGTCGGCCACCGCCTACGTCGACGGCCGGGTGCTGCCCGGCTGCGAGGAGGAGTTCCTCGCCACCATTGATTCGCTGCTCGGCCCGAACGTCACCCGCGAGTTCGTCAACCGGGGTACGGCCATCGCCGCTCCGCACACCGGTCCGTTGGTGGACGCGATCAGCGCGGCCATCAAGCCCGAGGACGCCGATGCCCGGGTCGTCCCGTTTGTCATGTCCGGTGGTACGGACGCCAAGGCGTTCGCCCGGCTGGGCATCGCCGGCTACGGCTTCACACCGATGTGGCAACCGGCGAGCGACAAGCCGTACTCGATCGCGCATGGCATTGACGAACGGGTGCCCATCGACGGGCTGCGATTCGGGGCCCGGGTGTTCGAGCGTTTCCTGCTGACCTGCTGACCCGGGCGATTACCAGGGGAGCTCTGGATCCGTAACCGGCCCAGGCTCGTAGACAAGACGGTCGGAGGTGCGGTGCTTGGTAGAGACTGACGCGAAACCTGAAATGGATTCGCTTTTTCGGTGATCGTGTGATCACGAACTTCGGAAGGTTGCGCCATGAGGGTCGAGTTCTGCGACGATGAAGGGAAACGCCCAGGGCGTCCGCGCCACCGAGCGTCAACCCGACTTCGACCGCGGACGTCTCGACCGTTCGCCACGGCGATCCCGTGTGCGGGCCAGGAGCGAGGAGAAACGCATGTCCGTGGGCGATAGCTTCGTAACGTCGGGAGATCTCGACCTTTCCGGGATCCGCGCGGTCAGCGCGCACCCGGACCTGGTAACCCTGCTGAGTCCCGAGGGTGAGCCGGTCGAGGACAGTACGTACCACTTATCGCTCACCGACGACGAATACCGCGGCCTGTACCGCGACCTCGTGATGGTTCGCCGCTTCGATCTGGAGGCGACCGCCCTGCAGCGGCAGGGTGAGCTGGGACTGTGGGCCTCGTTGCTGGGGCAGGAGGCGGCGCAGATCGGCTCGGGCCGGGCGCTCGCTCCGAACGACATGGCCTTTCCGACGTACCGCGAGCACGGCGTCGCCTGGTGCCGCGGGGTCGAGCCGACCGTCCTGCTGGGCCTGTTCCGCGGTACCAACCTCGGCGGTTGGGACCCGGCCGAACACAACTTCGGGCTCTACACGATCGTCATCGGCTCGTAGACCCTGCACGCCACCGGGTATGCGATGGGCATGCAGCGGGACGGCGCCGAGGATGCGGTGATCGCGTATTTCGGCGACGGCGCCTCCAGCCAGGGTGATGTGAATGAGGCGTTCGTCTTCGCCGCGGCGTACAACTCGCCGGTCGTGTTCTTCTGTCAGAACAACCAGTGGGCCATTTCCGAGCCGACCGAGCGTCAGTCCCGGATCCCGCTGTACCGGCGGGCCAGCGGCTTCGGTTTCCCCGGGATCCGGGTCGACGGCAACGACGTGCTGGCCTGCCTGGCCGTGACCCGCAAGGCGCTGGAGGACGCCCGTACCGGCCAGGGGCCGACGCTGATCGAGGCGTTCACCTACCGGATGGGCGCGCACACCACCTCCGACGACCCGACCCGCTACCGGCTGGCCAGCGACCTGGAGGCGTGGAAGCTCAAGGACCCGCTGGAGCGGATGAAGTCGTTCCTCTACAAGCAGCAGCTGGCCGACCGGTCGTTCTTTTCTGATCTTGAGGAGGAGTCCGACCAGCTGGCCCGCGAGCTGCGGCGCAATGTCCGGGCGATGCCTGACCCGGAGCCGCTGGAGCTTTTCGCGGACGTGTACGTCGATACGCCGCCCCCGTTGCAGCAACAGCGGGATCGGTTCGGCGAGTACCTGGATTCCTTCGTCGATGGAGCGGAGGCGCGGTGATGTCGAAGATCACGTTGGGTCGGGCGCTGAACGAGGGATTGCGCAAATCGATGGAGGACGACGCCAAGGTCGTCATCATGGGTGAGGACGTCGGCAAGCTCGGCGGCGTCTTCCGAATTACCGACGGGCTGCAGAAGGATTTCGGCGAGGACCGGGTTATTGATACGCCGTTGGCCGAGTCCGGAATTGTCGGTACGGCGATCGGCCTGGCGATGCGCGGTTTCCGGCCGGTTTGTGAAATCCAGTTCGACGGTTTTGTTTTTCCGGCGTTCGACCAGATCACCACGCAGCTGGCGAAGCTGCATTACCGGTCGCGGGGAAAGGTACCGATGCCGGTCACGATTCGAATTCCGTGCGGCGGCGGAATCGGCGCGGTCGAGCACCACAGCGAATCGCCCGAGGCGTACTTCTGCCACACGCCGGGCTTGAAGGTGGTGGCCTGCTCGAATCCGGTCGACGCGTATTTCATGATCCAGCAGGCCATTTCCTCCGACGACCCGGTCATTTTCTTCGAGCCCAAGCGCCGCTATTGGGAAAAGGCCGAGCTCGATCCGGCCGCGACGCCGGTTCCCTTGCATTCCGCGCAGGTCCTGCGGCCCGGTCGCGATGTCACCGTTCTGGCTTACGGGCCTACGGTGAAAACCGTGCTCGACGCGGCCAATGCGGACGATGTGCCGGACATCGAGGTGATCGACCTGCGCACACTGTCCCCTTTGGACATGGACACCGTGGTCGCTTCGGTCCGGCGTACCGGGCGGTGTGTCGTCGTGCACGAGGCGCCGAACACGCTCGGCCTGGGCGCCGAAATCGCGGCCCGTATCACCGAAGAGGCTTTTTATTCGTTGGAGGCGCCGGTATTGCGCGTCACCGGTTTTGACACCCCGTACGTGCCCGCGCGTTTGGAGGAGCACTACCTGCCCGATCTGGACCGCGTGCTTGATGCGGTCGACCGGACGCTGGCGTACTGATTCTCGGATAGGGAGGATTTCGTGTCGGTGCTCAAGCAGTTCAGCTTTCCGGACGTCGGCGAGGGCCTGACCGAAGGCGAAATCCTGAAGTGGCTGGTGAAGCCCGGCGACGAGGTGACCGACGGTCAGCTGATCGTCGAGGTCGAGACGGCCAAGGCCGCGGTCGAATTGCCGTGCCCGTTCGACGGGGTCGTCACCGCGTTGCACGCTGAGGAGGGCGCGACCGTGGACGTCGGTGCGCCGATTCTCACCGTCGACGTCGAGCCCATCGACGTGGAGCCCAGTGGCGCGGTGACGCCGCAACGCAGTCTGACCAGCGACCTGGTGCCCGAGCAGCCGGCCGCCGAGGAGGAGAAGCACAGCGTGTTGGTCGGTTCGGGCGTAAAACCCAGTCGTACGGTTCGCCGCGCCCGTCGTACCAGCACCCCGGCCGTCAAACCGGCGCCAGCTAAGGCCCCGGCCGCCACCAAACCGGCGCCGGCTCCCGTCGCAGCGACCAATGGGGTGGCGCAGCCGACTGTGCTGGCCACCCCGCCGGTCCGCAGACTGGCCAAGGACCACGGCATCGACCTGGGCACGGTGACCGGCACCGGCCCGAACGGCACCATCACCCGCGCCGACGTCGAAGCCGCCGCCGAAATCCAACCCGAGCCCAGCGTTACCGGTGTTTCCGGTGTGGAGGAACGGATCCCGGTCAAGGGCGTACGCCGGCAAACCGCGCAGGCCATGGTCACCAGCGCCTTCACCGCCCCGCACGTCACCGAATTCCTCGCGGTCGACATGACGTCCACAATGGAGTTACGGGACCGGGTCGCGGCGAGCCGGCAATTCGACGGCGTGAAGGTCAGCCCGCTGCTGTTCGTGGCCAAGGCCCTGCTGCTCGCGGTCCGGCGGCATCCGATGGTGAACTCGACCTGGGACGAGGAAAACCAGGAAATCATCGTCAAGCCGTACGTGAATCTCGGCATTGCCGCGGCGACCGACCGCGGGCTGATTGTCCCCAACATCAAGAACGCCGAATCGCTGTCGCTGCGGGGGCTGGCCGACGCGCTGGCCGATCTGGTCTCGACCGCGCGGGCCGGCAAGACACCGCCGGCGGACCTGGCCCGGGGCACGATTTCGATCACCAACGTCGGGGTGTACGGCGTGGACACCGGTACGCCGATCCTGCCGCCGGGCGAGAGCGCGATCCTTGCCTTCGGTGCGGTGAAGCCGACGCCGTGGGTCGTTGACGGTGAAATCGTGCCGCGTCAGGTATGTCAGCTCGCGCTCTCGTTCGACCACCGGATCATCGACGGTCGGTTGGGTTCGG
>JBEDUI010000046.1:0-50721 GCA_040414495.1 Mycobacteriales bacterium
GCGCGATCAGGTCGCCGGATACGTTGAGCGTCACGCCCTCGCCGTGACCGACACACACCAAAGCGCCGCGCTGGCCGAGAATATCGAGGGCGGCGCGGCGGGCCGATTCTTTACCGGAGGCGTCGAAGGCGACATCGGGCTGACCGACTTTGGTCAGGTCGGCCGGCGCGACCGGTACGCCGCCGAGCGTCCCCGCGAACTCTCGCCGCCAGGGCGACACATCGCTGATATAGACGGGAATCTCGCGTCCAAGCAGGAGCTTCGACATCTCCAGCAGGCCAAGCCCGATTGGTCCGGCACCGGCGATGTAGACGGACTCGATATCGGTACGTACCTGCTGGGCCCGCATGATCGCGTGGCCGCTGGTGCCCATCACGTCGAGCAACATCGTGGCGGTGGCAAAGTCGATGTCGTCGGTGATCGGGAAGAAATTACTTTCGTGGATCACCTCGTACGGTCCATAGCCGCCGTCGTCGGCGATACCCATGTCGCCGCGCTTGGCCAGGCACTGATTCGTCGCGCCCAGCTGGCAACTGCGGCAGGCACCGCAGAAATCCATCAGGAACACCACGCCGCGCGTGCCGACCGGTGTCGTGGTTCCGGCCCCGGTGTCGAGAACAATACCGGCGGTTTCATGACCGGGCACATGGTTGGCGCCGTCATTCCAGAAACCACGGTCGCTTCCGCATAATGCATTCGCCTGTGGAGCAATGAGCAGCTCGCCCGCGCCCGGCTGCCGATACGTGCGTTCGACGTATTCAATCCGCCCGTTTCCGCGGAACAACGGCGCGCTAGCGGTGGTCATTGTCGTCACGATTGTCGACTACCCATTCGTGTGGTGCGGCTGATCGGCTACCTCTGCCTGCATATCGGCGAGCCATCGGGTCAGGTCAGCCTGGATCTGCGCGTACGCCGGATCGCCGTAAACGCTGTGCATTTCCCTCGGGTCGTTCTGCAGATCGAACAATTCCCATTCCGGCGGGTACGTCGTCTCGGCCGCGCCGGGCACACCAAGTCCGTCGGCGTAGTAGTAGACCAGCTTGTGCTGGCGGGTGCGGATACCGTAATGCGCCCAGACGTGGTGCATCTTCTCGTCGTGTTCCCAATAGCGGTAGTACATCGCCTGCCGCCAGTCCGACGGTGTAGCCCCGGCCAGCACCGCCCGGAAGCTGCGGCCCTGCATCCGCTCCGGCGCCGGCACTCCGGCGTAGTCCAGGAACGTTTGAGCGAAGTCCACATTGGTCACCATGTCGTCGTTGGTGACGCCGGCGGCGATTTCGCCTGGATATCGCACCAGGAACGGCATCCGCAGCGACTCCTCGTACATGAATCGCTTGTCGTACCAACCGTGATCGCCGAGGAAGAAACCCTGATCCGACGTGTAGACCACGATCGTGTCATCGGTCAGTCCGGCCTCATCGAGATAATCCAGGACCCGGCCGACATTGTCGTCGATCGAGGCGACGCAGCGTAGATAGTCCTTCATGTAGCGCTGATACGCCCAGGCGGCGAACTCGTCGTCATTCAGGCCCTCCGGTGGATCGACCTTGAGGTCCACTGTGTTCAGATCGCGGCGGACCTGCATCGTGGCCACATGGGCCGGCGTGGCGCGATCGGAGTAGTCGTCGTCATAGTTGTCCGGAACCGGAATGTCCACATCGGAATACATGTCCGCGTGCCGATCGTCCGGCTCCCACGGGCGATGCGGCGCCTTGTGATGCAGCAGCAGGCAGAACGGCTTTTCGGTGTCGCGCTGGCGCAGCCAGTCCAGCGACAGGTCGGTGATGATGTCGGTGACATAGCCGGAATGGCGGCGTCGGCCCTGCGCGGTGACGAACTCCGGATCGTGGTAGTCACCCTGGCCCGGCAGGACTTCCCAGTAGTCGAATTCCTTGGGGTCGTGAATACCGCCTTCGCCCAGATGCCATTTGCCGACAATGGCCGTCTGGTAGCCGTCGGCGTGCATCGCGGAGATGAAGGTCGGCTGGCGCGCGTCGATCTCTTCGGTGAGGGTGCGGACGCCGTTGATGTGGGTGTAGGTGCCGGTGAGGATCGAAGCCCGACTCGGCGCGCAGAGAGCGTTGGTGCAGAACACCGAGTCCATGCGCATGCCGCCGGCGGCGATACGATCGAGGTGTGGTGTCCGATTGATGACACTGCCGTACGCGCTGATGGCGTGCGCCGCGTGGTCGTCGGACATGATGAACACGACATTCGGTCTGGCCTGGGGCACTGTCACTCCCGGTCGCTCACGCGGAAATCCCTGCGGCGCAAGCGAATCCGCCGCCTCGGTGTCTATTTAGGTCAACGTTACGTTATTTGGCCGGTCGGGTGACGTCAAGGAATACGCCGCGAGCCTCGGGTCTGCTTTCCGGGTTGGAGCCCGAGGGAGCGGTCGAGGAGGCTGAGCAGGCGGTCCCAGTGGCGCTGCGTTGCCGACGGATTGAACGCGTCGGTATCGGACATGGTGAAGCCATGGATGGTGCCCGGGTAGATCTCGGTGGTGTAGTCGATACCGGCGGCATCCAGGGCCTGATTGAGCTTGTTGATGGCCGCGGGCTTCATGTCGTTTTCGGCCAGTCCAAGGTGGACTTGCGCGGTCAGCTGGGGGATCAACCGATGTGGGCTGTCGGGCTCGTCCGTGACCAGAAATCCGGGATGAAATCCGGCGCAGGCGGCGACCTGGCCGGAATGGGCCACCGCGGTGCGGATGGCCAGGGCGGCGCCCATGCAGTAACCGATCACGGCAACCGGTCCGTCGTCGACCTCATCTTGGGAGGTGAGAAAACTGAGATAGGCGTCAGCGTCGAGCCGGGCCCGTTCGGTGGTGTGTTCCCTGATCAAGGGCATCAGTTGCGCGATGACCGCAGGGCGTAGCTCTTCCCCAATGTGTTCGGGAAGTTCGATCACCGGCGCCGGACCGTGCCGATAATAGAGGTTGGGGACAAGCACGTAATAACCGTGTTCGGCCAGTTCGCGGGCGATATCCCGCAGTACGGGCCGCAGACCGAAGGCATCCTGGTACAGCAGCACGCCCGGGTGCCGCTCACTCCGGCCGGGGAACGCGGCGAATGCATCGGCCTGGCCATCGGTGGCGGGAATTTTTACGGTCGTTGTGGTCATGAATTCTCCTGTCGTGGTTGATGTGTCGAGCGTGTGATCAACACGACGGAGGGGGGAGCCCGCGCAGCGCAGGATCTCCCGAACAGCAGGCCGGTCGCGGCCTCTGCGGCGCTCAGAAGAGCACCGGGTCACCAATCCGTGTGTGGCGCAATGCCGTCCCGGTAGTCATCGCGGCCCAACATATCCCATCTGGAGCCGATCTGCGATGTCGAGTCGGCACCGTGCTGACGAGAGCTGTGACCTGTTGATCGTGCACAAATTGCTGTGGATCTGGAAAGTCTGGTCCGATCCTGCGGCATAAAGTCACGGTGATGAACGAGACGTTCTGCACGTTTCCCTCGGCGCGGGTCAGCGTTATCGCGTATTGGCCGCCTTGGATGTCGCCGCTGATCGTCGCGGCCCGCAGTAAATTTCCCATGGTGTTGCGAAGGGATTATTGGTCATGAGCGATGTCTCTGCGCTGTCGCGCAGATCGTTCCTGTATGGCGCGGCAGTCGCCGGGGGCTCGGTAATCCTCGCTGCCTGTTCTAGCAAAAACAGCGCAAAGTCCGGTGGCGGCAGCGGTTCTGCTCGGGTCGCGGGGAAGATCGGGTCGGCCACCCAGACGCCGCCAAAGCCAGCCAAATTCAGCGAGGCGCCCGCGTTGAAGGGCGCCGGGCTGCCACCGGTCGAGCAACGTCTGCCGGATAACCCCTATGTCCTGCCGCACAACTGGGTGTCGAGGGGCAAGTACGGTGGCGTCCTCAACACGGTCGTGGTCGGTACGACCGGCATGCAGCAGGCCAGTTCGATTCATGAATATTATTACGGCTTCTCGCCATTGCGGTGGCTGAATGACGGCCTTGACATCGGGCCGGGCACGGCGGACAGGTGGTCTTCCAACGCCGATGCGACCGAGTGGACGATCCATTTCCGTACCGGTCTGAAGTGGTCGGACGGTCATCCGTTCACCGTCGACGACGTGCTGTTCTGGTACTACGACATTGCTATCCCGGGTCACGACGCCCAAACGGTGCCGCCAGACTGTCAGTCGTCGAAGGGCACTCCCTGCACGATGTCCAAAGTAGACGACTCGACGTTGAAGATAACCTACGATGCGCCGCAGCCGTTGGTTCCGGACTATCTCGCGGCATGGGTGAAGGGCAATATTGGCCAGAACGGGCCGATCTGGATTATGCCCAAGCACTACCTCAGACAGTTCCACCCGAAGTACAACAAGAACGTCCCAAAGAACTGGGATGAGGTCGGCGGTCTCTGGGAGCGCAAGGCAAGGTGGACGAGCAACCCGGACTGCCCGACGTTGACCGGGTACAAATGCAAGTCGTTCGACAACAACAAGGGCGTGGTCCTGGAGCGAAACCCGTACTACTACGTCGTGACCAAGGACGGCGACCAGCTTCCGTATATCGATGAGTGGCGGATCAACATCGCCCAGAACGCGCAGGTTATCAAGCTGCAGGTGCAGCAAGGCTCGATCGACTACTGCCAGGGCGATTTCACTAACATCGACCTGTCCGATGTGTCCACTCTCTCGGCGTCGCAGAAGGCCGGCAATTACAAGATCGGGCTGTGGGACAGTGGCGACGGCACCGGATCTATGTTCTTCCTCAACTACGACTACACGGCGAAGGATCCGAAGTACGGCAAGCTGTTCCGCGACAAGCGATTCCGGCAGGCGATCTCCTACGCGTTCGACCGCGAGAACGCGCGAAAGACGCTGTACTTCCAGACCGGCGAGATGACGACCGGAACGTCCGGTACCAAGATCCTGGAATTCCGGGCCAAACCCGATGGGAAAAGCCTCTACGCGAAGTGGCGGGATTCGTACAAGGTCCGTGATGTGGCGAAGGCCAAATCGTTGCTTGCCGAGCTGGGATTAAAGGACAGCAACGGCGATGGATACGTCGAGTTCGCCGACGGCTCCAAGCTCACGGTGCAGGTGCCCTACTCAGCCGATATCTCCGCCACGGAGGCGGCCAAGGACGACCAGCTTGTCGCCAACGCCAAGGACGTCGGTCTGCATATGGTGCGGGTGCCAATTCCGCCACAGTCCTATAGCGACACGTGGAACGCTGGCGAGTTGATGTCACACACCAACTGGTCGGTCGGCGACGGCGGGACCGTGCTGGTCTATCCACAGTGGCTAGTGCCGCTGGATCCGTCGCGGTGGGCACCGCTGCAGGGCAACTGGAACCTACTGGCCGGCTCGCGGACGCAGAAGAGCGAGGCCAATCTGCCGCCGATCAAACGGCACCCACCCAGAATGCCACCCGAGGCGGGCAGCCCGACCGAGAAGTTGACTGAGCTGTACATGCAGACGAAGACCGAGACGGACCAGATGAGGCGTACCCAGCTTGTCTGGGAAATGATGAAAATCCACATCAGCGACGGCCCGTACTTCATGGGATGTGTGGCCAACTTCCCTCGGGTGCACACCCACAACATTGACCTGAATAACGTTCCCGAACGCGGCGACCTCGCGCAGAACGGCCTCGACGGTCCGTGGGTATTTCCGGCGCCGGCGACCTACGAACCGGAATGCTGGTATTGGACTAACCCTGGTCAGCACCAGAACTGATACGTAGCGCTCACTGGCCCCGGCGCGCCGGGGCCAGTCGAGCCGTCGGATCAGTACCAGACCCAGAGGTTGTAGTCGCTGAACGCGCTCCCGTCGCGGCATTCGTACGCGGACCAGTCACCGTTGTCCATGCCGCGAGTTGACTACCCAAACGCGGCACCGTCGATATCTACCGCCGAGTGGGGGGCGAATGCGGGCCAATTCTCTGCCCTAATGGGAAAAGAGGTGGTGATACATGAAATTCGGTAACGAATTGATCGGAATTGTATCGAACGTGGAACCGTACAGTATCGCGAGGTCCACACGCGACAGTGCACAAGACGTAATATTTGTTGGACGACGGCCCGCTGATGCAATCAGTCGGCCGCCCGGATGCGGCCAGCGGACGCTAGGGTGCCGACCATGGCGACGGCATATTTGATCTACGGGCGTATCGGGGTTGGCAAGTCAACATATGCGCGCACGCTGACCGAGCAGCGTCATGCGGTCGTGTTTTTACGGCCGCTTAGGCTTTCCGGGAGCGATTGCGGCGGTGTCCGGGTGGTTGTGATGTGGCGCCGGTTGGCGCAGGCACCGATTGGCGCAGTTGGGTGATTTCGGCGTGTAGGGCGGCGTTTTCGGCCGCCAGCTCTTGATTTCGCGTCTCCAGTAACAGGACCGCGGCAATTCCGGCCAGGTTCAGCCCGTCGGCCTGCAGGGCGTTGATGTGGCGGGCGCGGCCGATGTCGTCGCTGGAGTAGCGGCGGGTGCCGCCCTCGGTCCGGGACGGTTCCAGCAGGCCGCGGGTCTCGAACAGCCGCAACGACTGGACCGGGACGCCGGCCAGCTCGGCGGCGACCGAGATGCCGAACACGCCCCGGTCGCCGGAGATCCCGCCACCGCCGGACCACACATCCTGACTTGTCACGTTTTCTCGTTCACCCTCTTGCACTCACCTGACGATAGTGCTATATGAAATCTATAGCTACTGCCACAGGTTATCAGTAGCGACGATGTAATTGAACAGCTGTGACCTGACCCCTGCGACATGGGACTGGAGGGAGTTTCGATGTTGATGCGGACCGATCCCTTCCGGGAGTTGGATCGCCTAACCCAGCAGTTTTTCGGGTACAACGGCACCACCAGCCGGCCGGCCGCGATGCCCATGGATGCCTGGCGTTCCGGTGACGAATTCGTCGTCACGTTTGACCTGCCTGGTGTCGACCCATCCAGCATCGATCTGGACGTCGAACGCAACGTGATCACGGTCAAGGCCGAACGCAAACCGGTCGACAACGGCACTGACGACAAGGTCGAATATGTCGTCACCGAACGACCCAGAGGTGTGTTCAGCCGGCAAATCTTCCTCGGCGAGAATCTGGATACCGAGCACATCAACGCCTCCTACGACGCCGGTGTGCTGACGTTGCGTATCCCGGTCGCCGAACGGGCCAAGCCGCGCAAGATCAGCATTAGCGCCGGCTCCGGTGATCGGCCGGCGATCGACGCCTGAGCCCGAAGGCCGTGCAGGACGCGGGTGATGATCACGATGCACAGCACCCCGACTACAGAAGGCCTCGAATCACAGCACTGGACCGATTCCCGGTTCTGGGATTTGGTGATGGCCGACCCGGACCTGCTCGACATCGAGTTCGCCGCCGTCGCTGCCGCTGGTGGCCTCTTCGATCGGCCCTGGCGACCAGCGTGCCGGCATTCCGTGTCACCGGATAAATTCCGGCGACGGGTGCCACCACTTGCCTTCCGGGCTCGATATGTCGGACCGGTGAGATGCACCAGGCCCGATAGTGGGATGGAGCGTGCTCCACCGGGCCGACTGAGATCAGGATGAGGCCCAGTGTCTCGTAGCGGGAGCCATTTTTCACAATGAGAGTGAGGTGATGCGATAGCTCTGATAGTAAAGGTCATACCCGTCATAGCAAGACCGGCCGGTCGTGGCGGATTCCGGCGTGAACGTTCAGCCAACCCCCGCACAGGCCGCGGACAACCCCCAGTAGTCCGCGGGAATTTGGTCGCCTCTCCCATCGCCCGGACCGCCGCGACCGGCCACACGGGTTCGCGAATCAATCAACGACTCGTGTGTTCATTGGCGATCGGCCTCGTAGTGAACGGCTTCCGTCGGCTGTTGCTCGGTGGCGCTGACGACCTGTTGGAGCGCGTCGAAATGCCGATCAACCTCGGCAACGGTCTCCCGATCGAGCGTGTAGGTTACCGGTCCCCGCACGGCCGGGTTACGCAATACGCCTTGCTTGTGCAGCAGGTATTTCTCGATAGCCACATAGGAGTCGAGTTCGGTCTGCAGATTGAGAATCCCGATCAGTGGGGCGCTGATCAAGTCGGCTGTCGTGGTGTCACCCGCTTCCAACGCACGCCACAAAGCGACAATGGCCCAGCACAGATCTGCCGCGGGCATGGTGCCGACGATGCCCCGATGGTAGCTGTCGACGAGCGCGATTCCGCCGGAGCCTTCGAAAATCCGGGCCCGACCGGCGGTGTTGTCGCGCAAGGTGGACAGACGCGGGCCGATGGGTTGCGCCTCGGGCTTGAACCAAACCCGGTCGCCGTATTGATTCTGCAGCTGAACCAGAACGTTGATCGGAATCGGCTGTCCCACGTAGCCACTGGCGTCCTGAACGACGAGGGGAGTGGATGTGGCCTCCAGCAGATCACCGAAATAGCCCAACATTCCAGGCGTGTCGACCGCTGCGGTGAGGGGAGGAACTGCCATCAACGCGTCGGCCCCGGCCTGTTCTGCCTGCACCGCGCGCTGCACGGCGTGATGCGTGCTTTCCGCGCCGACGCTGACGATCGCTTGACGTCCGTTGTCCCGGGCGTGCCGACACACCGTGTCGGCTAATGTGCCCCGCTCGTCGTCGGACAACTTGAGAATCTCCGACACCATGCCGATAACAGCACCGGACACACCGTGGCCATACATCCAGTCGAGTTCGTGTCGAACCTGGTGCAGGTCCACAGACCCGTCGCTATCGAAGGGTGTCTGGATGACCGGATACACACCATGAAACTCATTGACCACAGTGGATCGTGTCCTTTCCGGACTCTATTGAAACGTCAGGAGCGCCCGATAGTCGGAGCAACCATGCGCCGGCTCTCGGCCGTCGGTCCCTGGAGAAAGTCAAAGTCGCAGCCGGTTGGCGCTTGCGTGACGTGATTGCGGTACAGCGCCGGCCAGCCACGTATGTGTGGGGAGGCCGGCGGTGACCAGGATGCCTGGCGCCGGGCCAGTTCCGCATCGTCGACCAGCAGATCAAGCCGACCACCCGGTGTAGCCACGGCGATTTCATCGCCGGTACGGACCAACGCGAGTGGTCCGCCCACCGCGGCCTCGGGCGCAACGTGCAGAAATACCGTGCCGAAGCTGGTCCCACTCATCCGCGCATCGGATATCCGTACCATGTCGGTAACGCCTTCTGCGGCAAGTTTGGCAGGGATCGGAATCATGCCCCATTCCGGCATTCCAGGAGCCCCGACCGGACCACAACCGGCAAGGATGAGAACGGTCTCGGCCCGTACGTCCAGGTTGGGATCGTCAATCCGCTCCCGCATCTGGGTGTAGCTGTCGAAGACGAGTGCCGGGCCTCGGTGTTCCAGCAGGTGCGGCGACGCCGAGCAGGCTTTCAGAATCGCCCCGTCAGGTGCGAGATTGCCGCGTACGACGGCGAGCGCGGCACGGTCGGTGACGGGTCGGTCCAACTCCCGAACAACCCCTGACGGGGCGCGGGCAGCGGCCGCGATGTGTTCTATGGTCCGGCCGGTTACGGTCGTTGCGGTCGGGTCGAGGTGATCGCGGATGACTCGCAGGACGGTGGGGAGGCCGCCGGCGGCGTGCAAATCCTGAACCAGCCCAGTACCTGTGGGTTCCAGGTCGACGATGACCGGCACGTCCCTGGCCCGGGCCGCGAATCGCTCCAAGGGCAGGGAAATACCGAGCCGGCCGGCGATTGCACATAAATGCAGCACCGCATTCGTTGAACCGCCAATGGCGGCCAGCACGGCTAATGCGTTGTCGAATGCGGCCGGGGTGAGAATGTCCGACGGTCGGATGCCGGCCCGCACCAGCTCGACGCTGCGTCGCCCGGCTTGTGCCGCGGCATCGCGGGATTCTCGGGTGCCGGCGGGAATGGTGGCCATGCCGGACAGGGTCATTCCCATGGCCTCGGTCAGTAACGCCATCGTGGTTGCTGTGCCCATCGAATTACACGATCCGATGCCACACGACATACATTCTTCGATCCGTGACCAGGACGCGGAATCGAGCCGCCCGGCTCGGTGGTCGTCGTAGCTGCGCCACAGCGATGTGCCGGAGGCGAGGCGTCGCCCGTCGATTTCCGCAATAGGGCGGGCTCCGCCAATCACCATGATCGCCGGCACGTCGGCGCTGGCCGCGCCCATCAATGCGGCCGGAACGGTCTTGTCGCAATTGGCCAGCAGTACGACGCCGTCCAGCGGATATGACCGGAGTGTCTCCTCGATCTCCATGGCGACCAAGTTGCGGTACAACATCGCGGTCGGCTTCATGAGGTCTTCGCCCAGCGACATCACCGGGAAAACCAAGGGAATGCCGCCGGCCGCGGAAATACCTTCGGCGGCGGCGATTGCCAATTCGTCAAGCACACGATTGCACGGGTTGAGATCGCTGGCCGAATTGGCGATGCCGATAATCGGTCGAGAGTCGTTGGCCTTGATGTCGTGGCCCATAGAACGCAGCGCGGCCCGGTGCAGAACGGCCACCTCGTCGTGTCCGGAGAACCAGGCCGTACTCCTGAGTGAAGGTGACGGCACGAAATTGCCAGTCATTGCTCAGCCGCCGAGGCGTCGGGAATTTGGGCCAGCTCACGTAGGATATCGAGGCTGGCCTCGGTCAGCTGTTCGAGCGATCCACGGCCAAGTGGGGTTTGCCAGACCTGATACGTGTCGGTGTCGTATACGGCTGCTGGCGGCAGATAACCGAGATGCACGCCGCCGGCCAGATTGACGACGACGACCGCGTGGTCAGGAAATTCCTTGCGCAAGGCGGTTTGCAGACCTGAGTACGCCTCGCCGGGATGGGCGATGAGCAGAGCCCCACCGATCCGCCAGCCGGTCACCGGAAAGGCGACCGTCGTACCGGTGCCGGCCGCGCGGGCAATTCGGGCGGCGCGTTCGGCTCGCATTGCCGCTGCGCGGGCATCAGCTGTCTCGCCGGCCCCGCCTGGCGGATCTTCCGTCCTGCGTGGCAGCTGCAGGATTCTGCGACAGGTCGCCACCGCGCCATCGATGTCGGTCGCTTGACTGCGCCAGACCGCCAAGGGAGCGCCTGATTCGACAACCGTGTCGAAGACCAGTTCCGTGCCTGGCGCCGCCATTCCTGCCACTGTGGACAGAGCCGCGAACCCGAGCTGCCGGCCGTTGTGCCGCACAACGTCGAGATCGTCCGTGTATTGCCGGCGCGGCGCCAGCTCGCCCGATGCGCCTTGCAGGAAAAGGCATGGTGCGCCGATTTCCTGGCTGATCAGGTCTCGCATCGGACCGACAAAGTCCGGCGACACAAGAGAATTCTGCCAGGCCAATGTGGTCGGATGGCAGGCGTAGTTCACCACCACTCCGCGGATCCGACCATCAGCTGCACATACCCGACCTACCAACAACGTGTCGTCGGCCGGACCATCGGGGTTGAATCCCGACACCACACGGTTGCCGAAAGGCAGATCCCGGTGAGTCGCGAGCGTGCAGCGACCGTACTCCCAGTCGAGTGTGGCCGGCTCTTCGGACGCGAGGGCGGCGGACGCTGCCGCCCCTACCCGAGACGCCATTTCGTCGAGATAGTCGGGAAGCGCCGCACCCCCGACCTCGTTGCGGTCCGCGCGGCGCAGCGACGGACCCGCGTGGGTGTGGGTGAGTGCCAATACCAGCTGACGGTCGGCAATTCCCAGTGCTACGGCGACATTCTGACGGAGTGCGGCCTCGTCCTCGGGATCCATCCACCAGCCCAGGTCCAGGCCGGCCAGCACGAGCGGTGGATGGTCGGCCGTGTCGCGAATCGTCAGCACGACCGCGAGAAGATCCTGGTGTATGCCAGTGGCCTGACGATGGGGTGAGGCGCCCCAGTTGCGTAGATGAATATCCGCCGGCGGGGTGATGACCGTGGTCTCAATACCGATCAGCCCGTGGAACGCTGGCGGCGCCCAGTGTCGGGCCGACTCGCTCATGCCTGGCTGCCGTTCGCCGAGGAACCACCTGCGGTCGTGAACAGGGGCGTGACCAGGGAGATTCCGCCGTCCAGAACCGCGGATGTGCCGGTAGTGTGACGCAACTCGGGATCGCACAATCGGACCACCTCGGCAGCCACCTCCTCGCTCGTCAACAGATGTCCGGTGGGGACAGCCGCGCTGCTTCGTGACCGCAACGCCGGATCGGCGGCGAAGACCTGACTGGACACGCCGGCATCGACCAGTCCGGGTGCCACTTCGTTGATCAGGATGTCGGCCGAGGCATATCGCAGTGCGAGAGAACGCATCAGACCCCGTAGGCCCGCTTTTGCCGCTGTGTAGGCGGGAATGTGCGGATGCGGGCGGTCCGCGGCCCAGCTTCCGATGAAAACGATCCGGCCGGGCTGGGCCGATTCCAGCAGCCGCCGGATAACTGCTTGGGCCAGAAAGAACGCGCCGTCGAGATTGGTTCGCAGCTCGTCGGTCCAGTCTAGCGGCGTGATCTCATGTGGCTCGGCCGGCGTGACCGTGGCGGCCGCGGGCACTGCGATCGTCGGAACCCCGAGGTCGTCTTGTACGGCTTGCACCCATGAATCGACGGCGGCGCTGTCCCGTACGTTGACGCGGTCGTAGCGGGCGGCGCCTATTTCCGCGGCGTGCCTCGAACCGGCGGCGGGGTCGGCGATATCGGCCACAGCGACGGTCACGCCAGTGGCGCTCAGTGCGCTGGTGATTGCTCGCCCGATATCGCCGAGTCCACCGCTGATCAGCGCCACGTCAGGCACGAGGTGCCTCCCGGCCTGGCTCCGTTCCGATGCCGGCGGTCAGGGTGCGCGGATCGGGGACCGGCAACCATGCCCCGTGGGTGGCGATCGACGCCTCGGAAATAATGCCGGGAAGGGTCATATCCAGGGCTGCGTATATGTCGAGTTCGACCGGCCGTCCGTCGATGATCGCGTCGACGAAGTCCATGACGGGCCAGGCATCGGATCCCCAGTGGCCGGAGCCCTCGGGCGGACGGGCGTATCGCGCTGGCAGAAATCGTTCCGTATGCAATTCGAGTGGTTCCCACTCGAGCTTTTTGCCGCTTTCGTGCAAATAGATCCGGGGACTGTCACCGGTGGTGCGAGCCGCTTCGTAGGCGCCATCCGTGCCCTGCAGCGCATAGTAGTCCAGCAGGTGCGGCCGATTGGACAGCAGATCAAGCCGTATGTGTAATAGCGCGCCTTTGCGGGTCCGAGCGGTGAGGGCCACCCTGTCCTGGATCTCGTGTTCCGGCGCTACGTGATGTCCGGTCCCAACGCAGCTGACTTCGGTGACACGGTCCTGCATCCACTGCAGTAATGGGCCGAGGCTGTGGGTGGGATAGGTGTGACCGTCGCGCCCGACCTGCCAGATCGAACGCCAGGACGGCTGGCCGTCGGGTAGCCGCTGCGCCGATTTCATCTCGTGCAGGTATTCGGATTCGCCGAAATACAGCTCGCCGAAAAGGCCCGCTCGGACGATTTCGCGGACCACGAGGTTCGGTCTGCTGTAACAGTAGTTCTCGGAGAGCATGTACGTCGCCGAGCTGGTCCGGGTAGCTTCCAACAGCTGGTTTACCTGCTCCATGCTGACCGCGGCCGGCACTTCAGACAACACATGTACGCCGCGCGCAAGTGCGAATGCCGCCTGTGCCGCGTGATGGTGTTGTGGGGAAGCGATGATGACGGCGTCGACGTCCGCGATGAGTTCGGCAAAGCTTTCGCACTGCCGTACCTCCGGATGCGCCGCCACGAATCTGCGGCTGGCCTCCGGATTCGGGTCGTAGACCGCGCTGAGCACGGCCCGCGGAGCCAATGCCCGGATCCCGACCGTGTAACCGCCGCCGCGGGCGGCGCCGGCAACACCGATACGCAAGGTTGCACTCATCAGTCATGCTCCGATCGGAATTGCTAGCTGCGCATGAGGTCGGGTTTTGCTGAAGAGGAGACGGTCAGCGGGTTGACCTTCATTCAATGAAGTATTAACTTCTATGAGTGAAACACTTGCATGTCTCACAATGTGGTGTCAAGAGTGCGGTGATGCTGAGATTCCCCCGGCCGCGCACGGAAGACTGGGAGAAATGTCATGGCCGCAACGAATTTCGAGAATTATCACCTGGTCTCGGTGGCGCGGGCTGTGCAGGTGCTCAGTTCGCTGGACACCGACAATGGCGCGAGCCTCAGTCGGGTGGCGCGCGAGACCGGCCTGAGTGAGGCAACCGCCTTGCGGTACTTGGCCAGCCTGACTCATGGCGACTTGGTTGAGCGGGATGAAGAGACCGGCGTCTACCGCCTTGGCTTCGGACTGTATCGCCTGGGACTGCGGGCTTTGGCGCAACGGGATATCCATCGTGTGGCGCTGCCGTACATGCGGGAGCTGCGCGATGAGTTCGAGGAGACGGTGAATCTGGCTGCCCGGCAAGGACGGCAGATCGTCATTCTTGAGGTGCTCGACAGTCCTCGATCATTGCGCAAGGGTGTCGGCGCCGGCGCTGTCGACACCTGGCATTCCACATCGGTCGGCAAAGCGATTCTTTCGCGGTTGACCGCCGATGAACTGTCCACTGTGCTGGCTCGCGAGCCGCTGGACAAACTCACCCCGAAAACGATCACCTCGCGGGCAAAACTCGCCGGCGCGCTCGAAGAGGTTCGTCGGGTCGGTTACGCGGTCGATGACGAGGAATCGGACGAGGGCCTACGGTGTGCAGGCGCGCCTATTCTCGATCACCGCGGGCACGCCAGCTATGCGATCAGTGTTTCCGGGCCGACGAGTCGGATGACCGACCGCCGGCTTGTCGTCGTCGGGAAGGCCGTCGCTCAGGTCGCGGCCCGCATCTCGAAGGAACTCGGCCTGGTTGAGGGTGCACCCCGGCACGACGCTTGAGTTGCGTGCGTCATTCGGACGAGTGAATAGATTCCGCCCAAGCCTCTGGATATGCCGAGTACTTGCCTAGCGAGGGCAACGGCGGTCGTACGCCCAGCCTTCTGAAGATCTGTCGCGACAGCGCGACGAATTCACTGAATTTCGGGCTCGGCTACGTATCTGTGCGCTGCGACGCTCTTGACACAGCACGACCGGTCATGCAACTGTTTCATTCAGTTTCACTCATAGAAGTCAGTATTTCACTGAATGAAGGTCGTTATGGCCCCATTCGCTGAACCTCTTTGTGCCCTGGTTCCGCGGGCGAGGCCAAGAGTGCAGGGACAGTGTGGTCGCTGAACCGCGGCGTCGAGCTGATGACCGCGGCAAAGCAGCGCCAGATCGGTGGTAGCGCGCGCCGGTCGCCCGAATTTGGGCTGAAGACCCGCACTACCAGAGGACGGCCATCCAGGGCTGGAGCTGGGCAAGCGCTGAGAAAGGAATCAAGCCATGCGGTGGCATGCAATCAGACGGCCCTCCGGGGCCAGGATTTCCCTGGTTACGGGCGTTGTCGCCACGTTGGCGATCGGTGGCTGCTCGTCGGGAAAGGCTGGGGCCGAATCGAATCAGATGACGATAATGACAAACGCCGCCATCATCAGCGGCGTAACACCGAGCACCTCACACGGTGTTAATTCGATCAGCTCCTGGTATACGTACTATCAGGCCGTCTGGGCAAAGGATCTTCCCAAGTTGAAGATCAAAGAGGTACAGGTCCCCGACGTCGCGACCGAGGTGACGAAGACCCTTCTTTCCGTCAATGCCGGGGATCCTCCCGACCTGATCGGGGTGAACACTGCGCTGCCGCAGCTGGTTCAGCGCGGTGCGGTAACAAATCTGGACAGCTACTACAAAGCCGCCGGGATCAAACCGAGCGACTTCGTGCCCGCACTCGCCCAGTATGTCCGCTACAACGGACACTGGTACGGGCTGCCGGGCGCATCTAATCCCACGGTTGAGGACCTGCTGTACATCCCCAAGAACCTGGCCAAGGCCCGACTTGATCCGAACCACGTGCCGCGCACATTCGACGAACTTTGGGCCGCAACACAGAAGGTCACGAAGTTCGGCCCCAACCATACGGTGAAACGAATTGGCATACCGGTGTCGGGAAGTAATCCGGAAGTTGAGAGCCTGTTCTGTGGAGCCGACGCTACCTGGGATGCGAAGGGCGGCTATCACGCGAATACGCCATGTTTGAAGAAGTACTTCACGTACGAGAAAAAGCTGGTCGACTTTTACGGCGGCGTGACGGCGTATAACAAGTTCGCCAGCACAGACCCCGGCCCATATGGGTGTTCGCCGAAGTATCACATGGCCACAGGTCAGCAACTGTTCAGCTTCACCGCCTACTGGGAAGGCGGCCAAATAGACCACTGCTACAACCTCGACTGGGCTCTGTCGTGGGCGCCGAGCCAGACCGGCGCCATCAACAAGGGCATCAGGAGCACGGCGTGGGTGATGGCTGTGCCAAAGGGCGCCGCGAATGCGCAGGCAGCGTTCAACTTCTGGAAGACGACGATCTACGACAACGGCGCGTTGGCCGGGCCAACCACGAATGGCTACACCCGCCCGACTCAGGCGCAACAGTGGGACAAGCAACTCACCCAGGCTCAGGCGAAAATACGCAGCAAGAACGGATATCCGGGTAATCCGATGGCGAATGCTTTGAAGATCGTCGACAAGGAATCAGCCGTCGCAACGGGCTCCTATCCGCGCGGGACGTTTACGGAGCAATACACGACGATCATGACCGAGGCTTGGAACAACATCGCGTACAACAAGTCGAGCGTCGCCGATGCGCTCGGTGCCGCACAAAAGCAGATCAATTCGAAAGAACATGCCACCCCTGGTGGCGTGGTTGTGGGGAGCGAGTGACCGTCGAGCGGCGACCGCTCAGCTCCCGGCCGTTCTCCCGGAACGATGCGGGCGTGTCGCGCAAGACCGGTCGCCGGCGCTCGGTGATCGCCCGGCGCAACCTGCGGACGGGTCTGTTGTTCCTCACCCCGTGGTTGACCGGCGTGCTCGTTCTTCAGCTCTACCCGATAGTCGCGACGTTCGCGTATTCGTTTACCGACTACAACGGTCTGACCTTTCCGCCACATTGGGTGGGGTTCAAGAACTTCTCGCAGGCATTCGCTTCGGAAGATTTTTGGACCGCGGTCCGCAACACATTGTGGTGGACGGTGATCAGCGTGCCCGTCGGGCTGGCGGTGGCGCTCGCACTGGCTTCGCTGCTCAATCGTAAGCTCCGGTGGGGTGGGCTTTTCCGAACGTTGCTGTATCTGCCCAGCATGGTGCCGTTTATCGGCGCGGGCATCGTTTTTGCCTGGCTCTTCAATCCGGTCGGCGGGCCGGTCAACGTCATTCTCGGGTTCTTCCACCTGCCCCAGCCGGGATGGTTCATCTCTCCGGGATCGGCCAAACCAGGCCTGTTGTTCATCAGCCTGTGGGAGATCGGTCCTACGATGATTATCTTTTTGGCCGGGCTGCAGAGCATTCCCGCCGAGCTGTACGAGGCAGCGGCGATCGACGGCGCCAAGACCTGGCGCCGATTTCTCAACATCACGGTGCCGATGTTGAGTCCGACGTTGTTCTTCAATCTGATTCTTGGCATGATCGGTGCGTTCTCTTTCTTTGCCCAGGTGCTCGGTGCGTCAGCGGCAGCGAATAACACAGGCTCACAGACCGGTTCGATGCATTTGGGCGATCCGAACAACTCGACGCTGTTGTACGCAGTCTACGTGTACCAACAGATGTTCCAGAATTTCTCCTTCGGTTACGGCGCTGCGCTCAGCGTGATGCTGACACTGGTCGTCGCCTTGTTTGCCGCCATTCTCTTCCGATCAGCGCGGCGCTGGGTCTTCTACTATGGAGAGGAGCACTGATGGCCGGGATAGTGGAGCAGACATCGACGATCTCGCGGCCATCACGGCTGTGCGCGGTCAGATCCACGTTACGTGTTGTCGGACCGTATCTCGTGCTGGTTCTCGCGATAGCACCTTTCGTGTTTCCGCTGTACTGGTTGGGCACTGCGGTGTTCAAGCCGTCCAGTTCGCTCTTGCAGCTGCCGATCGAGTGGTGGCCCAAGACATGGACGATGAAGAACTTGAACGAGCTCTTCCAGACGCAGGGCTCGAATATTCTCCAGTACGCAAAGAATACCGCGTACATCTGCCTCTTTGTGACCGTTGCGACCACGATTTCCTCGTCACTTGCGGCGTACGCGTTTTCGCAGGTGAGCTTCCGTGGCCGCGATGCGTTGTTTTGGACAGTGATCGTCACTCTGATCCTGCCGACATGGGTGACCATCGTCCCGCAGTACGAGCTCTACCGTTGGTTGGGTTGGTTGGGTACGCTCCGCCCGCTCACCTGGCCCAGCCTGGTCGGCGATCCGTTCACGATCTTTCTGCTGCGGCAATATATGCGCGGTATTCCGCGCGAGCTCGGTGAGGCCGCGAGAATCGACGGCGCGAACGAGTTCCAGATATATCTGCGCATAATTCTGCCTACGGCCCGGTCCGCCCTGGCGGTTGCCGCCGTATTTGCGTTCGTCCAGTCGTACAACGACTTCTTCACGCCGCTGGTCTATCTGAACAACGAGCAGAACTACACGTTGGCGCTGGGGGTCTATCAGTTCGTTCAATTGCACGGAGCGCCCGATGTGGCACAGATATTGACCTACACGGCATTGGTCGTGACACCGCTTATCGTGGTTTTCGCGATCGCGCAGCGATGGATCGTGAATGGCATACGGCTGACGTCCTGGAAGTAGATCTTTCTCGATGGGAGAGGTATCACAGTGGCCCGGACCGCAGACGTCGCGTTGATCGGCGGCGGCATCATAGGACTGGCGTGTGCATACGAGATCGCCCGCCAGGATGACACGTCGCGCGTGGTGGTATTCGACAAGCAGGGCCTCGGCAATGGAACCACCGGCGGGTCGGCCGGTGTGGTTTGTCCGGTGGAGCTGGGCGAGATCTACGCCTTGATGAACGTGGTCGGTTTCGGCCGGATCCAACAACTGGTTCGCGACCACGGACTCAGGTACACCCAGTGGGGTCAACTCGATCTGATCTATGAGCCGCGGATATTTCCGCCGGATCCCTCGCCGTACGCCCGCTTGTTCGACAGCCGCGACCGGGACGGTTTCTATGTCACCGAGGTGCTCGACCGGAAAGAAGTCCTCCGGCGGTATCCGTGGATCAGAGCGGAGGCAAAAACCGGAAGTGGGCGCAGACGGCTATTGGGTGGCGTCCTGTACCCAACCCGGGGATTTATCAATCCCTACGAGCTGGTGGCGCTGTATCAGGAATTGGCGACCGCGACCGGCCGGGTCGAGATTTTCCCTGGGACGCCCGTCCTCGAGATGCGACAGTCCGCGGGCCGGATCCAAACGCTCGTGACGAGGCGGGGCCCGTGGGACGTGGGACAGGTGGTGAACACAGCCGGCCCGTGGGGGAGGAAGGTGGCGGCCCTGGCCGGCTCCGACATCGCGCTTACGCCGCAGCGTATTCAGGTCTGCGTTGCCACCGCATTCGATGACGGCGTGGATCAGTATCCGCTGAGTGGTGCGGGTGAGGGAGTACAGGGGCAGGGTGTCTGGTGCCGTGGGGAACTCGGGGGAATGCTGCTCTTCGGGCAACACCATCACGCCACCCGGCCGGGGATCGAGGACGATCCCGACCACGTCAACCGGATCAACGACGACGACTACCCCAACGCGGTCGGTGACGTTTACCGGCGATATCTCGACTTGCCCAACAGCACATTTCATAACGGCTGGTGCTGCGTCTACGGAACGACGCGGGACGGCTACCCGATCATCAGCAGGGATATCGCGGTCAGCAATCTCTATCACGCGCTGGGAATGAACGGGCACGGCATCGTGATGCATGCGTCGGTAGCAATGTCGATTGCAGAGTTGGTCCTACGCGACTCGCCACGCACCAATCTGTCCGCCGTTCTCGACGCGCCCTTCACACTCGACGTATCGAGACTCGACATGGATCGCTTCCGTCGTAACGAATTGCTCGACTTCGACATCCACCTGGAAGATCTCGCCGCGATGACGAATGCTCAGCAGCAGGTGGTCGAAACATGAACGGCCACGCCACGCAATTGCACATGACCCGTGATCTGCGACGGGATCTTCCCGAATTGGTCGTGCCCGACGGATACCGGGTGCGCTCGGTGCGTTCAGGCGATTTAGAAAGCTGGGCGTCCCTGCTTTCCCGGAACGGTGAACTCGGCGAGTGGTCGGCCGAGCGTGCGGCGTCATTGTTCGCTCCCGGTTCGCCGATGCCGCTCTCCGGCGCGTTCGTCGCAACTGCCGACGATGTGCCCGTCGCCACCGCGCAGCTGCATCTGCACCACGACGGCGATCCGTACGCGCCGACGCCGGAGCTCGGCTGGGTCGCCGTTGTCCCGGAGCATCGTGGTCACCGGCTCGGGTACGTCGTGTGTCTGCGGGTGCTGATGTATGCGCGGGACGCTGGCTTTGAATCGGCGTTTTTGAAGACCGACGATCATCGGTTGCCGGCGATCCGCACCTATCTACAGCTCGGATTCGAGCCCTGGATGTATGACGAGACCGCTTCGGAACGTTGGCAGTCTGTGCTGGAACAGGTCTCGGTGTGAGATTTTCCCAACGTGGAGGAATTTCATGTCCGTATTGACGAAAGTGCAACGAGACGGATTCCGGGATAATGGATTCCTCATCTACGGACCGTTGCTGGCTGCGGCCGACGCAGCGGCCATTGGGGAGCGGATCGACGCGCTTGCCGACGCTGGCCGGGTACGTATCAGGTTGGAGCCGAACGCTGACGACCTCGAGGGCGTTTCTCGCCGCGATAAGGCATGGCAGCTGATGAATGTCGCGAAGGCGGACGACGTTATTGCCGAGGTCACGCGCCGGCCGGACATCCTGGCGCTGGTCCGTGAATTGCTGCAGACCGAGCAGGTCAGCTTTCTGCAGGACCAGGTGCTGATGAAGCCGGCTTTCCACGGCTCGGAGGTATCGTGGCATCAGGACAGTGCTTATTGGACACACGTGCCACCACAGGTCGATCCACCGGCGATCGTCACCTGTTGGTTGGCGGTGGACAACGTGACCGAGGACAACGGTTGCGTCAAGATGGTGCCCGGATCCCACAAATTCGGCGTATTACCGCATGCGGTCGGTGGACATAACCTGTTGCACGTCGAAGGTGTGGACCTGGATTCGGCGGTCCCGGTCGTGCTGCCACCGGGCGGAGTGAGCTTTCACCACAGTTGCACCGTGCACGGCAGCGCGCCGAACCGTACGCCGAACCGGCGGCGGGGCGTTGCTCTCACCTACGTCCGTAATGACGCCGTACAGACGGACTGACGCGGCCGTTGATAACCAGCGACGAACCGAGGATTTGATGTCCGCTGCGATTGTGCGATCCCCGAGCAGAGAACGACGGTTGATCCGCCGGCGTCAGTTCCTCTCGGCCACCGGAAGCGCTTGCGCGGCGGTGGCACTCGCATCCTGCGCTGAGCAGGCCGACGGGCCGCTGGCGTCGACCCGCATCGGAAAAGGTCCCGTCACGATCACGATCTGGGTTCAGGATTTCGGCCCGATGATCGCAGGAATCAGACGCGCGGCGCAGGAATACGCGAAGGGAGAGCCCGAGGTCTCCATCAGCGTTCAGGTCGTCCCCTATAACGACCTGCGGGCGAAGGTGATACCAGCCGTCGCCGCCGGCTCCGAGGCGGATATCATCAATGCCTACAACTCGTGGTTCGTCGCAGCCGATATCAACCGGATGTTCCTGCCGCTGGATGAATACGTCGGCGACCGCGAGAAAGTGAGCCGCATCGTCTTCCCGAATGCGCTCGAGGCAACCGCGACCCCGGGCGGCCGAATCTATTACATGCCGTACCTCTCAGGCATGAATGTCAGCTCGACCACGATCAACGTCGACGACTTCAAGAAAAAGGGAATCGACCATCGGACGCTGCGGTCCTGGGAGGACATGCTCTCGGCCGCCAAGGAACTGACCGTGGTCAAGAACGGGCACATGGTCCGTTCCGGAATTTCCCCGCTCGGGCAATTCTTCAACCTGCTGCAAGCGTGGATCTGGCAGCAAGGCGGCGAGTTCTACGATCGGGCAAAGGGAGAATGGAATCTCTCCACCGATCACGGCCGCATGGCGATCCAGCGACTGTCCGACCTTTTCTGGAAGGACAGGGTATGCGATTTCGCGCTGCTTGATGGAACCAGCGATGACTTCCTGCGGCGTCGTATCTCGGCCAACGTTGCCGGTGTTTACCAGGTGAGTAACCTCGAGGCGGCTGATCCGACCCTGCATCTGGACGGCATCATGACGCCGCCGCTGGCGGGCGGGCACTCCAGTCTCTTTGGCGGGGAGATCGCCGTCATGACGCTTTCGAAGCGGCTGCGACACGACGCCCGAAAACGGCGCCACTGTGTCGCGCTCATGCGTGCGATGCTCAGCGCCGATGCGCTGCTCTCGATGACCGACGTGTATTCCGGCACGATGGCGAGCAAGGATCTCTACCGCGACTCCAGGGTCGAGAAGACGCGTTTCGGACCGCTGTCTCAGCGGATGGCCTCGCAGCTGTGGCCAAAAATCCGCTTCACCCGTGCCCGAGTCTCGGATACGACCGATGCCGAGACCGAGATCGAACGTGGTATCCGCAAGGAGATCAGCCTCAAAGAGGCTCTGGCAAACGCTGAGAAATACCTCAACGAAAAGGAACAGCTTGCCTACCAGCGACAACGCTAGAGGTGAAGGATACCGATGGGTGACATTGCCGTAGCCACAGGAAAGGTCGCGAAGGCGACGTCGGTCGCGCGTCGTGCTGAGCCGGCCAGCCGGCTCGGAATGGCGACCGCTGGGGTGCTTCTGGTCTACTACACGATCGTCTTCCTCATCCCATTCGGCGTCGCTATCTGGCTGTCCTTTGAGAACTGGAACTTTATCGACAACCACGTCTTCGTCGGTTTCGCCAACTACACCAGGGCGTTGCGGGATCCGTACTTCTGGAAGGCGCTGAAGATCACGGTGTTGTTCTCGGCCGTCGAGTTGGCCGTGACGGTACCGTTGTCGATCTTCATTGCCTATCTGCTGAGCAAGGTGAAGGGCGTGCCGCAACGGGTCCTGCTAGCCATTTACTACCTGCCGGTCATGATTCCGACGGTAGTGACCGTGCTGCTCTGGCAGTTGCTGTACCTGCCCACCGGCGGTCTTGTGAACGGCATCTTTTCCGCGCTCGGCCTGCCTCAGCAGCTGTTCCTGCAGAGTCCCAACCAGGCGTTGTGGTCGGTGACCGCGATGATTATTTGGGCGGAGATCGGCGGTGGAATAGTGCTTTTCCTCGCCGGCATAACCACCATTCCGGCCTCACTGCTGGAAGCCGCACAGCTCGACGGTGCCGGGCTTTGGCGACAGTTCCGACATGTCGTCCTGCCCTACCTACGGCCCATCATCTTCTATCAGGTCGTCGTCAGCGTTATCGCGCTGGTGCAGATGTTTACACAGTTCCAGCTCATGAACGGGCCAGATTTCAGTACCCGGACGCTTGCGGTCTACAGCTACGAACTCGGTTTCCAGTCCGACGATCTCGGCCTCGGCGCAGCCGTATCGGTATTCATCTTCATTTTGTTGTTCGCGGCAACGCTGGCTCAACTCCTGCGCTACAAGTCGATCTGGGAGGACTGAGATGGCCTATCGACACGCCGTATCACGGAGCCGCCTGGTTGGCCTCGGACCGGCCCTGCTCGTCCTTCTCGGTGCCGCGGCTGCGTTCCTACCGTTGCTGTGGTTCGTATTTTCGGCTTTCAAGACCCGGGCCGACATTCTTGCGGTCCCGGTTCATCTGCTGCCTCGCAAGTGGACGGTCAAGGGGTTCGCCGATCTGTTGTCGCAGACCCAGCTCGGCCGGGCGTACATCAACAGCGTCATTCTGGCCCTGATGACCCTGGCCAGCGTGCTTTTCACGTCTTCCCTCGGCGGGTTCGTATTCGCCCGGCTGCGCTTTCCGGGTCGCCAAGCTGTCTTCGCCTTGGTCCTCGGCACGACAATGGTTCCGTTCCTGACGCTGCTGATCCCGCTGTACCTTGTCGTGGCGAAGATGGGTCTGGTTGACACGTACGTCGGCGTCTGGCTGCCGACCGCGGTGTCGTCGTTCGGGATCTTCTTGTGCCGGCAATACATCACGACGATCCCGAAGGACTTTTACGAAGCGGCGAAACTCGATGGCGCCAATGATTTCCAGATCTACTGGCGGATCGTAGTTCCCCTCATCCGACCTGTGCTGGCGGTGCTGGCCGTCTTCAATTTCCTGGCCTCGTTCAACAATTACCTATGGCCGCTCGTCGTACTGGATGATCAGAAGCTCTATCCGCTGCCGCTCGAGCTCGCGCAGATGTCGCAGACCCTAGGCATTACGAACTACGAGACCGTGATCGCTGGCGCGCTGCTCACCGCGGTGCCCGGCGTGGTCATCTTCATTGCGTTGCAGCGCCATATCTTGCAGGGTCTGAACATCGGTGGCGTGAAGGGATAGGCCATCACGTCCCCAGTTCGTCGATCATGCGGGCGATCCGAGCCGCATCATCCAGAGTGGACAGTGGAGCGGACTCGCCTCTGACAGCATCCCGGAACGCAGCGCATTCGTGCAGGTACGTCTCCTCGTACAGTGGCATGCCGACCCGGAACGGCCCGCCGTCGCTGGTGCTGACGGCCCGCCAGTTGATCGCCGCGCTGCCGTCGGTTCCGAGCACCTTGATCCCGAAATTGACCGGATCGGAAGACAGGTCGTCGACGGCGAATGTGCCGAAGAGTTGGGCGATCGCGCCGCTCTCGTATTCCCAGGTCATCCAGGCCTGGTCATCGGTGGCGAGGTTGTCCCACCCGGTGGCGGCCCGCCCGCCCTGAACGCTGTCCGGCGCACCGAGCACAGCCAGCGCGAGATAGGCGTGATGGATCAAGATCTCGTCCATGACTCCGCCGTAGTGGGCGGCGAGGTCCTCCGGATGCGCGATTGCGTAGGTGATGAACAGCGCGCGCACTGTGCCGAGCTTGCCGGCACGGATAAGGCGGAGTAGGCGTGTGCATTCGGGAAGGTAGAGGTAATTGTGCCCGGGAATGGCCAGCCGGCCGACCCGTTCCGCATGCGCGACGATTTTCTTGATGGCCTCGGGATTTTCGGCGACCGGTTTCTCAATGAGGACGTGTTTGCCGGCATCCAGGCAGCGATGGGCGAGATCGGCGTGGGCCGCGGTTGGGGTAAGGATGAAAATGGCATCGATGTCGGCACGCTCGATGAGCGACTCTCCATCGGCCACACCCATGACGCCGTGCACAGCGGCCAACTCCGCTGCCTGCGACCAATTCGGGTCGGCGATGCCCACCAGGTCCACTCCGGGCGTCTGTTCTATGGCGGCGGCGTGCAGTCGTGCCACAGTGCCCGCACCCAGGAAACCGACACGTAGTGAATTCATCGCCGATCAGGTGATCAGCACGGGACGGACCCAAGAGCCTGTGGCACCGGTGATTCGTAGCGGCAGACAGACGAAAAGCCCCTCGGCGACGTCGTTGTCGGCGACTTCGTCGAGGAAAAGGTTCTCGATCAGATGAACTCCGCGATCGACGAGCATCACCCGGTGCGTGGTTCGTGACTCGTCAACGAAGGGGATAGGCTCCGATCCTGTCGTATCCGTTCCGAGCACTGCCATACCGGCGTCGAACATCCAGATGGCCGCATCGGCGCCAACCCCGGGCTGGGACCGCTGGTAGGCCACCGGGTCGCGGTAATACTCGCGTACTTTGCCGGTTCGGACCAAAACGGCGTCGCCTGGTCGAATAGTTGTCTGGGCGCGATCGAGCGCGGCCTGGATATCCGCGATGGTGATCTCGTAGCCATCGGGGAGCGCGTCCACGCGGTGTATTCCCGCGATGTCCAGGACCACGGCTCGGGTGACAATCGGTGGTACGTGTTCCATGCCGGCCACCGTGAATCCATGGTCGGCACGTACGTCGGTGACCTCGTGTCCGCCGTGAATCCGTCCGTTGGCCGCGATATGCGCGAGCCCGTCGATATGAGTGCTTACGTGCAGCGTGCCGGCGATTGCCTCGGCGGCGAATTGGTGGGCGTGGCCGTTACGTGCGCAGCCTTCCGGTGTCGTTCGCCAGGTGAGCTGGAACGGTACGAATTCGCCGGGATTTCCTTGCGGCACGTGCTCACCGAGCTCGAGGCCGAGGTCGTAGATGGTCCCGTCGCGGGCAAGCGCCAGCGCGGCGGAGCGCTGGTCATGTCCGATCCGGGTCAGCGCGCCGATCGCGGTCATGTGGGCGGCTCCTTTTCGTCTGATCGATGGCGACTGCTAGTCGTAGCAGCGGGAGCAGCCGCTTTTCGGCTTGCAGCATGTGGGATTTGCAGGCCCGCCACACGCTCGATCCGTCGTGACGCTCGAGCGCGTCAACGATGGCGGCATGTTCGGCCTGGGCATCCTCGTAGTCGACTACGCCGGCCCCGGCGTAGAGACGGCTCATGTGCAGGTGGAAATTGAGACTTGCGAATGCCGTGTCGAAAAACGGATTTCCGCCCAGCTGTACGAGACGCAGGTGAAACTCGTGGTCGAGCCGGCTGAAGCGGGAGTAATCGGCGTACCGGGCGCCGTGACCGATCTTGGACATTTCCGTGACATGCGCTCGCAAAGATCGAATGTCCTCGCTGGACAGTTGCGAGACCCATGCGGCCGGGGCGCGCTCGCTGCCCCGTACCGCCGCGGACTCGATCGTCCGGCGTGCGGCGAAAAGCTGGTGAAAGGACGCGGGATCGAGGATCGGTGTCACCGTGTGTCCACGGTTGACATCCAGCCTGGTCAGTCCCGCGGCGGTCGTGCGGGTCAGGGCCTCGCGTACGGGAGTGATGCTCATGCCCAGATCCGACGCGAGCGCTTCGATCCGCAGCCGCGCACCGGGTTCGAGTCGGCGGTTGAAGATGGCTTCGACGATCGCATCGTAGGCAACGTCTACCAGCGACCCCCTGGTCGCCGGTCGTTGAACAAGTGGCTCGCTCACACGTAGATAATGCATCATGCCCACTAGGTCAGCTCCAGAACGCCCCATTGCGCGGGGTTGTCGCCACTGCCAACCCACATCGCCTGGCCCCAGATGTCGTTGGTGTCGCCAGTGACGGCACGCCGATCGAGGACCAGCGGTGTGAAACGCAAGGCGGTGCCGGGGTTGGCGCGATAGCCGGATATCAGGGTCGAAAGGTCGATGGCCATTTCCATGTTGTAGCCGCTCGACGTCGTGGCGAAGCCGACCTGCGCCGCATCCGGTCGCAAGGTAACCGTCGAATTGCTGCTGTATTGCGTGCCAACCGCACCGGCCACAATGGAGCTACCGTTTGCGACTGGCGCGGTGGCCGCGAGTTTGAATGACCAGTCGGCGCCGGAGGCGTAGATCGCGACAGCGTCGTCAAGCCACGGTGCACCATTGGCCAGGGTCGTCGCCGGGACCAGAATGTTCGCATCGGTGATCTGCGCGAAGACGTAGAGGTGCGTCGAGTCCCACATCACCCGCACCGTGCCGCCCTCGGGAGGCACCGACCAGACGTGGCCCCACTGCTGCACGGTCGGGGAGTTCGGTGTGACAGCGAACGGTTGGGCGTTCGCCCACGCGGCGTCCAGAATTCCGTCGATGGTCACCGGCGCGGATGGCTGGGTAGCGGTGAGCGAGGGTACGCCGACGCCGACGGTGAATCCGGCTCCCAGAACGCTTTCGCCGTCCTGGCTCAGCTTCGCCGTGACGGGAAGCCACCCGGTGTCATGACCGGCGCTGACCTGGATCATGATGCGTTCGACGCCGTTGGCCGGGAGCCGCACGACGCCCTGGCTCGGTGTGAGCGCGAGGTCATCCGGTGTGGCTAGCGCCCAGCGGACGACATTCGGGCGATCGCTCCAGGACCGTACGGTCAGAATCGCTTGGCTGGAGCTCGATCCGACCGTAATGGTGGACTGATCGAACGAGGCGATCCCGGAGAATGCATCATACTGTTTGTCGCGTCCACTGAGCAGACGGAGATTGATCGCGTCGGCAATTGCCTGGTATCCGGCATCGTTCGGGTGCAGATGATCGCCGCTGTCGAACGCGGGCGCCATGCGCTTGGGGTCGGCCGGATCTTGCAGGACGCGATCGAAATCGACCACGCCGTCGAATGCCCCGCTCGTGCGCATCCACTGGTTGACCCCCGTCCGGACCTCATTGCCGGCCTCGGTGTAATAGCCGGCGCCTTCGTTGGGCTGCAGGGTTGCGCCGATGACTCGGATGCCGTGCTGGTGTGCCTGGTTGATCAGATCTTTCCAACCGTTGATGATGTCGTCCGGCGTGATGGACGGGTTGCTGCCAATATCGTTTGTGCCTTCCCAAATGACGACGGCGCGCACGCCGGTCTGCTCGATGACGTCCCGGTAGAAACGATGAACTCCGCTGGGGCCGGCGTTCTTGCCGTCGGCCAAAAGTTGATTGGCTGATATTCCGGCGTTCAGCACCGACATCTGATGGCCGGGCGGTTCGGCAAGGAATCGGCGCGCGAGATCGTCGGGGTAGCGGACATTTTCGTCCTGCGTGGAGGCGTCACCATCGGTGGTCGATGGACCGAATGTGACGACCGCGCCCGACACGCTGTCGTTCTGCACGTCGACGCCGTCGAGGAAGAACCAGGATGTGGTGACGTGCGGGTACGCGTCGCCGGCGGTTTCCGCACTGTGGTCGCCGGACGTTGAATAGTAGTTCGTGCTGTGCGCGTTCGGGTGCCAGGTGGCTGGACCGCTCGCCTCGGCGAAGAAGATGCTCACCGCCAGGTCCTGCTGCGGTGCGACCCGAAGCGCGACCGGGTCGCTGACCGCGCGGTCACCGGCGGCAATTGTCGTCGATGTCTTTTGGCCAAAGGTGACGGTGTGGTCGGTCCCAGGCACGGTGGCCGCGCCGCTCGCCCGCACCGCGATGTGCACCCCGGTGATCGAAAGCGGCCCCGTCCCGAAGACATTGGAGAGACGAATCCGCAGTTGGCTGCCGCCGACCGTGGTGTGCACGATCTCGCGCACTGTCTGATCGGTGAATCCGGTGGCCGAGAGTCCGGTGGTATTCGGTGCGACCTGCGCGCAGCTCCATGTTCCGACCCAGGCATTGTTGGAATCAGCCGCATCCGCGGGGGCGCTCGGGGCCACCGTAACCCCGGCAAGGCCGAGCCCTGCGACCGCGATCAGCGCCATCCGTCTGATGAGCGCGGGATAAACGTCCATCGTTCCTTCTCTGATTGCCGGAATAGGCCAGGCGGTTGAACAGAGCCGTCAGCGCGGGATTTGCGGCCCGGGGGAGTGATCAACAGCCACCCGGGCAGACCGCCTCTCCCTTGACCAAACCATATGCATAATGCATTATCCGTCATCGAGCCGCAACGGCGAATGTGCCTAGCAATAGCTGGGAGACAGCTCTGTGAAGATCTCCAAGGTCGAGACGTTCATCGTTCGGACTCCGATCCGGCGCGAGATTGGCGATGCGACGCACGCGTTCACCCATTGGAGTACGGTCGGCTGCTGGATCTACTCCGACGATGGGCTGGTCGGCACCGGTTACACCGGCCTGGAGGGTGATGGCGAGAAGCTGATCACCGATGTGATCGAGCAGCATTACGCGCCGGTTCTGATCGGCCGTGATCCCTTCGAAGTCAAGGCGTTGTGGGAAGAATTGCAGTGGGGCCGGCTGCATTGGGTTGGTCGCGCCGGCGTCACCCAAATGGCACTGTCCGCAGTGGATATCGCATTGTGGGATCTGCTCGCCCATGCGTGCGAGGTTCCGCTGTGGAAATTGCTGGGTGGCGCCAAACCGCAGCAGATCACGACGTACAACACCGATGGAGGCTGGCTCAACTGGACTATCGAGGAGCTGGTCACCGACGCGCGCCGCATCATCGATGAAGGCTGGACGGCGTTAAAGGTGAAGGTCGGTTCCGACGATCCCGCCGATGATGTGACGCGGGTGGCCGCCGTGCGCGCGGCTATCGGTGCCGGGCCCCGGTTGATGGTGGACGCCAACATGGTGTGGGACGCGCGGACCGCCCGCAGTGTGGGCCGCCGGCTGGAGGAATTCGATCTGGGATGGATCGAGGAACCGCTGCATCCCGACGACATCGCCGGCCATGCGCGGCTTGCCGGCGACCTGTCGACGCCGATCGCGGTGGGCGAGAGCCTGTATCACCGGTTTGCCTTTCGCGACTACGTGGCCGCCGATGCCGCCGCGGTCCTGCAGCCCGATGTGACACGGGTCGGGGGAGTGACCGAATGGCTGCGCGTCGCCGGTTTGGCGGCGAGTTTCAATATCCCGGTCATACCGCATGTCGGCGACATGATGCAGGTGCATCAGCATTTGGTGGCGGCCACGCCTAATGCGCCGATGCTGGAATACATCCCGTGGACGCTTGATCTGTTCGCCGAGCCGGTTCGGGTGGAGCGTGGCCGTCTGGCCGTGCCGCAGGCGCCGGGTGCCTCGACCACGCTCCGAGCGGACAGTCTCGAACGGTGGCGGGTCGCGTGATGATTGCGCTGGACAATGGCGCTGTTCGGGTTGAGATCGACCCTGAGTACGGACGCATTACGCGGTTGCGGCACGCCCGGCTCGGTATTGACCTGATAGGTGAACCGCGACTGGCCGAGAACTTCCGGCTACTGGTGCCGCTGCCACATCGCCGGGGGCATTACGTACTCGGCCGAAATCAGCGTCTGTCCACTTGTGACATTGGCCAGGATCATTGCCGGCTGGTCTGGCAGGGTCTGAGCTCGGATGAGGACCAATTCGATATCGACGTGACGCAGACGCTTCGCATCAGCGGCGACGATGTCACCGTGCGGACCGAGGTGATCAACCGGTCGCCGCACCAGGTCGAAGAGGTATTCAACATCGTCCTCGGCGGCTTGGCGAACGAGGCGGAGAGCAGCGACTGGCGCCTGCACGTCACCGATGGCGGCGGAAAGGGACAGGAGTGGCCGGTCTACCGGACGTTCCCGGGCAGCTATCTCGGCCCCGTCCGTCCGGTGTGGACACGCATGTATCCCGGCGGCATGTCGATGCCCTGGATGGATCTGTACCGCTGCGATGGGCGCGGCGGCGTGTATTTCGGCAACCACGACACGGACGCGCGGCTGAGCGTGCTGTGGTCGGAACTTATGCCGTACACGACTTACGGCGGTCCGGAGGGCGACGGTCAATTCTGGCCCGATCCGAGCCGTACCGACGAGCCGGTCGGCATGGCGCTGAGCTGGAACAGCCTTCCGTTCATCGAATCCGGATCGGCGTGGAGCGGCCCACCGATCGTCCTGCATTTCCATCAGGGCACATGGTGGAGCACCGCGGAGTATTTCCGGGCCTGGTTCGACGCGCATATCGCCGATCCAGCGGCGCCGATCGAGCCTCGCCGTTCATGGCTGGCGACCGAGGACGCATGGCAGTCGACGATCATCAGCTACCCCGAGGGCACCATCGGCTATCGCTTCGCGGATCTGCCGGACATGGCGCGGGCGGCGCGGGCCGCCGGCATCAATGTGCTGCAGATCGACGGCTGGGATATTGGCGGCATCGATCGGGATTATCCGCGCTACAGCCCGGATCCGCGCCTCGGCACGGCCGAGGAATTACGGTCGGCGCTGGCCGAATGCCGTGGTCTGGGCGTGCGGGTGCTGTTGTTCTCCAATCTGCAGTGGGTGAATCTGGAGACCGACTGGTACGACAAGGAATTGGACCGCTACACGGTTCGCGACCCGTATGGCAATGTCCGCAACGGAATGGGTTGGGAGTACAACACGACCCTCGGTCTGCTCGGCCAGACCATTCATCGAATGGTGATGGCCAACCCGTCGCGACCGGAATTCCAGCGCATCGTTCTCGATGAGTTGATGCACACGGTCGAACTCGGTGGTGCCGGGACGCAGATCGACAAACTCGGTGCCCTGGGCCAGATCGACTATGCGCCCGACAGTCCCTGGCCGCGAGATGCCGCCGTGCCGGCCGGCTCGCTCGAGGCTGCCGTGCGTTTGCGGGAGCGGGCCCGGCAAATCGATCCGGAATTCGCCATCGCCTCGGAAATGCACTGGGACCGCGCCGTACCTTATGTCGACGCATCTTATTCCCGATTCTTCACCACCGACCACCTGCCCACCTTCAGCGCCGTTTTCCCTGAATACCGGCAAAGCTGCTGTATCACCGGCGATTTGGATTACGGGTTGGTGAACAATTGCCTGCGGTTCGGGCATGTCATCAACGTCGAGGCGCATTGTCTGCACGGTACGGTCGTGGACATGCCGCACTTGGCCCGCTACATCGCCGAGGCGCTGCGGGTACGCCGATCGCTGCGGGACCGGATCTGGGACAGCCGCCTGGTCGATCCGGCGCAGGTGTCGGTCGCTGGGCCGCCGGAGGTGCGCTACAGCATGCATCGCGGTCTGACATCACAGGAGCACACCGTTGTGCTGAACCATTTCGAGACGACGACCCGCACGGTCCGGGTGAGTCCGCTGAATGACGCCGGCACGGCTGTGATTCACCGCCCGTTCGCGCCCGCCTTGCAGGTCACGCTGCCCGCGACGATCGAGGTGCCGGCCGGCGAATTCACGGTCGTCGCATTTGCCTGAACCGTGCGGCGTGGACCGCCCGGATTGATTCAAGGAGACTACGAATGGATTTGGCGGAAACGATCACTCCGCTCGACGCGGGCTGGCGCTTCGGGCCCTACACCTCAGGCTGTGCGGCTCTCGATTTCGACGACAGCGAGCTTGCGAACGTGACGTTGCCGCATACCGTTGCCGCACTGTCCTGGCAGGACTGGGATCCTGACAGCTGGGAACGCCGGTGGATTTATCGGAACCGGTTCGATTTGCCGCCCGCCGTTGCCGACCGGCGCATATTCGTCGACTTCGATGCGGCGATGACCCACGCCGAGCCGACCCTGAACGGAACCGCGCTGCCGGATCACCTCGGCGGCTACCTGCCGTTCACCCGCGAAATCACCGGACTGGTGCAGCCAACGGGAAACGTACTCGCCGTGGCGCTTGATTCGGGTTTCAACCTCAACGTGCCACCCAATCGACGCGCCCCGTACACCAGTGACACGGTCGATTATTGGCAGCCGGGCGGCCTGTATCGGCGGGTGTGGCTGCGTACGGAGCCACAGGTGTTCATAGCCGACGTCTTCGCCAAGCCGATGCACGTGCTCGACCCGACCCGGCGGCGGGTCGTCGTCGAATGCTCGGTGGACGCCGCGATGGTGCCGGCCGAATCGGCCCGGGTGGCGGTCGATCTGCGCGAGGGGAGTCGCACGATCGCAACTGGGTCAGCGCATCCGACGGTGACCCGGACCGGCCGGGTCACGGTGAGCGCGGTATTGGACGAGCTGTCTGACATTGCGCTCTGGGATCTCGACACCCCGAACCTGTATACGGTCACTGCGTCCCTGATTATCGATGACGCCGTGGTGCACGAGCGCGCGGTCCGCATCGGCTTTCGCGAGGCGACGTTCCGCGCGGACGGGTTTTATCTCAACGGTCGGCGGGTGCAGCTTTTCGGTCTCAACCGGCACCAGCACTATCCGTACGCCGGCATGGCGATGTCCGACCGGGTGCAGCGCAAGGATGCCGAAATCCTGCGCCGCGAGCTGAATTGCAACATGGTGCGTTGTTCGCATTATCCCCAAGCGGAGGCGTTTTTCGACGCCTGCGACGAGCTCGGCCTGCTGGCCTGGGAGGAAGCGCCCGGCTGGGTGCATCTCGGCGATGACGCCTGGAAGGCGCTGGTTGTCCGCGACGTGGGTGACATGCTGCGGCGCGACCGCAACCATCCCTCGATCATTATCTGGGGCGCCCGGATCAACGAGACCGAGGACGAGGTCGAGCTTTATACCCGGACCCGCGATCTGGCTCATTCGCTGGACGACTCGCGGCCGACCGCAGGCGCGATGTCGGGACGCGTGCACACGCCGAATTACGTACAGGACGTATTCGCCGAAGACGATTATCACAGCAGCATCGGGCCCGATGGGGAGAAGCAGCCCGAGCTCGAGCCACCCCGTACGGATCGGCCGTACCTGATCAGCGAGGCGGTCGGGACGCTGTCCGGCCCGGCCAAACAATACCGGCGGACCTCGTCCCAACGGGTGCAGCAGGGACAGGCGCTCGCGCATGCCCGCATTCACAACGTTGCCGGCGCCGATGCACGATATTGCGGAGTGCTGGCATGGTGCGGGTACGACTACGAGTCCGGCGCCGGCCCGAACATTCACCGCGGTGTCAAATACCCCGGCGTCATCGACCTGTTCCGGGTGCCCAAGCCCGGTGCCGCGATCTATCAGGCACAGGTGGATCCGGTGGTCAGGCCGGTCATCGCGCCGGCGTTCTATTGGGATTTCGGTCCGACCTCGCCGGTCAACGCAGTGGATCGGGCGATGATCTGCTCGAACCTGGACCGGCTGGAGCTCTACGTCGACGACGAGCACTATGCAACCGCAATTCCGGACCGCGAGAACTACCCCCATCTGCCGTATCCGCCGTCATTTGCGGAATTCGGTTCCCTCGACGGCCGTCCCGAGTTGCGGATCGACGGCTATCTCGGTGACCGGCTGGTGGCGAGCCGCCGGTTCGCGTCCGACCCGGCCGGGGACGTGCTGTCGCTGCATGCCGACGACAAGGTACTGGCGGCCGATGGCGTGGACGCGACCCGCGTGGTCTTTCGGTCCCTGGACAAGTACGGCGCCCCGCGGCCGTACGCCGAAGGAACGGTGCAGGTGATGCTGGAGGGTCCGGCCCGCCTCGTCGGCGACAGCACCTTCCCATTCGCCGAGACCGGTGGCGTGGGCGCGGTCTGGATCCGGTCGTTGCCTGATTCTTCGGGGCTGGTCACCGTCCGCGCCGCACATCCGACGCTGGGCACGGCGGCCGTGTCGATCCAACTTGAGCCGGTGCGGTCGAATTCAACGGCGCAGCGATGCGAAAGGACGTACAGCGATGCGAACCTCGATTAGTTCGTCCGTACGGCTACGTCGCCCGTTTCTGGCGGTCCTCGCCGTTCTCGCGCTGTGTCTGACCGGGTTTTCCGGTGTAGCACAGGCAAATACCACCGCGCCTACGTCATTGTGGCCGCGTTTCTCAACGCCCGAGACCGTGTACGTCGCCGATGCACACGGACTGAGCAACAGCGATATAACGACGGCGACCACCCTGCAGGGGATATATAATGCATCACAGAAATCCAGTCGGCTCTACCTCAATTGGCGGCCCGAGGACGATTTCTGGATTACGCAGGTGCCGAAGAGCGTGCACGTCGTATCGATCCCGCCGCCCGACGATCAGAGCCTCCTGCAGCTGCTATTGGAACGATTCCACTCGGTCATCGACGGGGCGATCGTCACCAACCCGTCCAACGCCGACACCGTCAATCTCGCCACGACGATGGCCGGACTCGACCACGCCGTCGTCATCGATCCGAGCCAGGAGTCCATGGTCGCCGCGCTCGGTATCAAGATCCTCTACGACTTCAACACCCCGGAGTTCACCGGGTACAACAATGTGCAGACGTACCAGTGGGGCATTGATCATCTGCTGCCACAGACCAGCACACGGATGCTGTACATGCTCCCGGGCATGCATGGCGGAGACCGTGACTACGCAGTAGCCACGAAGTCGTTTGTTTTCTACCTCACCTCGACCGACGCGACGCAGAAGGCGGAATTCGGCAAGATCCTCGCGCACACTCCGGCTAACACCCCGATCCTGGGCTATATCCCCAACGAAAACCCGGACGTGGCGTACCTCAGCTCTCAAGGCCACTTCCTCAACGCCTCGGATAATCTCTCCAACGAGTCGATCTGGGCGTCAATGCCCAGCCCCGCGGCGCTGCACGAGAGCACGCAACCGGCGCCGATCGCCGCCCAACCGAACACCGTCTACATCGCCTTTGTGGAAAGTGACGGTGATAATGCACAATATATGGAACACCGGATGGCCCAGGTCTGGCAGATGCCTGATCTCGCCTCTGTGCCAGAGGGATGGTCGGTCGCCGCCGGCGCCGTCGATTTCGCCCCAACGCTGCTGCAATATTTCAACTCGCATCTGCCGGGCAACAGCGAACTGGTCTCCGGGCCGAGCGGAATTGGCTACGCGACCCAGCTCAGCGGACCCGATCTGACCAAGTTCGCACAACTATCGAACCAGATCATGCAGCGGGACGACATCAAGACCATCGACAGTTTCGAGGCGATGGGCGACACGGACCAACTCGCGCAGGCCTCAGGCGTGCCACATATTTCAACCAACCGCCCGATGCTGGAGAAGCAGGTCGGCAGCACCGTCCTTATGGGACAGAGCTCCTTTTACATCAAAGCGGCGCAGGACCTGTTCTGCACGATTCACCAGCAAAGCGCGACCCTGCAGCCAGCGCACCCGCTGTTTCTGGAGCCGATGGTTGACGCGTGGACGCTCACCCCGACCGATGTTCTGCACATCGCCCAGCAACTCGCGCTCGCCGCCCAGGCCTCGGGTATGCATTATATATTCACCACACCGTCCGAGTTGGCGCTGACGATGCAGCGTTACTACGCCGGCCAGGAGCAAGGACTGCCGGCGGCGAACGCCCAGTCGATGACCGGCGAGCAGGCACTCGCGCAACACACTGTGGACCCGCCGTACCCGACCGGCCCGGTCACCATTACCGGCTCGAATATCGTCACCAATCCCAGCGGTGATTCCGGGACCACCGGATGGGTCACTTCCGGCGGCAGCGTAGGTGCGGCAACGTACCAGAACGAACCGGCGCTGCACTGGACGAGCACCAGCACCACCGGTGACACGTGGGTCCGTTACCTCGCCCCGGTCGAATCAAGTAAGACCTACACATTCTCGGCCGACGTTGCCGGTTCGGGTCAGGTATTTCTCGACGCCTACACCGGCGCGGATTGGCAGAGCCTGCCGGTCAATCTCACCCAGAATTACCAGCACCTCACCTGGACCGTCACCGTTCCCAGCAACGTCACGAGTGGGCAACTGCAGATACGTGAGGACGGCGCCGCCGGGCCCGTGTCCGTGTACATCAAGAACGCCAGCATCACGCCCTCGACCGCGCCCTGCTGAGCGATCAGAGTTACTCACGGATAGCAAGCGTCGGGTTCGAAAGGGAACATTGGTCGCCGGCGATGCCGATATTCCAGAGCGGTCATCGACGCACGCGTGATTCCGGGCGTGTCTACGGCAAGATGTTTGCCGCAGATGTCGGCGTAGCCGGCGAGTGGGCCGTTGACTCCCTTGGCATAGATCGCGCGGAAATCGAGCGGGTCCAGTCCCACCACCCGCAACTGCGCCGGAGTGACTGGCTGGACCGGTTTGCTCGTAACAACAACCGCGGTCCCGCCGGGCGTCGTCAGTGCGACCATCTCACCGCCGTCGAAATAACGAAAACCGCCGTGTGCCGGCCCGTCGGTGCGGTACGGGCCATTGTGGCGACCGGCAATTGTTCCGTTCAGGTGGAGCGGGGGGCCCGGGCATTCCGGGCTGGCTCCGCCGAGGTCGATCTGCACCGAAGCCCCGACTGGAAGCGATCGCAGGCTGCTGATCGCATCGCGATCGCGGCAGGTCGTGACTGTCCGTTCGATCCCACGATCAAGCAGCGCTGAAAGCGGCACCATCGAGTCGCCAGGACCGCCAGCGCCGATGTTGTCTCCGATATCGAGCAGCAATATCGGCTTTTGCTGCCCGTGCTGCTCGACGGCAGACGCAGCGGTGTCAACGGTTATCGCGCCGCCCTGCAAATCCGTACGGGCTTGCCACACGGCGTCGGCCAGCACCCGGCTCAGGCGCTCGGCCTCGGCCCGATCGGAATGCGTGGCCAGCACGGACATTCCCATGTGCGGGACATCTGCGTACTGAAAGCCGAGCAGCAGAGATACGTCGATTGCGCCGGGTTCGGTTTCGAGCTGGCTGGCCAGATCGAGCAGATCGCTCACTGGGCTGTCGGCGGTGCCCTGGCGGGTGATCGTGCACGCCAGCGGCAGCGTGCGCCCAACGGTAGTAGGCCTGACGCCAGTCCTGATCATCTCGACAATAAGGGCCCGACATTCGGCCGCTTTGTGGTGGGGGTCGACATGCGGATTTGTTTGGTACGCCAGCACCACGTCCACGTAGTCGAGCAGTCTTGGATCGAAGTTGGCGTGCATATCGAGCACGACGCCGATGGGGACGCCTGGGCCCACCGTGGCTCGTACGGCCGCAGCGATGTCGGCGTCGGCCGACTTGTGGTTTTCGGCCACGCACGCGCCATGCAATGCCAGCAGCACGCCGTCGAAAGGTCCAGCGGCGTTGAGCTTCTGGCGCATTTCGCCGACGATCGTGTCGTACGCCTCCGCTGTGACCATTCCGCACGGTGTGGTGCCGGCGAAGATCAGCGGAACGGTATCCACGTGCCGCTGGTCTTCACTCTGGCGGAGAAATCCGCCGATCGTCGCCTGGGATTCGGCGAAGCGCTCAATAAGCTCGTCGCCCCGGTGAATGGCGCCGGCGTTATACGTTTCGAGGTCGGCCAAGTTGCTGGAGTACGTGTTTGTTTCATGCATCATGCCCAGCACTGCGAGACGAATCATGTCAATCCGAGAGCCTGTCGTCGCGCGGCCGCGACCTGATCGATCGACGCCACATGGACATCCCGGAACTCCGCGATCGTTCGGCGCCATGGGGTCTGCAGGAAACCAAGCAGACGGTCCTTCTCGATCCGGCGCATACAGAATTCGACGGTGTTGGCGAAATTCGTCGAGCTGGTGTAATTGCTGGCGGTCGGCACCTGGTCGTAACCGTGATCATCGAGGTCGAGATAGGCCAGCGATTGGTCGCCGTTGCCGAGTTCGCCGCCCTGCAACAATCGTGGCCTACCAGCTTCCGGTGCGTTGAAGTTGTCGCCGTAGTACCAGTTGCTCTGCACGATGTTCTTGGGCATGCGGTCGTAAAAGGGTTCCGGGTTGTGCCACACGTAATCGGACCAGATCCATGGCCGCGGGCCGCACTGCTGGACCTTGTCGGCCAGGAATCCCAGATCGTGCCACCACAGGTCGTGTTGGCGCATCACCGCGTATTGCAGTCGAGTCTGGTTATGGGCCGTCTCTTCGTCCATGCCGAGATGGAAGAACCGCGGGCGATCGAAAAGCTCGCAGGCCTCTTCGATGAGGTCGGCACACACCTCATAGTACTTGGGGGTGGAGACCATCCGGGAATATCCCCGCAGCCAGGCATCGTGGGCCGTGCTGAAGTTCAGCTTGGGAATGGGCTCGATTCCCAGCTCACGTAATCGTGCCAGTTCTTCACGCAGACGCGATCGTGTCCAGGCATTGACGACCGCGATCTCGGGATGGCTGTCGTAAACAATGCCGTCGCCGAGGTCGATCATCAGCAGGTCGAGCCCATTGTCCGCCATCCGCTGCGTGAGTTCCTGCCACAGATCGTCATCGCAGGTCAGTTCTGGAGCGAACTGCGGCGGTGTGTCGCCCCACATATTGTGGCTCAGGTGAAGCAAGACTCCCCAAAACACGAAATCTCCTGCCGTCGGAATTATTTATGGAGCTTCTTGTAGGCGGTCTCGTAGTCGTGGCGGATATCATCGCCGCCGCCGGATCGCCACGCTTTGACACCCTCATCCCAGGCCGACAGCTTCTGGTGGCCGACGATGATGGCGTTCTGCAGATCGGTGATGTTCTTGCTGATGGTTGCGCCCTTGGTCAGCTGCGTTTCCGAATACAACCCTACGGTGGGATCGGAGACAGTTACGGACATGAGCTGTTTGAGGAAGTCGTACTCCGCTTTGGTCGATTGCGTCTGGCCCGGCACGTAGAGCAATAGTGGACAGGTGCAGACGTAGCCAATATTCATGTTCTGCACCTCGTTGGTGCCCTGATTGCTGACCGACGGCTGACCGTCCTTAAGCACGTAATCCCGACCAGGTACGCCGTAACGCCGGAAGGTGTATTCCTCGGAGCCGAACGGGGCGGCGAACCAGTCCAGGACCCGGAGTAGTTCCTCGGTACGTGCCTTGCTGGACTTCTTGATAGCGGTGAACGTGTACATGCCGTTGCCTGACCAATGTGCGGCCTGGCCGCCGCCGTCCCACTTCGCCGGAATCAGGCCGCCGATTTTGAATTTCGGGTTCAGCGGCGTGTTCGCGGTGATGTAGAGCGACCAGTTGGTATAGCCACCGGCGCTCATCGCGACCTTGCCGCTGCCGAACCACTGACTGATGCCGGCCGTCGAGGTCAACGAGTCGGGGTAGATGTAGCCCTTCTTCCAGATCGACGACGCGATACTCAGAGCCCGCTTGAATTCATCGGTCTCGTACATGCTGGTGAACTGGCCATCGTGTTCTTTCCACGTGTTCGGGACGCCGACCATTTCTCGAACGATGTTCATGGCGGTGTCGGTTGTGCCGACGGCCCAGGTGTTCTTCCTCGGGTTGGTCAGCGCGGCGCACAGGTTCAGGAAGTCCTGTCCGTTGGAGAGCGCAGTGGTGAGCCCCTTCTCCTCCACCAGGTCCTGCCGGATCTCCAGAATTGACGCGGGTAGGCCAAGCTGCCAGGGGATGCCCCAAATGCCACCGTTGAATACGACGTTCTTCCAAGAAGTCGTACTCATGGCGGGCAGGCCCACGTAGTTCTTGATCGCGTCGCCGGAAAGCCAGTGCGTCAGTTCCTGGAATTCCTTGGCGAGCACGTCGGCCAGGTGCGGCACGGATGTCGGCAGTTGGACGATGTCGGGAAGATCGCCGCTGGCGATGGTCGTCGCCAATTTCGCCGTGTAGTCCGGTGTGGATACGTTGGACAGCTGAAGCTGGCCGCCCAGTCGCTTGTTCAGCTCCTGCCAATAATGGTTTTTGGCCATCGGTACCGGCGGCCCGTTGTCGATCATCTTGAGCACACTGATCGTGCCGCCCTTGGCCGGGGGTGCGTCATAGAGTTTCTTGGGCCGCGCGGGATATTCGAACAACGCGCCCGGCGTGCCGTTGGTCAGCACCGGTAGATCGGGCTTGAGGGCGTAGCGTGGCGCGTACGCGGGCAACTTTACGGCCTCGTTGCGGGCAGCACTATTGTCTTTGCCGTTTCCGCAGCCGGCGAGCAATGGCGTCGACAATCCGGCGATGGCCGCGCCACCGGCACTCTGAAGGAATCTTCGTCGGCTGGGCTGTGTGGGTGTCATGGGATAAGTCCTCGACAAGAGTTATGGGGCCGTATATAGCCGAGCTTCTCGGACGCGCCGCCGGTCGCCTCGGTCAACGCGTTGATGATCTGATGCTGCAGACTGTTTGTGCAGCGGCTCATTGGCATAGATACGCTCAGCGCCGCAATGACCTGCGCGTCGCGGGCAAGGATGGGCGCCGCTATGCAGATTAACCCGTCCTCATTTTCGCAACGGTCCATCGCATAACCGTGGGTGCGGACGGTGCGGAGTTCCTGCTCAAGAGCCTTTACGGAGGTGACGGTGCTGGCTGTCCGGGGGGTCAACTGTTTCGGGACGTGCTCTCGCCACTCATCGTCCCCGAGAAAGGCAAGTATCGCTTTCCCCAGTCCGGTGGAATACGTTGTGTCGCGCTGTCCTATCGCTGCCCGCATGCGCAGACTGCGTCTGCTCTCCACCACGTCCAGATAGATGATTTCCCGACCGGCGAGAATGCCGAGATTGGCTGTCTCTTCGAAAGAATCACGTAACGCGTGTAGGTACGGTGTGGCCACCTGCCGTATTACCTCGCGGTCATCGGAGAGCTGACCAAGCCGCCACAGCGTCAGGCCGGGCCGATAACGATCATGCTCGCGGTCGTGTTCGAGAAAGCCGCGAGCGCACAGGGTGCGCAGGTATTTGAAGGCGGTGGTCTTGGGGATATTGGTGAGGCTGCTTATCTCGCCGAGTGTCAGGTCGCGACGTGCCTCACCCACGGCCTGCAGCAACATCAGCGCCCGATAGACCGGCTTGATGATGTAATCGCCATCGAGGCTATGCGGCCCCGTCTCCGTCTGTGAGCTCATGGCTGCACCTCGCTCAATTTCGACCTGGCCTGCTCGACCGCTTCCGATCCCAGGGCATCGTTCATTGCCGCGATGGCCCGGTCGATGTCGACGTCGGTGTGGGCGGCGGACAGGTACCATCGGCCTCCCGGAAGGGCGAATACGCCGCGTCGGAGCAATTCGAGAACGATCGTGTCGTACAGCGACCAGTTGGAGCGCAGAAATTCCGGGAACGTGGTGAGCTCGACAATGTCGGGGGCGCACTGTACGACCGGGCCGAGCTGATTGATCGCGGCGTTGATTCCGTGCTTGATGAATGTCTTGCCCAGCCCATGGGCCAGTCGGACGCCGAGACTGTCCAGCCGACTGTACGTATCGGCCTGTCCGAGCTCATCCAAGGTCGCCGCGGCGGCGGCGAGAACGATCGGATTGCCGTTGTAGGTGCCGGCGTGCACAACGCCGTGGACGGTCTGGTCGATCAGGTCAGCACGGCCGCCAATCGCGGCGAGCGGAAATCCATTGGCGATCGCCTTGGCGAAAATCGCGAGATCCGGCTTCACACCGTAACGCTCGATTGCTCCGCCGTAGGCAATTCGGAACCCGGTGATGACTTCGTCAAAGATCAGGAGAACGCCGAACTCGTCACATGCGTCGCGTAGGTCGTCGAGGAACTTCGGCGGCGGCGGGATTACTCCGGAATTACACAGGGCGGGTTCGGTGAATACGGCGGCGATGTCCGTACTCGGATCACCGAGTACCTGGCGCACCGTGTCGATATCGCCCCAGGGCAGCGTATGTACGTCCTCCAGCGATCGCCCCAGCTGTCCTCGACTTCCCAGCGTGTCCAACCGGCCATCCTCGGCTGGGCGATAGGCAAGGAGCATCGGATCGGACCAGCCGTGATAATGGCCCTCGAATTTAATGAATCGAGATCGTCCGGTGGCGGCGCGGGCCAACCGGAGGGCGACCTGCACGGCCTCCGTGCCGGTGTTCGACCAGAGCACTCGCTCGATTCCGGGGACGATCTTGCAAACCCGCTCGGCAACCTCGAACTCGCCGTCGTGTCCGGAGCCGTACGTCTGCCCACGGTGCAGCTGCGCCGCGACCGCGTCGAGTACGGCCGGATTACTGTGGCCGAGAAGTACCGGGCCCCAGCCGAGGACAAAATCCACGTATTCGTGACCGTCCACATCCCACAGTCGACTGCCCGCGCCGTGGTCGAAATAAATCGGATGCGGAGGCATGGTGGCCCGCAGACCGGTGCTGACCCCGCCGCCGAGCGAGTGGCGGGCACGGTCCCAGCGCGATGCCGACCCAGGCCATTCCTTGATCGGTTCCATCCCGCCGCGTACCCCTCTGCGTGTCCCGAGACGTCGTTACGGGCCACACCGTAACCACAGCTGGCCGTACATGGAATAGCCGTTTCTTGTGGAGGAACGCCACACCGGCAGCCGCGACGGATTCCATTTCCGTTGCATAAGCAATCGGTACTCCGACAAACCGTGGACGGCAGGGCGCCGAGTATCAGCGCGGCCGGTCCTTCTCCAGAATCGGAAACGTCTGCTGCAGGTGCGCCCGCATGGCCCGGCGGGCCCGGGCCGGATTGCCGGCTTCGATGGCGGCGAAGACGCGGCTGTGGTCCCGTGTCGCCCGGTGCAGGCTTTCGGGTCCCTCGTTGGTAACTTTTCGGCTGGCGGTCAGCAACCATCGGGCCGAGAACATGATCCGGTCCAGCACCCGGTTCTTGGCCGCGCGACAGATCTCCATGTGAAAGGCCAGGTCGGCCTCCAGGTATTCGTCCGGCGTATTCTCCAGCCCGGACATTCGCTCCAGTAGGCCGCGCAATTCGTCGAGCGCCCCCGCGCTGATGCCATCAGCCGCCATCGCCGCAAGTTCCGGCTCGAGCAGCAGCCGCATGCCGTGCAATTCCCGTAACAGCTGACGTACCTGCTGCTCGGGCAGCCACTCGGCCAGCATCGGATTCAGGTAGTCCCATTCCTCCGGCGGCCGGATCGTGACCCGCCGGCCCTGGGCGATCTGCACGATGTCCAGCGACGCCAATATCTTCAGCGACTCGCGCGCGACCGAACGCGAGACACCGAATTCCTGGCATATCTCAGATTCCGACGGCGCTTGTCGGCCGGGGAATTCTCCAGCCGCGATGCGCGGGACGAGGTGCGAGGCCACCTGGCCCGGGAGGGTCCGGACCTTGACAGCAGCCGCCGCATCCTGTCTCCTGGTCATCTCAGCAGCTTATCTGACAAGTTGCCACAATCGAATGCTTCGCAGGAACGGTGTCGTGCACCCCGTTGCGCGGGTACCGGTGAGCAGCCGGGAGGCAGCCGTGAGAATCGTCGATATCAAGACCGCGGTCGTGGCTTATCACGGCCAGGCGACGCTGGTACGTATCGACACCGACGAGGGCATCACCGGTTTCGGTGAGGCTAATCCGGACGCCGGCGCCGCCGGTGTCGTTGGCTTGATCGAATCCATGAAGAGGCTGCTCATTGGCGAGGATCCGCGCGATGTCGAGCGCTGTTGGGAGAAAGTGCGGCGCGCCAAAGTCTTCGCCGGCGCTCAAGCCGGCGTTTTTGTCATTGCCTTGAGCGGAATCGAATTGGCGTTGTGGGACGTGGCCGGGAAAGCGGCCGGCCAGCCGGTGTATCGGCTGCTTGGCGGAAAATTTCGGGACCGTATCCGGTTGTACGCCGACTGCGGCGACGGTGATGATCCCGCCGGATCGGCCGCCGGGTGCGTTGATCGGGCCCAGCGCATGATCGAGGAAGGATTCACCGCCCTCAAATTCGACATCGACAACCTGAGCCATCCGGCCAAGGCTGACGCGTTCAACCACACCCTGAACGCGGCCGAGTTGGATTCGATGATCGAGCGGGTCGGCGCGGTGCGGGAGGCGATCGGTCCGGCCGTGGATCTGTGCGTCGATATGCATGCACGCTACGACCTGCCCAGTGCGTGTCGCGTCGCGAACGAACTCGAGCCGTTCCATTTGATGTGGCTCGAGGAACCGATGCCGGCCGAGAACGCGGATGCCCTGGCCCGCGTCCGCGCCCAGACGACGACGCCCATTTGCGCGGGGGAGAACCGCTATCTGCGCTGGGGATTCCACGATCTGCTGGAGCGTGGCGCGGTCGACGTCGTGATGCCGGACGTACCCAAGTGCGGTGGGCTGGCCGAAAGCAAGAAGATCGCCAACCTCGCCGAGATGCATTATGTACCCTTCGCGCCCCATCTGGTTTCCACGCCGATCGGCACGATGGCTACGTCGCACCAATGCGCGGCGATTCCGAATTTCCTCGTGCAGGAATGGCATGCGCTGGAGGAACGCCAGGTCTGGGACAGCTACGTCGTCGCGCCCGACGGCAGTGGCTCGATCGTGAAGGACGGCTACATATCCATTCCCGATACGCCCGGTATCGGGATCGAGCCGGATCTGGATGGCGTGCGTGCTCACGCCGTTCCCGGGTTCGGCGTATTCGAGTGAGGTGAGGTGCCGGATGGCCGACCGAAGCGCGCAGATCGAGGATACGGCCGAACGTCTGAAATCCCTGTATTCGGCCGTGGTCTATGACGTTATGGACGAAATGGGCCTGCCCAATCAATGTATCGACCTGGGCATCGCGCCGCTGAGCCCGGATATGCAGGTCGCCGGGCCCGCCTACACCGTCGCGGCCGGGCCGGATATGCGGCGCCGCGAGGAAATCACGCCGAACCCGAAGCTCGCGGATTTCGGGGTTTTCACCCATATGTATCGCGGTTGCGTCGCGGTCGTGGCCGCGGCCGGGGAACGACAAAGCGGTATCTGGGGCGAGTTGATGAGTAACGCCAGCCGGGCCCGCGGCGCCACCGGTGTGGTCATTGACGGCGGCATCCGGGATGGCCGGCTGGTCCGGGAAATCGATGGCCTGGCGGTGTTCGCTCGATATACCTCGCCGATCGAGTCGCTGCACCGGTCCCGGATCCGCGACCTGGAAATACCCATATCTGTTACCGGCACACTCACCAGTCAGGTGCGCGTCGATCCGGGGGACTGGATATTCGGCGACGGCGATGGCGTCCTGGTTATTCCGCAGGATGCCCTCGACGAGGTCCTGGCCAAATCCGAGGAGGCGAAGGACGTCGAGGATAAAGTCCGCCAGGAGGTGCAGGCTGGCGTGCCGGTCGCTGAGGTTTACAACAAGTACGGCCGGCTCTGACACGGTCTGGAATTTTCTTTCGAAATACGAATAGAGACGTGTCGGGTAACCCGATCGGCGAATGGAATTGGCCGCCGCCGTCGGGCTATTCGACGCTGCGTTGATCAGCTGGCAACGAAGTGATAACAGGGCATTGACGTAATTCCGCGAGTCTTTGTAAGGTCCGCAACCACCACATGTCCCGTGCCGTTTTTCGCGGCAGCACCACTGTAAATGCGCTGGTCGCATAACTGTCCGTGTGTCATATTCGGCGGAAGCTGGAGTCCCTCATGGAACGTGATCGCACTTTCAGCCGTAGAAAGATTCTGGCCAATGCCGCACTCGTCGGCGCAGCAGTGAGTATTCCCGGCCTGGCCGGGTGCGGTGGGAGCTCCTCCGGTAAATCCGGTCCGCAGCCGACGTACGGAAAGGTCTCCAGCGCGCTGGCCGCCGAGGCCAAGCGAGCCAGCAGCAAGTCGCTGTCGGTGCTGTCCCAGGCCCAGTACCTGACCAGTACTGACAAGGCAATCGCCGATGCCTACCAGGCTTTCGCGTCCCAAACTGGCACGAAAATCAAGAACGCAACAATCAACGGCGACGCCGGAAACCTGGTGGCCAAGCAGGACGCGGCGGTAAAGGCGCACAACGTGCAGGACATGGCCTTCGTCTCGGCCGGCCGGTTCGTCGCCCAGCTGCACGACCTCGGCGACATCGTCGACGTCTCTGACGTCGTCGAGGCCATGACGGGCAAATTCGGACCGCCGACCGGGACCGCCACCGACTCGCTGAAGATCGACGGGAAATGGTGGGGCATCCCCTTCTACACGATCGGCGCCGGAATCTTCCTCCGCAAGGACTGGTTGTCGGCCAAGGGCGTGAAACCGGAGGACCTGAAGACCTGGAGCGATGCCCGCGACGCGGCCCTGGAGATATCGGACCCGTCCAAGAACCAGTTCGGCTGGGGAGTCACCATCAATCGCGGTGGCGATGCGAACGGGTTCATCGAAGGTGTCATCAACACCTACGGCGGGGGCATCAACGCCGACGATGGCCGGAAGGTCATATTCGACTCACCCGAGACGATTGATGCCGTCAGCTTCATCGCGGACATCTTCACCAAGGACAAGTACAAGAAAATGCTGCCGCCGGGCATTCTGAGCTGGACCGACACCGGCAACAACGAAGCCTGGCTTGCCGGCACGGTCGGTCTGACCCTCAACCAGGCCAGTCTTTACGCCCAGTCCAAGGACACCAAGAACCCGGTGTACCCCAAGACAGCGGTGATTCCCGGCTTCGCCGGCCCGGCCACCAAGACGAATCTCACCACCGCTGACCTGTCGGCCTTCGTTATCTTCAAGAACGCCAAGAATCCCGATCTGGCCAAGGCAGTGGCGCAATACATGGCGACCGGAAAGACGTTCCTCGCCTTGGTGAAGCGTTCCGGTGCCGGTCTGGTCCTGCCGGCGTGGACGAACGTCTGGACCGAGGATCCCTATTACCTGAACGGCGATCCGATCTTCAAGGCCACGCACGCCACCGTGACCAAGAAGCTGCCGCTGCCAACCAGCACCGGGCTGCATTTCCCGCAGGCCCCGAGTTCGGGCCACGATGCCGTGCTGCAGGCCTACATCCTCACCGACATGATGGGCCAGATCGTGCAGAAGAACGAGAGTGTCAAGAGTGCGGTGAAAACAGCGAATCACCGGATGGTGCAAACCTTCGAACAGCTCGGTATCAAGCAATGACGATGCTGCGGGAGCGGGCGCGGCCGCAGCCAAGCCCGCCCTCCCGGCGGGTTCCGAGGACCCGCCGGCTGTTCGGCGCCGACTGGCGCGAGGGTTATCTGTTCATCGCGCCCATGGTGATATTGCTGCTGGCGCTGGTGGCCCTTCCATTCATCGACGCCATCCGGCTCAGCTTCACCGCCCGGCACGGCGGCTCCAACGTCTTCATCGGTTGGAACGACTACCGGACGCTCTGGCATGACGAGTTCTTTCGGACCGCCCTGAAAAACACGATCGAATTCACCATCTACTCCGAACTGTTCAAGATCACGCTCGGTCTGATGGCCGCGCTGCTGCTGCATCATCTGAAGCGGTGGAAGGGATTCGCGACCGCTCTGGTGCTGTTGCCCTGGATCATTCCGACGGTCGTCACCGCCGTCAGCTGGCGTTCCATCTTCGACCCGCTATTCGGCAGCCTGAACTACACGCTCAACGAACTGCATCTTGGCCCGGTGCTCAAATCGCTGCACCTGGTCCACCAGTGGCCGGCCGCCTGGCTGGGCGATGTGCACACCGCGATGCCGGCCGTGATCGTCGTGAACATCTGGAAAGGCATTCCGTTCTTCACGATCAACTTCCTGGCTGGGCTGAAGGTCCTGGATTCCCAGTTGTACGAAGCGGCGGCGATCGACGGTGCGTCGGCCTGGCGTCGTTTCACCAACGTCACCCTGCCCGGCCTGCGGTACGTCATGCTGGTCAGCGCCCTGCTCTCGACAATGTGGACATTCAACAACTTCGATCTGGTCTGGCTCATGACCCAGGGCGGGCCGGGCAGTTCGACCGCGATGTACACGTTGTACGCCTACCAGCAGGCGATCCAGCAATTACAACCCGGTCTCGGTTCGGCCGCTGCCATCATGCTGCTGCCGATATCCGCTCTGCTGATCTTCGCCGCGGCCCGCTATCTGCGCCCCGGCGCCGCGACCACGCCCGGCCCGGTCGGGCGCGCGATCGGCCGGCATAGCAGGGTTTTCTGGATTGTGCCATCCGTTCTGATCGTCGCCCTTCTGGCCTGGATCGACGGCGGGCTTCTGGTGAAGGTAGCGATCGTTCTGGCCGTGCTGATCGGCCTCGGCATGCTCATCGGAACGGTCTGGGAAATGCTCTCCGCGCGGGGTGATCGGAAATCGGCCGGTGGCCGCACGGCCCGGATCCCGATCTGGGTGGGCATGGCGCTGCTGCTGTTCTTCGTCCTGGCGCCGCTGTATTGGATTGTCGTCACTGCGTTCAAACCCGATCTGCAGATCACGACGCGCAGCAGTCTGCTGTGGCCGCGACCGTGGACGTTCGAGCAATTCCGCAATCTCACCTCGAATCAGCCGTTCGGGCTGTGGTTCCGCAATACGATCATTGTCGCCGGGGTGTCGACGGTCGCGTCCGTCGTCCTGGCCGCTCTGGCCGCGTACGCCCTGGCCCGCTTGCGATTCCGGGGTGGACGGACGTTGAGCGGCACGGTCCTGCTGACGTACATGATGCCGGGTGCCCTGCTGTTCATTCCGCTTTACGCGATCCTGAGCGACCTGCACGTCATCGACAGCTTGTGGTCGTTGATCATCACCTATCCGACGTTCACGTTGCCGTTCGCGTGCTGGTTCCTGATGGGCTATTTCCGGGGAATTCCAGCGGAGCTGGAAGAGGCGGCCATGACCGACGGCGCGACCCGGATCCAGGCCTTTACCCGGGTCATCCTGCCTCTGATGCGCCCGGCCCTGCTGGCTATAGCGTTGTTCACGTTGACCAATGCCTGGAACGAATTCCTGTTGGCGTTCGTGTTCATCACCGGTGACGGCTCCAAGACGCTGCCCCTGGGCATGCAGTCGATGATCGTCGGCGACATTGTGCCGTGGGGTCAACTCTCGGCCGCATCGATCCTGATCAGTGTCCCGGTGGTACTGGCCTACGGCTTCGCGCAGCGCTTCCTGGTGGAGGGATTGGCCGCGGGCGCGGTCAAGGGCTGAGCGGATACGAGGTCCATCTGGGTGCGGTCTAGGCCACCGGGGTCCGGTCGGCCTGGATCGTATCCGGAATTGCCGGTACGAAGGGCCCGGGGCGTACGGTGAGCGCGATGCCGAGGACCAGTCCAAAGAGGACAGCGGCGAAGAGCGGTATGAACAGGACGCTGAGCAGCAGGACGACGCCCATCACCTCGGTGAACCAACCGATCCAGACCGGCGGCGACCGCTCCTGGACCACGGTCACGCCCAGGCTGATCAGACAAGCCGCCAACGGCAGCATCGAGGCCACCAGCAGCACCGGATATGCCGCGCTGGCAACGAATTCCGCGACCTGACCGATGGGTCTGGGCGCCCCGCCGAAGAGAATCGTTCCGCCGACGGTGCCGTACAACCCGCCGGTGATACAGAACCCGCCGGCAGCAATCGCGCCGGTGATCATGAGAAAACAGCGTGGCCGTCGACAGTTCGGGGGCCAGAAGACAATCATTTAGCAACACGCCCTGGTGGTCAGGGCTACTGCGCAGGTGCAGTGGCCGGTGTGGTGCCGACGTCGATGGTGGCCCAGCCCAAGCTGCCGCCCGGTCCGGTGGCGGCTACGCGGTAGTAGCCGGCCTGGGGGAACGTCAGCGTGAAATTCGCTTGGCCGCCGGTCATCGTCACGGTTGACGGATTGCCAGCCGGCGCGGTGACGCCGGGTGGCGGGGTATAGCTGAGCTGGACCGGGCCGTTCACGGCGGAGTCGAGGCTGAGTCCGGGCGTCTCTGCCATCAGGCCGATGGACACCGGCTTGCCCGGAGCCGGTTCGGAAATATTGCTCAGGATGTTTCCGGGATTGTGAAATGCCAGGGAGTCCGGCGGGCTCACCGGCAT